>JANODF010001053.1:0-4814 GCA_031412555.1 Archangium sp. | reverse complement strand
GGCATGGGCCCGGTGTCCGTCGTGCTCGATCAGGCTCAGGCCCGGTAGCTGGGGCCCCAACCCCCCCCGCACCCCCCGGGGGGGGGGGGGTGGGCCAGAGGGTGTGACGGGGGGGCGGGGGGCCCCCCCCCAGCTACCGGGCCTGAGCCTGATCGAGCACGACGGACACCGGGCCCATGCCCACGTCCTTGTCGAGCACGATGAGCCCTTCGACGGTCACCGCCGCGCCCTTGGCCACCTCGACACTGCTCAAGCACAACAAGTCATCCGTCTTGTCGGCCGCGGCCCCGGTGCCGTCCTTCAAGTGCACGTAGTGAATGCCCTGCACGAAGTTCACCCGGTCGACCGTGCCGGACACCTTCACGCGTTGCCCCGCCAGCGCCTTGCGCTCAGAGAACACGTCCACCACGCGCAACGTCAACGCCGCGCTGGAGCCCACGGCCTGCAACGCCGCCTTCACCTCGGGCGGCGCCGCCTGGGCCGCGGGAGCACGCGCGACCGGCGCTGCACCTTCGAGCGCGCCGAACCAGATCTTCGCGAAGGTGCGGCCCAACGAAGGGCTGGTGAAGTCGGTCATCTCGTTCTGCAGCGAGACTGAAACCGGCTGGCCCACGGCGAGCGCGGGCGCGGAAGGAACGGCGGCCCACTCGCCCGACTCGAGGCGCAGGTAGGTGTACTGCGAGACCTGAATCACCTCAGCGATGGTGCCGGTGAGCACACCCGAGCCGCCGCTGGGAGGCGCCATGACAGGCGCGGGCGCTGCGGCGACCGGGGTGAGCGTGGCGACCTGCGGCTGGTTCATCAGCACGCTGATGCGGCCCACCACGATTCCCGCCACGAAGATCAACACGCCAATTGCGACCGATTTCGACATGCCGCAGGCCTACACCGAACGCGGGGTGTCGGCAGCTGTCTCCTGAGGCAGGTCGTGGCCCGCGCTTACTCGACCTTGAAGTTGATGGCGTGCGTGGTGGTGGCCGAGATGATCGACCCGGGCGCGGCGCCTTCGGGGGCGATCTCGTTGCTGCGCTCGAGGTAGACGGTCTCGCGATCGTTCACCACCAGCGGGTCGGCGCCGATGCGGTACTGGAACTTGTCTTCGGCGAGCGTCACGTCGATGTCGGCCTGCTGCAGCTGCACGCGCGCGATGTCGGACGGCACGTTGTTCGCGTCGCGCCAGGTGACCAGCAACCCGTTGGCCTTCACCACCGAGCCGTCTTGCGTGGGGGCGGTGAGCACCGAGAAGCCGGGCGACTGCACGGTGGCCTCCACGCGGTCGCTGCCGCGCACCACTTCGAGGCGCAACGACTCGTCCCACCCGAAGCCATCGACCCGGTAGTCCATCGAGTTCATCGCGAAAGGAATGCCGGTCTTGGGCATCTTGCTGCCGGTGACGAACACCTGCGCGTCGAGCACCAGCGCGCCCGTGGTGGCCGCTTCACGAACGACCACCCGCGCGCGCGAGCTGGGCGTGCTGCCGTCTGAAGAGAAGCGGGCGCTCACGTAGAGCGTGCCCGTTCCGCCACAGGCAGAGAGCAGAACGGCGGTGAGCGTGCTGACGACGAGACCTCGAATCATGGGTGTTGCTCCGGGGGGAAGGATGGGCGGAGCATCGCATTCCCGCGGGGCGGGGTCACCGTTCCCCGAAGCTCAGCGGCAGCTGAAGTCGGCCTGACACGTGAGCAGACTCCTACAGCCGGTCACCACACACCCCTCGCGGCCCGGAGAGCCATCGGGCACCGGGAGCACGACGATCTGCTCGAAGGGCTCCGCGACGACGCAGCCGTTGGCGGTCGCCGTGCCCAGGCCCGGCACCGACACCAGCGCCTCGTAACAACCCGGGGGCACCTTGAACTCGGCCTCGTCTTCGGGCGGCTTGATCGACTTCACCAGGGGCGTGCCGAGGAGCGTCACCGAACCGCCCGTGACGCGCTGGCCACCGGGGGCCTTCACGTACACCTCGAACTCCACCGACGGCGCCGGTTCGATCGCCCCCAGCTCGACGATGCTGGCCGGGCCGACGTCCACCAGGAGGCGACGTGATTGGAGCGCGTTGATCACCACGAGGAGCTCCGCTTTGCCGAGCGGCACGGGGCTCAGCTCGAAACGGCCCTCGGCATCGGGCCGGGTGACCAGCTCGTCACGGCCCAGCACTGCGACCAGCGCGCTGGCGTCGGTGCCGGCAAGCCGACCGCGAATGACGCCGCTGCGCAGCGGTTCATTGTCGAGGCTCCCGCAGGCCACGAAGCAGCTGGCTGCCACACCCACGATGAAGGCGGAGGCTCTCATCAGAAGCGGTACCCCAGGCCGGCCCAACCGCCGGCGAAGCCCAACACCTGCGTCGCACCATCGACCACCACCGCCACCACCATGCCCTGCAGGTTCACCGAGAACTCCCACCTCGGGGTGAACCGCACGGAGGCGCCCACCAACAACCCGGGCGTCACCGAAAGCGCTGATTGGGTCTTGTCGTACGTGTCGAACGTGAAGGACCGCTGAACCCAGAGAACGGCCACACGGGGGCCCACCCACATCGAGAGCGCGCGCCAGTCCCACTGCCAGGCCAGCGAGACGCCGGCGAGGAAGCTGGACCATCCGAACGGCACCTGGTTGCCCTCGAGCGTGAGGGCCTGCTTTCCACCAAAACCGCTCAGATCGATCTCCAGCGAAATGCGGCGCACCAACACCCGCTCGAAACGCACCGAAGCGCCGACTGCGGGTGCGATGGGCAGCAGCTGCTGCTGACTGGCGGCGTCGATGAACCCAAACGCGCCCCCGGTGAGCGTGACGGCCACGAAGGGCTCGGGCTTGCGGAGCGAATCGACGTCGAGCCGTTCGCCTTCCGTCAGCTGCACCTCTTCGGAGAGCAGCGTCTGGCCGCCCTTGGTGAGCTCCACCCGGTGCACGCCGGGGCCCACCGCCGCGCCACCTGGGAGCTCTGCGCGATCCTCTCCGTCGACGCGCAGCGAGAAGCCATCGAGCCGCGCCGCGTAGGAATAGAGCTCAGGCTGACCCGAACGTTTCACGTCGCCGGTCAGCACCACGGGGTCAGCGCCCACTTCGACCAGCTCGGCTGCGGGCCGCTGCCGGCCTCGCGAGAAGGTGTACGTGCGCCGCCGGGCGAAGTCGTGCGCTTCGGTCGCGGTGACCGCGCCGTCGCCGTTGCGATCGCCCCCACCAGAGAGCGCCTCGACCAGGAAGTGCGTGTACACGTCGTTCTGCAGCGTCTCGTCTTCACGCGCCGTCTCGAGGAAATCACTGGCCGAGAGCACGATGGTGGCGCGCGAGACCTCCTCCAGGGGCCGCAGCGGGCTGCCTTTGCGCGAGGCGAGCTCGGCGGCGACTTCTTCGGGCAAGAGCGACTTGCCGCTCCCCGAGTGACAGGTGGCGAGCACCACCACGCGCCGGCGGGAAGCCGAGCGGCTCAGCGCCCGGGAAATGCGCTCGACGGGCAAGGCGGTCTCGGCGACCCGGCGAAACGACGCGTCGCTGGTGACGAGGTAACGCTCCAGCTCACCTCGCGAATCGAGCGCGAGCGTGCCGTGCGCCGACACGTAGACCACCACCACGTCGTCAGGCTGCGTGGCGAGCGCGGCGAGCCGATCGACCGCGGCCTCCAACGCGGCGCGCGTCGTCTGCTGGGGCGAGGTGAGCAGCTCGACCTTCGAGAAGCGCCCCCGCAGAGGGTCTTGCAGCACGGCACCGAGATCGTCGACGTCTTTGCGCGCGAAACGCAGCGCCGGCCAGCGATCGTCTCCACCCTGCGGAATGCCGATCAACAACGCGAAGCGCCGCCCCGAGAAGGCCCGCTGCACCTCTTCGGGCGAGGCCTTCACCGTCACCAGCCCACCCTTTTCACCCTCACTGTGCGCGCAGGCGCAGCAGAGGATCGACCCCACCAGCGCAAGACGTCTCACGGGTCGACGACCTCCACCCGAACGTGACCGAGCGCGACCCCTTCGCCTGCACCCGTCTGGATCGCCGCCAGCGCGGCCTCGGCCGAGATCGGTGATTCCGAAGCCACCAACCAGAGCTGCAGCGGGCCGCGTTCACCCCGCAGCGAGAAGCCCAGCAGCCCGTCGTCTCCGGCCTCGAGCTCTTGCGCACCTTCGACCAGGCCGAGCTGCGCCAGTTCGACCGGCGCACGCGCGCCCCGCTGCACGAAGAAGCGCGCGGGCCCGGCGAAGTTCGAGCGCACCTGAAAGACGAGCGCTGCGTTCGCGGGCACCTGCGCGCCGTCGTCGACGAGCGTGAGCGCTCCCCCCGGAGCCTCACGTGCCGCACGAAGCTCGAGCTGGGGGCGGCCACTCCCCTTGAGCCCGGAGGGAGGTTCGGTCGTCGGAAACAACGCCCACGAGACGCTGGCGAGCACGGCGACCGCCGCGGCCGCGATGAGCAAGCGGCGAGGCGCGCGGTGGCGGCGGCGAAAACGGGCCCAGGACAACTCGTCGGCCGAACGCGCCCGGGGAGCGACCGCAAGCAACGCCCGATCGACCTCACCGTCGAGACCGGGCAGCGACGCCAGGAAGTCGTCGCAGGTGTCGCAGCCTGCCTCGAGGTGCGCGAGCAGTTCGGGATCCGGCGTGACGAGCAGCGCCTGCCAGCGGGCGGGGTCGAGGTGCGCGCTCATGGCTCCCACCTCCGCTTGAGCACGTCGAGCATCAGCTCACGGCGCACGCGCGTGCGAAAGCGTTCGAGGCGCATGGTCACCGCGCTCTTGCCGACGCCGAGCTTCTCCGCGATCTCCCGGGCCGACAGCTCGCCCTCCACGTAGAAGAGCCGCACCGTTTCTTTCTCTGGCCCCTCGGGCAGCG
>JANODF010001052.1:0-7626 GCA_031412555.1 Archangium sp. | reverse complement strand
GAGCTGCGCAACCTCGTCGAGCGGCTGGCCATTCTGTGTGAAGGCCCGCTCGTCACGGGTGCAGAAGCCGATGCGCTGTTGCCGCGCCGTCGCAACAGCCCGGCTGCTTCCAGCACTCCCGTGGTGGAAGGTGCCCCGCCGGTCATCGCGCCGCCTCCCGCACTGCCGATGCCGCGTTACCGGGCAGACAAAACGTTCAGAGATCAGGTGGAAGAAGCCGAGCGGGAGATCATTCTGGGCGCGTTGTCTTTCAGCCGCGACAACGCCACTGAAGCGGCGCGCCTGCTCGATCTCGAACGTGGCCACTTCTACAAGAAGATGAAGTCACTCGGCCTCAAGCGCGCGGGTGGCGAGACCTCCATGGGCGCGGAGTAGGCACACTTCCCTTCCTGCCCGGGTGACGGGTGCACAGGCTGAGCGCGAAATGGGAGAGAAGTGCCCATGCGAATTGCGCTCCTCAGTCTGTTGACCCTCGCGACGACCAGTCTCGCCGCGCAGGTGGTGGTCACTGAAGTCACGTACACCCATTCAGGGACGACCACGCACGACTCGCACTACGTGCTGCCGCCGTTGCCGGGCTCGCCTTCGAACTGGACCTCACCGGTCGACTACGCGCATGGCACCGCGGTCGTTCGGCTCGAGGTCTTCACCAAGCCCACCAACGTCGCGACCCGGTTTCAGATCTGCTTCGACGGCTCGCCCAGCTACGCGTGCACCAACCAGGCGCCCGCGTACACCACGACCGGCGTCTACACGTGGACCACGCCGTTCACGAGCTTCTACCAATACTCGTCGCTCAACTGGTCTCAGGGCGTGCGCGACATTGCGCTCATCTTGAAGGACACCAACAACGGCAAGCCTGCCCCGGAGAATGTCGGGGCGACCGAGTCGGCGAAGTACATGCCCACGCAGCTTCGCGTCACCGTCACGCTGGTGAGCGCGGGCAGCACGTATGTGCCGCCGGCGGATCCGGACGCGGGTGTGGTGGTGGTGGTGCCTGATGCCGGCGTGGTGGTCGACGCGGGCGTGCGGGATGCCGGTGTGATGGATGCGGGGGTCCCTGACGCGGGTGGGGTCGATGCGGGCTCGCCTGATCCGGTCGAGGTGGATGCGGGTGAACCGGAAGTCGATGCGGGCCAGGTCGTGGTGCCGGCGCCTGATGCAGGCTCTGCAGTGCAGCAGCCGGAGCCCGTTGCGGTGACCGAGCCGGATGCGGGCAGCGGGAATGAAGTTTGGGAAGCGACCGGGACGGGTTGTTCGGGTGCTCCGGCAGGCGTGTTCGCCTTGCTCGGCCTCGCACTGCTGCGGCGTCGGCGGCGCAACTAGACCTCACCCCGGTCGCGGGCGGCGGTACCATGCCCCCGCGATGCGAAAGCTCCTGCTGTTGGTCCCGCTGCTGGCCTCCTGTGAATGGGTGGCCGACCCGATGAACTTCACGCGGGAAGAAGTGCCCCGCTACAAGGCGAACGCCGAACACCCTGCGCCCGTGGCGAACCCCATCGGCCTCAAGGTGATGGCGTGGAACGTCAAGTACGGCGCCTGCCGCGTCGACTTCTGGTTCGACTTCTGGGGCGATCGCGTTCAGCTCACCGAGGCCGAGACGACCGACTGCCTCACCAGGGTCGCTGCGCTCATCAAGGAATACGACCCCGACATCTTCATGGCCGAGGAGATCGAGGTCGACAGCAAACGCAGCGCGTACATCGATCAGGTGCGCTTCCTCCTGGAGAACACCAACCTCCAGTACGCCACGTTCGATGAGACGTGGAACGCGCGCTACGTGCCGTCTGAAGGCGTCGGCCGGGTCACCCTGGGCAACGCCCTCTTCTCGCGCTACCCGATCACCAAAGCCGAGCGCATTCGGCAGGTCGATCGCACCGACCAGGATGCCCTGACGGCGACCTTTTACATCAAGCGAGCGATCGGCCGCGCCGAGATCAATCTGGGTGATCGCACCGTCGCGGCGTACGTGGTGCACACCGAGGCCTACGACTTCGACGGCACCAAGCAAAAGCAGATCAAGCAGATCTACGACGTGCTCCAGGAAGAGACGATGCCGTGGGTGATCGGCGGCGACTTCAACGAGCTGCCTCCCGTTTGCGATGAAAAAGCAGAGGCCGGCACGCCTGAGTCCTGCGAAGGCAAGCTCCGGCTGGCCGGCTTCATGGACGAACGCGCCAGCAGCAAGGGCACCGAATACGAGCAGCCGCCCTACACGCCCTCGGTGATGAAACCGTTCTACGACGACTATGAGCCGTCGATTCCCCTCGCGCGTTACGGCATCGGAGAGACCGCGCAGCAGCCATTCTTCACGCACACGGTGCTGGGCCCCGATGGCGTCAATGACGAAGGCGTTCCGGGAAGGTGGAACCGCACGCTCGACTACCTCTTCATCCGCAAGGGGGAGACGTGGGCGAACACCGACGTGCTGCAGGAACCCGGTCGGCTGGGCATCGTGGGTGATCCATCGCGGCTGTCTGATCACGCACCGGTGGTGGGAACGTGGGTGCTGCCGTGAGAGCACTCCTTCTGGTGCTGGTGGCCACCACGGCTCTGGCCACACCCCGCCCCGCGCGCGACACCGCCGACGTGGGCAATCGCGGCAGCTACAGCGTGGGCATCTTCAACCCGCTGCGCATCGCGTTTCACAACCGGTTCGAGCTGCAGGCCAACCCGCTGCTCTTCTTCGTCGCGCCTCACCTCGACGCGCGGTTCGCGATCTTGAAGCCGCCGGTGGCCGAGGGGCAGCTGCCCATGGGCGTGCGGCTCACCGCGGAGGCCGGGCTGCTGATGCCCACCTTCGGCATGCGGTTGATGAAAGGCTTCTTCTTCCCCACCTGGGCGACCAGCCCCAACGACATCGGCTTCATGCTGATTCCGCGCGTGGGGTTGCTGGCGTCGGGTGACTTCTTCACCAACGACGTGCTCACCGTGCGCATCGATGGCGCGTTGCGAATTCCCCTGGGGCCGAACAACGCGACGCCGATGAACTCGTTCCTGGCGCCGCTGGAGATCCTCTTCGCAGCGCCGCTCACCGGCTTCTGCGGGCGGCTGGGCGGTGCGTACGATCACGCGTTCGGTGATCGCCTGCGCCTGCGCGGCGAGGTGAACCTCTACGTGACCGGCCAGCAGGGAAACCTCGAAGTCGAAGGCCAGAACCTGGGCCCTGTCGCAGCCATCTCGCCGTTCATCTTCACGGCCCATCTGGGGCTGGACATCGCGGTCTTCCAGTACAGCCGCATCACGGTGGGCGCGTTGTTCGCCAACTACGATCAAGGCGCGACGCAGGTCACCACGAGAGCTGATGGCTTCAGCGAACGCACGCGCGTGCGCAGCAACAACATCCTGCCGACGCTCGACTTCATCTGGGCCGGCTTCTGAAACTCTGAAACTCTTTCCCTCTCCCTCTGGAGAGGGAAAGGGTGAGGGCGTTCAATGCATCTCAGTCGCCGTTCCCTGCTCCAGAGCGCAGCATCACTCGCCCTCGCCCCTGCCCTCGCGCACGCCAGAGGCCTGGTCACCGACACGACCTACCTCAACGTGATCGCCGCCACGTTGGAAGCCGCCAAGAGGGCCGGAGCCTCGTACGCCGACCTGCGCATCCACCGCCGCCGTGACGAAGGCGTGCGAGTGCGCGACGACCACGTCGAATCCATCAACGACGCCGAACGGTTCGGGGTCGGCGTGCGAGTGCTGGTCAACGGAGCCTGGGGCTTCGCCTCTTCTCCCCTGGTCGTTGCGAAAGAAGGCGCGCGCCTCGCGCAGGTCGCCTGCGAGTTGGCCAAGGCCAACGCCGCGGTGATCACCAGGAAGGTCGAGCTCGCCCCCAACCCCGCGCACGTCGACGTCTGGCAAACGCCGCTCCAAAAAGATCCCTTCAAGATCCCCGTCGCCGACAAGGCCGAGTTGTTGCTCGCCGTCTGCGAAAAGCTCCGCGCCGTGAAGGGCATCAACTTCTGCGAGGCCTCGCTGAGCACCCGGCTCGAGTGGAAGCTCTTCGCCTCCTCAGACGGAGCGCTGATCGAGCAGAGCCAGACGCGCATCGGCCCCGACTACTCCGCCACCGCCATTCACCCGACGACCGGCGAGTTCGTCAGCCGCAGCTGGGACGGCCAGCCGCTGCAGGCCGGCTGGGAGCACCTCGAGACCAGCCACTTCCTCGAAGACACCACCCGCGTCGCAGAAGAAGCGGTGCAGAAGCTCAACTCCCCGAGCGTGGAGCCGGGAAAGAAAGACCTCATCCTCGACGCCAGCAATCTCTGGCTCACCATCCACGAGTCGGTCGGCCACCCCACCGAGCTCGATCGGGCGCTGGGGTACGAAGCGAACATGGCGGGCACCTCGTTCGCCACCATCGACACGCTCGGCACGCAATACGCCGCGCCCCTCGTCACGCTCTACGCCGACAAGACCACGCCCGGAGGCCTCGCCACCTGCGGCTACGACGACGACGGGGTGCGCACGCAGCGCTGGAACCTGGTCGAGAAGGGAAAGTTCGTCGGCTACCAGACCACCCGCGAGCAAGCGGGGTGGATCGGCGAGAAGGCCTCCCGCGGCTGCAGCTACGCGCAAGACCACGCCTCGGTGCCCTTCCAGCGCATGCCCAACGTCTCGCTGGCGCCCGGTGAGAAGGATCTCTCGGTGCAGGACCTCATCAAGGCGACCGACGACGGCATCTACGTGGTGGGCACGGGCAGCTGGTCCATCGATCACCAGCGCTACAACTTCCAATTCACCGGGCAGATGTTCTTCGAAGTGAAGAAGGGCAAGGTCACCCGCTCGCTCAAAGACGTGGGCTACCAATCGAACACGCCCGCGTTCTGGAAGAGCTGCGATCTCCTCGGAGGACCCTCGAGCGTGCGCATGGGTTCGGCTTTCGATGACGGCAAAGGAGAGCCGATGCAGTCGAACCCGGTCAGCCACGTCTGCCCGCCGGCGCGTTTCCGCGGCGTGTCGGTGATCAACTCGGCGTCGAAGAAGGGCGGCTGAGATGATCACCGAGCCGCAGATCCTCGCGTTGGGCAAGTCGGTGCTGGCGGTGGTGAAGAGCCTCGAGCCCAAAGCAGAGGCCGCCGTCGCCGTATGGGCCACGCACCGTGCGCACACCCGCTTCGCCCGCAACGAGATCACCACCTCCGGTGAGATCGACGAGCTGAGCCTGTCGTTGTCGGTGCAGCTGGGGCTGAGGTCTGCCTCGGCGACCAGCAACCAGACCGACGCAGCCTCGTTGCGCGGCCTGGTGGAACGAACCCTGGCCATCGCGCGCCTCTCGCCTGAGTTGCCCGAGACCATGCCGGTGTCGGGCCCCACCAAGGTGGCGAAGAGCGCGCTGCGCGACGAGGCCCTCTCGCGACTCGATGCGAAGGGCAGAGCCGCAGGCATCACCCAGGCGCTCGCGCCTTCCCGCGAGAAGGATCTGCTCACCGCGGGTTTCCTGCAGGTCTGGGATGGGATCACCGCCCTGGTCACCTCGGCAGGCGCCTCGCTCGCGCAACCCTTCACCGACGCCGACTTCTCCGTCACCGCGCGCACCAAAGACGGCACCGGCTCGGGCTGGAGCACCCTGAGCACCCGCCAACGTGCGCTGCTCGACTTCGCCTCGGTGGGCCGGATCGCGGCCGAGAAGGCCATCGCCTCGGCCAAGCCGAAGACGCTGGAGCCGGGCCGCTACACGGTGGTGCTCGAGCCCGCCGCGGTGGGAGAACTCTTCGAGTACTTCACCAGCTCACTCGATCGCCGCGCCGTCGACGAAGGCCGCTCGGCGTTCAGCGGCAAGCTCGGTCAGAAGCTGGTGAGCGAGCTCATCACGCTCACTTCTGATCCGCGCACCACCCCGATGTTGCCGTGGGACGGAGAAGGCCTCGCGCTCGCCCCGCGCACCTGGGTGAAGGCGGGCGTGCTCGAGTCACTGGCCGTCTCCCGCTACTGGGCGAAGCAGAAGAAACTCGAGCCCACGGGCTCGTACACCGGCTTCGAATTGGCGCCCGGCGCCTCATCGCGCGCGGGCCTGCTCACCGGCATCAAACGCGGCGTGCTCGTCACCCGCTTCTGGTACTCGAACGTGGTCGACCCGAAGACGCTGGCCATCACCGCGTTGACCCGTGACGGCACGTTCCTCATCGAAGACGGTGTGGTGACCACGCCCATCAAGAACTTCCGCATCAACCAGTCGGTGATCGACGCGCTGGCGAAGGTCGACGCGGTGTCGAGCGATCGCGAGTCACCCGGTTCGTCTGCATGGAAGATCCCCGCGATGCGGACTCACCAGTTCCTCCTGGCCAGTCAGAGTGACGCGGTCTGACGATGGCTTGCGTTCAGGTCTATGAAAGGTCTACTTTTGATACCAAAGGTGGACCCATGAAAGCCGTGCGGATCTCAGAAAACTTCGTCCCCGTCAGCGAGTTCAAGGCGCAGGCAGCGGAGTGGCTTCGCAAGCTCGGTGAAGGTGGAGCACCTCTCGTGGTGACGCAGAACGGGCGGCCTGCGGGAGTCTTGCTCTCCCCTGAGGCCTACGACGAGCTGACGGATCGGGCTCGCTTCGTCGCATCCTTGAACGAGGGCCTGGCCGACGCAGAGGCCGGGCGGGTTCATTCAGATGACGCAGTGTCAAAGCGAATGAACGCGCGTTTCGTCGGCAAGCGCAGGTGAGGAGCCGGAAGCTCGCGTGGACCGAGCGCGCGGAGTCTGACCTGGCCGGCATCGGCGACTTCATTTCGAGAGACGACCCTGTTGCAGCCCGAAATTGGGTCAGGAAGCTGATGACGGTTGCCCGAGGCGCAGCGCGCCACCCGCTCAGTGGGCGCCCCGTTCCCGAACTCCTGCGCGACGACGTTCGCGAGGTATTTCTGAAGCAGTACCGAATCGTCTATCAGGTCACCGAACGACACTGCCTCGTGCTCACCGTCTTCGAAGGCCACAAACGACTCGACCTCTGAAGCCTCAGGCCGACCCCACGTCGCGGAAATCGAGCACGAAGCCACCCTGCTCGTACTGCTGCAGGCGTGGCCGGCCGATGGTGTGGCAAATGGCGCAGAAGCTCCTCACGCCATCGGCCGAAATTCGGAGTTCCAGGGCGCCTGCGCACGTCGGGCAAGCGTGAGGGAGCTGAAGCTCCGCCGTTCCTTCGCTGATGACTCGAAGCTCAGTATTCATGCACAACAGGTACGACGGCGTGCCGCACCTGCAACCACATTCCATGCGATCGAGCCTGACCGAAGAGGCTATCGATTGTTCTGAGCAGCCAGCAGCGGCATCAACATCTGCGCCGCACCCGAGCCCTGGGGCAACAGCGTTACCGGTGCGCCACTGTCGAGCAGCTTCTGCGTCTCGAGCAGCTCGAACATCGCCTCCATCACCTCGGGATCGGCGGCGATCACCTGGAGCGCCTTGCCCACGATGAAGGGGCGCTGCGCGGCGGCACGGGCGAACTCGGCGGCGGCCTTGCTGTCTGCCGACGACTTGATGATGTTCACCTGGTTGTGGCCGTCCTGGCTGATGGCCGAGGTCACCTGCCGCAGGCGGTTGACGACCTTCTCTTCGATGCCGCGGATCATCGCGACGTCGCGGAAGTGCACCTTGCGAATGTAGACGGAGCCGAGCTGGTAACCCCACTCTGCCGAACGCGGC
>JANODF010001051.1:0-4707 GCA_031412555.1 Archangium sp. | reverse complement strand
CCCCGTCGAGCATGCGGCTGCGCGCCGACTTCGCGGGCGTGTTGTAGGTGTACTCAGCGAGGATGGTGTTGCCGCACCGCACGCCGACGACGCCGCTGCTGTTGGTGAGCGCGCCCAGGCCCGTGCCGTAGGAGTAGTTGATCCACGCCGGGTTGGTGCCGCTGCGCACGTCGCCCATCACGAAGTAGCCGTTCGTGGTCACCGAACCACCGGTCAGCGAGTGCGTCACCTCGCTCGTGCCGTCGACGTTGCGTTTGTAGAGCGTCAGGCCCGTCAGGTCGGTGTCGGTGCCTTTGGTGTTGAAGATCTCGATCCACTCGTTGCCGGTGTCGGTGCTGTCGGGGTCGAGCATCACCTCGGTGATCACCAGGTCGCCAGCGGCGCGGCCGGTGCAATCGATCACGTTGCCGCACGAGGGGTTCGCGACGCCGGGGCTGCCGAAGTCACCGCCAGCGTCGGCGACCCAACGCTGCGGGGCGCGGCAGAAGTTCGCCGGGTCGTCGTTGCTGGCGGGGTCTTGTTTGGTCGGGTCGAGCTGCCAGGCCCGGCCCGCGGTCGAGGCCAGGAGCGAGACCGAGTCGATGGTGCCCGCGTCGCCGCGCAGCAGCTGCAGCTGCTGGCTGGTGTCGGACAGCGAGAGCGCGCCGTAGACGTACTTCGGGGTGGGCAACCCGCCGTTGACGAAGGCTTCGCCAGAGCGGGCCAGCAGCACATACTCACCACTCTGCACACGCAGGCAGGTCTGGCTGTCGACGCGCGTCGAGCTGGTCGACGTCCGAATGGTGACGTCGTTCAAGTCGACGTTGGCGCGCGCGTAGAGTTCGATCCACTCGCCGCTGGTGTCGGAGACGGCCGAGGGGCTGGTCATCACCTCGTTGATGACGAGGTCGCCTTCGTTGGGGAAGGTCATCGCCCGCACCGTGCCGTTGTCGACGCAGGTGCCCGAGGTGGCTTCGGCCTGGCACACCGGGTTGGCCACGCCGGGCGTGCCGGCGTTGCTGCCGATGTAGACGGTGCCTGCGGGCGCGTCGCAGTAGTTCGCTTCGATGGCGGCCACCGCGCTGGTGGGCTCGCTGACGCCGTTGAGCATGCGGCTGCGCTGCGGCTTGGCCGCGGTGTTGTACGTGAGCTCGGCCAGGGTGGTCATGCCGCAACGAATGCCCACCACGCCGCGCGCGTTGCCCATCGACCCCAGCGCATCGCCATAGGCGTAGTTGATCCACGCCGGGTTGGGCCCGGAGCGGATGTCGCCCGCCACGAAGTAGCCCCGCGCTGGAGCGGTGCCCGCGCGGATCGCGTGCGTCTTGGCGCCCGAACCATCGGTGTCGCGCACGTAGAGCGTCAGGCCCTTGAGATCGAGCGGCGTACCCAGGGTGTTGAAGATCTCCACCCACTCGCCCCCGGTGTCGGTGCCTTCGGGGTCGAGCATCACCTCGGAGATCACCAGATCACCTGCCACCCGGCCCAGGCAGGCATCAGGCGGCGTCGGCGGAGGACAGGACATCAGCAAGGCCGCGGCGGCGGCGATCGATACGGAAATTCGGTTCATCATTCTCCCTCATCCTTGTCGCTGCTCCCGGCCTTGGAGTCAGTCGACAGCATCTGCTCGAGCTCCTCGCTGGGAGCGAGAACCTGACCTGGCAACGTTACCTGCATCTGGAGCGCATCGAGGCCCCTGGAGTTGCGGTATTTCTGTACGACTCCGCGCACCTGCACGTACTCGCCCCGCTTGAACTGGAGGCCGGTGTTGAGCAGCACGTCGCGATCCCAGAAGACGATGTCGAAGTTCTGCGTGCGGGTGCGGGCGAGCTTCACCACCGCCGGTCCGTTCTCTCGCTGAATGACCTCCTGCACGGCCCCCAGCACGGTGACCTCCTGGCCCAGGCGCTGCTCGAGCTTGAGCATGGCGTCCCAGCGGGTCAGCGCGATGTGCGACTCGGGGTTTTCGGTCTGCGCGCGCTCGAAGCGGGTGATGCCGGCTTCACGCTCGGCCCACCAGCGCAGGCGCTCGTCGTAGTCGTCGTAGTGCATCGTGCCCGGCTTCCAGATGCCGCGTTTGGCCTCGATGGCTTCTTTCTGGGCGTCGACGAACTCGCGGTGGAAGCGGCGGCTGCGGCCGTACTTCACGAAGTAGGGGCTGTGCCCCGCGCGCACGCACTCGACGTTGTAGTTGACCCACTGGCCGTTCTTCTTCGCGAAGATGTACGCGAGGTAGCGGCCGTAGAAGTCGCGGATCTCGCCGGGGTGATCGCGCTCGAGGCGCACCGCTTCGACGCCTTCGAAGAAGTCCTGCGCGAAGTGTTTGGCGTCTTCACCCGCGGGCGTGGCCATCTTCACCGGGCGCACCGAGTTGCCGCGCATCTTCTTCTTGTACTCTTCCCAGCCCGCCGCGAACGCCTGGCGCTCCCAGTCTTTCTTGAAGGTCTCTTCGGTGTCGACCGCCAGCAACCGCAACGAGGCCTGCAGACCCTTCACCCGAACCGTGTCGCCGTCGATCACCGCGCTGGGCCCGTCGAAGGGGAACTCACCCAGATCGAGGCTGACCACCTCGAGCTTCTTGAGCAGGCTCGAGGTCTCGTTGCGCGTGAAGCGCTTCGATTGATCGGTGGTGTTGCAGCCGCTCAGCAGCGGCAGAACGATCGCGAGGAGTGCGGGTCGGAGTGAGCGCATGATCAAAAGGCAGCCCTGAAGTCGACCTGGAGCCGATGCTCGGGGTTCGGCACCCGGTTGGCCGTGGTCGCTCGTTCGTCGAGCCATTGGTAGAGGTCGTAGCGCAGGGCGAGCCGGTTCCCCTTGCCGAAGATCCACGCGCCTTCCACGAAGCTCCAGATGCTCTGTTCAAGGTAGGTGTTGTCGGCGATGTCTTCGTTCAGGTACTTCGACCGCACGCGAAACTGGAGAAAGTCGACCGGCTGCGCGCGCAGCTCGACCCAGACCTGAACGTCGTTGCGGAACCGATCTTTGTAACGAACGTCGTCTCGCCAGGTGAACGCGGTCTGCACGATCGCCGACAGCTTGCGGCGAATCGGAATGGCCTCGAGACGGAGCGACACTTTGTAGAAGTCGCCGCCACACACGAAGGTGTCACCCTCGGTGAGCACGTAGCCGCTGGAGCAGCTGCCGTGCACCGACGAGGCGAGGTTCTTGTTGCGCACGTCGACCCAGAGCGCCGGCTGGAAGAACCACCAACCCGTGAAGTCGACCCGGCCCAGCAGCCAGAGGTTCGCTACGCCCGCGGGGCTGGCGATCTGCGGCGCCATGGGGTCGCCGCCGTAGGTGGGCCAGGGGTTCATCCACAGGTTCGCCGTGACGCGCGTCTGCCAGTCGCGCGAGAGCTTCGCGCTCCAGCGGAAACGGGCGCCTGCTTCGTTGCGGGCGCGCTGGCCCTCGAGCATGTCGGGCGAAGCGATGGGCCGGGAGTAGGGCGTGCCGAAGCCCTCATCGTAGAAACGCAACGAGAGCTCGAACTCGTGCTGCCTGGGGCTGAAGGTGGTGCGCTGCTCGACGCCGTAGCCGCCCTTGCCTCCGGTGCCGAAGCGGCCGTCGAAGTTGTGCGTCGCCTCGAGGAAGAAGTTGAACTCCTTGAAGCTGGTGTGGGCGTCGACGCCGACCGCTCCGAAGGCGCCGCCGGTGGGGTAGCGGCTGTACTCCTGAAAATCGAGCTCGAGCGGCGACTGGCGGAAGAACGGCATCGCCGCGTAGCTGGTGACGCCGAAGGTCCAGCGGTAGTTCGGCTTGAAGGTGACGTGCCCGCCGCCGGTCAGCTCGTCGAAGGCGTTGGTGAGCGTCGAGAAGGCGAGGCGGGTGGCGCCGTCGGGCAGATAGACGTTGGGCGACTTGCAGAAGGTGTCGTCGTCGTCGCGCGGGTCGGGGCAGTAGCGGCGATCGTAGAGCTGGTACTGGTAGATGGGCCGCTGTTGGTACGAGAGGAACCCGTAGACCGACAGGCTCGCTTCTTCGCCCAGCTTGAGGTTTTCAATCGAGCCGGCCACGCCCCGGAAGCTGTCGCGCCAGCGGTAGTCGGGGGTGATGTAGAGGTTCTTCTCGGTGGTGGGGTCGCAGCCCGAGCTGGGGTCCAGCTCGAAGCCCGTGCTCGAGAGCTTGCAGGTCTGGGTGAGGTCCTGCGAGCGGGTGTAGTCGTCGACCAGGTAGATGCCGCGTGGGGTGATGCGCCGGGTGTTGTCGAGGGTGAGGCGCTCGGCGAAGCCGAGGGTGAAGGTGCCCACCACCAGGCGCGCGTTGCCCGGCTTCCACTGCACGAACACGCGGGGCAGATGGGGTTGGTAGAAGAAGCCCTTGCTGGTGAGGGCGTCGTTCACCGGATCGTAGGTGGGCGTGTCGGCGCGCCTGCGGGTGGTGAACATCATGAAACCCGTCGACAGGTTGAGCGGACCCTTGAGGCGCGCGCTGAGCATCGCCGGAGGGGGCACGTTGTCGGTGGTGGTGAAGCGGCTGACGAGGTGCATCTTGCCGCTCACCGGCAACACCGGGCGGGCGGCATCGATGCGGATGAAGGGGGCGATCTGCAACAGCTGCTCTGCCGTCAGCGCACCGGCGCCCACCAGCTCGGAAGGATCGTCGATGCGGCCCTTGCCCTTGCGGTACTCGAGGATCGCGTCGACGTCGGCATAGGTGATGCCCGGGAGGTCGTAGAGCTCTTCGCGATCAGCGCTGTTGAGGTCGACGCGATCCTCGAGTACCGCAAGG
>JANODF010001050.1:0-13569 GCA_031412555.1 Archangium sp. | reverse complement strand
GGCCAAAGGCCCGCTACATGGGCACACGGCGAAACCTCTTCGACCTGCGTCGACTCTCATCGATACAGAACCTTGAAGTCATCGCTCGTCATGAACGTGATCAGGCGCTTGCGCCGTGACCAAACCTGTTCGGCGCTCTAGATCCTCCTCGGAAGAGAGGCGCGCATGACTTCTGTCCGAGCCGAGAAGTCCTTCATCCGGGTGCTCAACGCGTTGGCCGAGCTCGAGGCGTTGAGCTCGAACGATTCGTTCGCGGGTACGGGGGCCTGGGTGGCGAGGCTGCAGCGGCGGCTCGATCGGTACCTCACCTTGACTGGTCACCTCTCGTCGCGGCAACCCGAGCTGACGGCAGACCTGATGCGCACGCTGCAGCGGCGCGTCAAAGAGGCCGTCGCGTCGGGTGACCGCACCGCGGTGTTCGCCGCGGCCGCCGACCTGCGCGAGGAGATCGCTGCGCACTTCCGTTCCCTCCAGAGGGTTGCCCACGCGCCATCGCCCTGAAGGGCGTGTGGCTTGCACGGCTTGCCGCGAACCAACCTGGGAGAACGGTCATGAAATGCGAAGACGTCATGCTGACGCTGGTTTTCAAGTGCGATGAGAGCAGCACGGTGGCCGAGTGTGCGCAGCTGATGCGCGACGAGCAGCTCGGGTTCGTGCCGGTGCTCGATGCGCAGCTCACCGTGGTGGGGGTGGTCACCGATCGCGACATCGTGGTGCGGGTGGTCGCGGAGGGGCGCGCGTTCTCCACGCCGGTGAGCGAGGTGATGAGCACGGGGCCGTTTCTGTCGTGCGACCCAGATGACGATCTGCACGAACTCGAGCAGCGCATGGCTCGCGAGAAGAAGACGCGCGTGCTGGTGAAGGCGAGTGATGGCTCGTTGCGGGGGGTGATCAGTCTCTCCGACATCGCCCAGTGCGAGCGGTCGGCGGCGCGCACCGGGAAGTTGCTCAAGGAAGTCACTCGGCGCGACTCGGTGTCCCTGGTCCTGTCTCCCTCTCCCTTCGGGAGAGGGTTGGGGTGAGGGCGTTGGTCAGTGATGGACTTGTTGCGCCATTGGTTGCGGGCGGCCGCGCTGCAGCATGAGCACCTGCACCAGCGCCGCACCGAACGCCCTCGCGTAGCTGGGCCCGCTGGCCGTCACCAGCTTGCCGTCGATGACCACCTCCTGGTGCCGGGCCAACGCGTGCCGCGCGCTGAGTGACTCCAGCTCAGAAGGAAAGGCGGTGGCCCTGCGGCCGACCAGCACGCCGGCGCGCGCGAGGATGACCGGCGCGATGCAGATGGCCCCCAGCACCTTGCTCGCGCGGCTCATCTCGACCGCGATGCGATGCGCCGCGGGATCGTCGAAGAGCGTGCGGGCGCCCTCCCCGCCCACGAAGACGGCGCCGTCGAAACGATCGACGCGCACGTCGACCAGGGCGACCGACGCGATGATGGTCGACCCTTTCACGCCGGTGCAGGCGCCCGTCTCCTTGCTGCAAATCACCACCCGGTGTCCCGCTGCTTCGAGCGCGTGCCGGGGTTCGATGAACTCTTCGTCCCGAAAGTCCTGCTGCGCCACCACCATCAAGATGTCCATTGGGCCCCGCTCCTTTGTGGGAGGGGAGCCACTTTCCGAAAGCCAGAGCCGCACCGCGCCGGCGGAATCTTCACCGGCGCGGCGGGCTCCCCCGGTCCCCTCCACCCACGGCACGATGGATTGCACTGCGGGTGCCAGCCACCGGCGCGCGTGAGGGCGAGGAGCTGAACCGCAAGCGCTGCTTCTCCCGCAAAAAGCCTTGCGTACGCGCGACAGGGAACGCGTTCTTTCCGAGCGGAAATCTGCGGTGAGCCGCTTGCAGCCGTTGCCCTCGCACCAGCGCGAGGACAATCGATGAGCAAGACCATCATCACCGAGGTCAGAGGGCAGTGGGTCGTGTCGGTCGAGGTGAAAGACGGCCGCCGGCAGGAGTACGTCTGCGAGACGCTGGTGCTCGCGAAACGCTGGGCGCTGCTCTTCGGCGTGCCGCCGCGGGCTCAGCCGAGGTCGACGATCAGGGCGCAACCGGAAGCGTGAAGAAGAAGCTGGCGCCTTCGTTGGCGGGGCTGTCGGCCCACACCTTCCCGCCGTGCGCTTCGATGATGCCCTTCACGATGAACAGCCCCAGGCCCGCGCCCGACGAGCTGCCCGGGGCTGCCTGCCAGTAGCGATCGAACACCGAAGCGAGCTGCGCGGCCGGAATGCCCGGCCCGGTGTCGGAGACCCGGAAGCAGATGAAGGCGCCATCGCGCATGGCGGTGACCCGAATCGAGCCGCCACGCGGCGTGACGTGCATGGCGTTGC
Organism: Archangium sp.; assembly: GCA_031412555.1. GTDB lineage: Bacteria > Myxococcota > Myxococcia > Myxococcales > Myxococcaceae > Archangium_A. The sequence goes on along the minus strand of JANODF010001050.1, from coordinate 11,245 downwards.
CACACAGGTTGCCGAACACCTGCAGCACCCGATCGCGATCGCACATCACCGCGGGCAGGCCGGGCGGAAAGTCAGTCACCAGCGTGGTGCCCTGCTCCGTGGCCATGGGATCGAGGGTCTGCACCAGGTCGCCCACCAGCACGTCGAGCGACTCGGGGCAGGCGCGCACCGAGAAGTGCCCGGCCTGAATGGTCGAAGCGGCGAGCAGGTCTTCCACCATGCGGCCGACGCGCTGCACCGAACGTTTGATGGACTCCAGCTGGCTGCGGCCTCTTCTCCGGTCGATGCCGTCCCGTTCGTCGCCGAAGGGCCGGGTGAGCAGGCTCAGGTTGAGCGCGATGGCGTTGAGCGGGTTGCGCAGGTCGTGCGAGACGATGGCCATCACGTTGTCGCGTGAGCGCACGGCGGCCTGGGCCTCCTGGTAGAGCCGCGCGTTGTCGAGCGCGAGCGCGGTGCGAAACGCCAGCTCTTGCGCGAGCGAGACGTCACGCGCGTCGTACTTGCGGCTCGAGGTTCCGTACTGAAAGAAGATGGTGCCCATCAGCCGCTGGCCGATCACCACCGGCACGCCCAGGCACGAGCCCACTTCCAGCCCCTTCAGGTCTTCTTCGAAAGGCGCGTCGCTCGCGCCTTCCACCGGGTGCAGTCGGCTCGATTCGGTGAGCAGCACCGGCGCGCGGGTGTTCGCCACCTGGGCGAGCAAGCCCGTGGGGCCGTGCAGCAAAGGCTCGAACTTCGCGTGGAAGTGGTGGAGCTGCTGCTCGCCTTCAGGGTCGCGGTGCGCGGCAGAAGCGAACCGGAGCCGCTCGCCATCCCACCGGTGGAGCACGACCCAGTCGGCCAGCTGGGGCACGGCGATGCGGGCCACCCGCAACAGGGTCTCTGCCGGATCGAGGGTGCTGGCCAACGCGCGGCTGGTGTCGGAGAGCAGCTGGAGCCGCTCGCGATCGCGGCGTTGTTCATCGTTCAGACGCGCCAGCTGAATGGCGTGGCAGACGCGCTCCGCGAGCATCTCGAGGCAGTGTTGATCGTCATCGGTGAAACCGCCGGGCCCCCGCTTGTTGGCCACGTAGAGCGTGCCGAGGCGCGCTTCGCCGAAGTGGAGCGGCACGCCCAGCAGGCTGACCAGCGGTGGATCGGTGAACGGCAAACCAGCGAGGCGGCGACGGCCTTCGAGATCGCCCGCAAGCGAGAGCACCCCTTCGAGGCCGGGGCAGGGCGGCACCACGATGAGCCGATCACCCAGCGCGAGCGCGCCGTAGTCGGCCCGGGTCAGCAACGTGGCCTGCTCGGTGATGGTCTGCAGCACCGCTTCGGTCGGTTCGTGCGGCGTGGCCAGCGCGTGGGTGACGCGCAGGGTGGCGCCATCGACCGCTTCGAGCCGGGCGCGCAGCTGCTCTTCGGCGTTGCGCGCTTCACGTTCGTCGCTCTCGGCCCGGCGGTGCGCGGTGATGTCGGTGAAGGCGGTGCGAAAGGCGACCACCCGGCCGGCCGCGCTGAGCACCGGCGTGCTCAGGGTCTGCAGGGTGACCCGCCCGCCTTCGGGCGTGGTGAGCGAGAGTTCGCTCTTGCTGGGTGAACGCGACTCAGCGCACTCGCGCAGGTGCGACCAGAAGCAGGAGGCCTCCTCCAGGTGCACCAACGAAGCGAAAGGGGCGCCGATGAGGCGGCTGCGTTCACCCCCCACCAGGGCCGCGCCGGCGACGTTCACCTCGAGCACGCAGCCGTTTTCGTCGAAGGTGAAACAGGGCAAGGGCGCAGAGTCGAAGAGCTCGGCGTAGCGGGCGCGCGAGTCTTCAAGCGTGCGCTGCATTTCTTTCAAGCCCCGGTTCTGCAGCTCGAGCTCGACCTCGTGCACCTGGAGGGAGTTGAGCAGGCGCTGTTGGGCGGTCTCTGGTTTGTGTTCGACGGGGGTTTCGCCGCCTTCGAGTCGGGCGTGACTGGTGGTGCCGCCTTCGAGCAGCTTGAGCCGCTCGACCAACTCTTCTTTCGACATCTGCTCGAAGTTCATCGTCGACTCCCCCGGTGAAACGAGTCGGGAGGATCGGAGCCCCTTCACGTGCCGGCAATCGCCAGAAGTAGGGTGAGAAGCGTTCGCTACTCTGCTGGCTGATCGACCTGGCCCTCTCCCCCGGCCCGAAGGGAGAGGGCCCGGCGCGAGTCACGATTGTTTGTTGCCCGCTCCCTGCGTGCTGCTCGACTTCACGCTGATCTTCTTCGCCATCTGCGCCGACACGCGAGGCACGGTGACGGTGAGCACGCCCTGCTTCAGCTCGGCGTTGACGTGCTCGACGTCGACGCCCTGAGGCAGGGTGAAGCTGCGGTTGAACGTGCCGTGGCGGCGTTCGGCCACGTAGTAGGTGTCACCCTTCTCTTCCCGCTCGTCCCGGCGCACGCCCGCGATGGTCAACCGGTTGCCCGCGGCGGTGATCTCCACGTCCTTCTCGGTGAAGCCCGGCAGATCTGCCTTGAACACGTACGCGTCGGGCGTCTCCTTCACGTCGAAGGCCGCGAAGACGCCGTGCGAAGACTGCATGCCCAGCATCGGGGCCAGCTCGCTGAAAGGATCCCAGTGCATCAGGTCGCGCATCAGCCGCAGGGGGTTCTGCGGCTGAAGGCCCTGCGCCTGCGGTTGACGTTGCGGTTGTTGCTGACCACCGTTGCTGCTCTTCCGGATTGAAATGTCGGCCATGGGTGTCGTCCTTTCACTTCTTCTCGGCATGAACGGGAATGCGCCTGGTCATCGACTCGCCTGTCTTCGGCAGCTGAATCTGCAGCAGGCCGTTCATGAGCTCGGCGCTCACCTTGTTGGCGTCGATCTCGGTGGGCAGCGTGAAGCTGCGGGAGAACGAGCCCCACGAACGCTCCATGCGGTATTGCGTCTCGCCTTGCGTCTCTTCTTCGTGCTCGCGGCGGCCGGTCACCGTCAGCCGGTTGCTGGTCAACGAGATGTCGAGGTCCTTCTCCTGAACGCCGGGCACGTCAGCCTGGAGAATGAAGGCGTCGTTGGTCTCCCGCACATCGAACAGCGGGTTGAAGAGCTGCCCGCTGCGCTCCAGGGGCATGCCGCGGTACAGGTCGGTGAACGGATCCCAGCGCAGCATTTCGCGCATGGTCTGGATCGGGTCGAGCTGAAAACTCAGCTCTGGAACCAGAGCGTTGGGGTCACTGCGAGTACTGATGTTTGGCATGGCATTCCTCAGGTGGGTTGAACGGCGACTCGATGGAGTCGTCGCGGCCCACGAGCAATTCACATGCCCGACCGTGTCCACTCGGTAGCACTTCGACGGCGCGCGAAGTTCTTGCGTCAGCGTTTTATTGGCGTCCCAACGGAGTGCCCCCGGAGAACCCGTCGCTTTCGACACGACCTCTGCGACGCAAGAAACGCAGCAGGCTGCGCGGAAGCTCGGGCCTGGCAATCAAGAGCAGCGCCGTCAAACCGAGGACCATGACGACCAGCGTGATCCATTGCGTGCGGGAGAGTTCATCGACTTTGGGTGGTGCTTTGAGCGGAGCAGCGGTGAGCTCGGTGAACAGCGCATCGATGCCACTGGAGATCGCGGCGTCGGGCTCACCTGCCTTCAGCAGCGGCGTGATGCGTTCATCGATGAGGCGCTGACGCACCTCGGGGGTCAGCACGTGCTGAAGGCTCGACCCCACCTCCAGGCGCACGCGTCGATCATCGGTGAACACGAAGAGCACCACTCCGTTGTCGAGCCGCGGGCGCCCCGGTTTCCAGAGTTGAAACGTGCGCTGCGTGAACGCCTCGAGGGGCTCGCCGCCGGTGGTCTTGCCGATCCACACCAACACCTCGTTGCCCGTGGCGTGTTCGTGGTTCTGCAATCGGCGCTCGAGCGAGGGGCGTACCTGCGGCGAGACCACCTGCGCTTCGTCGGTGAGCCACCGCGACGGTGAAGGGGGTGAAGGCGCGGCGGAGAGAAGGGCTGTGAGCAGGAGAGAGAACATTAGAAGCGCACCGAGGGTTGACGGGCTGGAGAGGGAGACAGCGCGAAGGCCGGCTTCTCGTCGAAACGATCGCCGAAGCCGCGCGCGATCAGCATGGTGGGCAACGCATTGCGCAGCAGGTTGAACTGACGAGAGGCTTCGTTGAAGCGCATGCGCTCGATGGAGACCCGGTTCTCGGTGCCCTCGAGCTGCGATTGGAGATCGCGAAACCGCTCGGCCGATTGCAGCTCGGGGTTCGCGCCAGCGTCGGCGAGCAGCTGCTGCAGTGACGTGCTCAGCGCCTGTTGCGCCGTCTGAAAACGGTGGAAGGCCTTGAGATCTCCGAGCGCGTTCTGCAGCCGTGCACCGGAGCTCTCCGCGACCTGAGCGCGGGCCTGCGCGAGCTCGGTGAACGGCTCGGCCTCGAACGCCGGCGCCGCGCGCACCGTCTCGACGAGGTTCGGAACCAGCTCGGCGCGGCGTTGGTAGACGGTCTGCACCTGGGTCCAGCGGGCGCGCACCTCTTGATCCGCGCGCACCAGCTGTTTGTAGGTGCTGAAGACCCAACCGACCGCGAGCAGCACCACGCCCGCGACGATCAACATCGAGAACAAGGGCCCCGCGGTGCTTCTCCGGTGAGACGATGACACCTGGGCGGTCGTGGCCATGCCGGTCTCCTTGAAAGAATGGAGACAGCAAGGACGATGCCGATCGTTTCATTCGGCCGTCGAATTCCTCCGGGCGCGCGCAAAGGGTTCGCTGCCCGGGCCATGGCTGGCGATGTCGCGCAGAGGGCAGTTCATGCAGGTGAAGCCGGCCCAGCCTTCCCGCACGGACACGTCGAGGCACTTGCCGTAGTGCCCGCAGTAGAGACGGCGGTGCACGGCGATGTCCTCTTCACCTCGCAGCGGCGCGTCCATCGACGTCGGCATCGGCTTCAAATTGAAGTTGGGGTTGTTCACTTCGAGTACGACCTTCTGGTTCCTCACGAATCGTTCCTTTCACCGCGACACAACGCCGCAGCAGGCGTGCCGAGTGCGGCAAGAAAGGAGGTACGCCCCGCAGGTCTTCACTGAACAGTGAGTCGAACAGCCGGGATCCGGCGAAGCAGGCAGGCGGTTTGCACCACTTCGCACGATGAAGACGCTCGCCTTCGTCGCCGTCATCGGGCTCACCCTGCCCACGTTCGCAGACGCTCCAGATGGCGGCGTGGTGACCCCGCCGACGGTGCAACCTCATGAGGCGAAAGCGCTTTCGCGTGCCTTCGCAGCGACGGCCAAGGCGGTGCGTCCCAGCGTGGTGCGCATCGACGTCGAAGAAGCGCGGGGTGGCGGGCGGCGCGCTCAGCAGCAAAGTGAGCTACCCGAACTCTTCGAACGCTTCTTCGGCGACCCCGAGCAGCGCGATCTCCCACTGCGCGGCACGGGCTCGGGCGTGGTGTTCGATACCGCGGGGCACATCGTGACCAACCGTCATGTGGTCGCCAACGCCGACAAGATGACGGTGACGCTGGTCGATGGCCGCGAGCTCACCGCGAAGGTGGTGGGCAAAGATTCACGCACTGACGTGGCGGTGCTCAAGCTCGATCAACCGCCGAAGGATCTGGTGGCCGCGCGCCTGGGAAACTCGGATGCGTGTGAAGTCGGTGAGTGGATGCTGGCCGTGGGCAGCCCGCTGGGCATGGAGCAGACGGTGACCGCGGGCATCTTGAGTGGCAAAGGCCACGCGCGCGGGCGGGTGCAGATGTCGGGCGATCGCGTGCGCAGCTATCTGCAGACCGACGCGAAGATCAACCCGGGCAACTCAGGCGGTCCGCTGGTGGATCTCAACGGCGAGGTGATCGGCATCAACACCTTGATCAACGCCGGGCCCGGCGGGAGCTACGGCTTCGCCATTCCCATCAACGAGGTGCGCCAGGTCGCCAGCCAACTGATCAAATCGGGCAAGGTGGCCTACGCCTATCTGGGCGTGATGGTGGGCGACCTCGACGCGCTGGGCCCGGAGCAACGCGAGAAACTCGGCAAGGGCACGCCCGCGAAGGGGGGCCTGGTGAGCGAGGTCAGCCGCGACAGCCCCGCAGAGAAGTCGGGCATCAAGCCAGGCGATGTCATCACCAGCGTCGATCAGCAGCCGGTGGAGGTCGGCGCCGACGTGGTGGACTCCGTCTCCGCGCGGCCGATCGGCTCGAAGGTCGCGGTGCAGCTGATGCGCGAGGGCAAGCCGAAGACGGTGCAGGTGACGTTGGGTGAGCTGCCTGCCGACGACGAAGAGTCGGCGACCGGCGGCGGGCCGGAACACCTGGAGCGGTTCGGCTTGTGGGTGCAGACGCTCACGCCCGAGCTGGCGGCGGCGCTGGGTCTCGAGCCCGGCACCCAAGGCGCGGTGGTGAGCGAGGTGGTGAGAGGCAGTCCCGCGGCGCGCGTGGGGATTCAGCAGGGCGACGTGATCTCCGAGGTGGATCGCAAGCCGGTCAGCGGCAGCGCCGAGCTCAGCCGCGCGCTGGAGCAGCCAAAACGGGGCGGCTTCTTGCTGCGAGTCAAAACCGCGCGAGGCAGCCGCTTCATCACCCTCAAGGATCGCTGAAGCTCCCTCTCCTTGCGAAGCGGGGAGAGGGTCGGGGTGAGGGGCCGCGTCGCACTCAAGCCCCGCTGACGGCCTCCGAACCAAAGAACCGCGTCCGCAACCACGCCGCCACAGACACGAGGCCGATCAACACCGGCACTTCCACGAGAGGCCCGATGACCGCGGCAAAGGCCTGCCCGCTCCCGATGCCGAACGTCGCGACGGCGACCGCGATGGCCAGCTCGAAGTTGTTCGAAGCAGCCGTAAACGAGAGCGTGGCAGTCTGCGCGTAGGTCGCGCCCACGCGCTTCGACATCACGAACGAAACCAGGAACATCACGACGAAGTAGATGAAGAGCGGCAGCGCGATGCGCAAGACGTCGAACGGCAACTGCAGCAGCGTCTCGCCCTTGAGCGAGAACATGACGACGATGGTGAACAACAACGCCACCAGCGTGAGGGGGCCGATCTTCGGCAAGAAGCGCTGCGTGTACCAGTCGTCGCCCTTCGCGCCGCGCAGCAGCCTCCGGGTCAGGAAGCCCGCCACGAAGGGCACGCCGAGGTAGAGCGCGACCGACTTGCCGATCTCCAGCATCGAGATGTCGATGACCGCGCCCTCGAGCCCCAACACGCGGGGCAGCAGCTCTCCGAACAACCACGCGTAGAGCGGGAAGAAGAGCACCTGGAAGATCGAGTTGAACGCGACCAGGCCCGCGCAGTACTCCGCGTCACCCTTCGCCAGCTCGTTCCACACCAGCACCATCGCGATGCACCGCGCGAGGCCGATGAGGATGAGGCCGAGCATGTACTCCGGCTTGTCACGCAGGAAGAGCACCGCGAGCCCGAACATCAAGAGCGGCCCGACCACCCAGTTCTGCACCAGCGAGAGCAGCAACACGCGGCGGTTCTTGAAGACGCGCGGCAGCTCCTCGTAGCGGACCTTCGCCAACGGCGGGTACATCATCACGATGAGCCCCAGCGCGATGGGAATCGAGGTCGTGCCCAGACTCATCGACTGCAAGGCCGTCGCGAAGCCGGGTGCCTTCACGGAGAGCAAGACGCCCAGCCCCATCGCCAGGAAGATCCACAACGTCAGGTAACGGTCGAGAAACGAAAGTTTCTTCATCGCACTTCCACGATGGTCAGAGCGCACCAATGAGGGCCTTCAGGCGACGCACCGCGCGGGGCTCGAGGCAGTAACAAGTACGGGGGCCCGAGATGGTGCCGCGAATGAGCCCCGCGTCTTTGAGCACCTTGAGGTGCTGAGAGACCGTCGATTGCGCGAGCGGGAGCTCGTCGACCAGCTCGCCGCACACGCAGGAGTTCCGCGCGGCGAGCAGGCGGAGGATCTTCACCCGCGCAGGATGCCCGAGGGCCTTGGTGAGCTCCGCCAGCTCCTCGTCTGCTTTGTCGCCCTCCACCGGTCGGAGATCGGGCCGAACATCGGCAGGTGGACACGCCGCTTCCGTAGAAGACTTCTTCATCGTAAGACGACGATTAGCATGCACCCTCCGAAAGATCTGCTCCTCCTGTGTGTGGCGAACTCGGCTCGCAGCCAGATGGCTGAAGGGTGGGCCCGAAGTCTCTTCGGTGCGCAGATGCGGGTGCAGAGCGCGGGCAGCCGGCCGAGCCGGGTCAACCCGTACGCCATCGAGGTGATGCAGGAGGTGGGCATCGACCTGACGAAACACGAGAGCAAGTCGGTCGACACCATTCGGCCCGAGAGCGTCGACACCGTCATCACCTTGTGTGCGGAAGAGGTGTGCCCTCTGTTTCTGGGGAAAGCGCGCCGGCTGCACTGGGCCATCCCGGACCCGGCCTCGGAGCAGCCGCTCTCACGAGAAGAGCTGCTCACCCGGTTCCGCGCGGCGCGAGACGAGATTCAAAGACGGCTCGTCGCGTGGCGGGAAGCGGAGTTCTCCTGAAGCCCCCGCGGCTCGCCTCCATCGACGCGGTGCGTGGGCTCATCATGGTGGTGATGGCCCTCGACCACGCGCGCGACTTCCTGGGGTTCAAGGCGTTCAACGTCACCGACCTCACCAAGACCGACCTCCCCTATTTCTTCACCCGCTGGGTGACGCACTACTGCGCGCCGGGGTTCATGTTCCTCGCGGGCACCGCCGCCTTCCTCGCGCAACGCCCCCGGCCCGAGCTCTCACGTTTCCTGCTCACCCGCGGCGTGTGGCTGGTGTTCGCCGAGCTCACCGTCATCCACTTCGCGTGGAGCTTTTCGTTCCGCCCCCCGCTGCTGATGGTCATCTGGGCGCTGGGCTGGTCGATGGTGCTGCTGGCGGCGCTGGTGTGGCTGCCTTCGAAGTGGCTGGCCGTGCTCTCGCTCACCACCATCGGCGTGCACAACGCCTTCGACGGGCTGCACGCGGGGCCGCTCGTCGACGCGACGGGCACCCTGGTGGGGAGCGCGAGCGACTGGGCGCTGAGCCTGCTGCACCAGAAGAATGCACCGGTGATCTACCCGCTCCTCCCCTGGGTGGCGGTGATGGCGCTCGGCTTCTCGATGGGGCCGCTGTTCTTGATGGAAGCGCCGCGTCGGACCCGCCTGCTGGTGATCGCCGGCGTGAGCTGCAGCGCCGCCTTCTTCGTGTTGCGCGGGCTCAACCTCTACGGAGACCTGGTGCCGTGGACCACGCAGGCCTCGAGCACCTTCACCGTGCTCTCGTTCTTGAACGTGACGAAGTACCCGCCTTCGCTCAGCTACCTGCTGATGACGCTGGGGCCGCTCTTCCTGCTGCTCGCGCTCGCCGAGCGGATGTCAGGGCCGGTGATTCGATTCTTCGTCGTTTTCGGCCGGGTGCCCTTCTTCTATTACCTGCTCCACCTGGTGTTGCTGCACGCCATGGCGGTGGGCCTCGGCCTCGCCCAGGGCTTCAGCGCCGCGGAGTTCATGAGCCCCTTCTGGAAGTTTCCCAAAACGTTCGGGCTGAAGCTGGGCGGGGTCTACGCGGCGTGGGCCACGGCGGTGCTGCTGCTCTATCTGCCCAGCCGCTGGTTCGCCGCGCTCAAGGCCCGCCGCAAGGACTGGTGGCTCAGCTATCTGTAGCGACCCCGGCGATCGCTCGCACTTGCAGCGCGGGTCGGGATGACCGGTGTGCGTTCCTTATTTCGATCAACCCTGCGAGCGAAGTCGATGGGTGACCCCTGGGCGGAAATTGGTTTGCCCGAGTTTGTGGGTCAGCCACAAATTCGGGTCATCCATTTTCAGGGCTCCCCCGTCACGGCCTGATCAACCCCGAGACCACGTTGCCTGCGTGGTACGGCAGCCGCCACGTGAAGAGGTTCGGGTCAACCACCCCACCGGTCGAAGACGCGGTCAACGACATGACGTAGGTCTGACCCGCGACGAGCAGGCCCGGCGGGAAGGTGAAGGTGGTGAAGGGCGTGTCGATGGTGAAGGTCGCCGCGGTGCGGGTGGCCCCGTTGCTCACCGTGAGGCGATCGACCACCAGGCGATACCGCTGCGCCGTACCGAGCGTCGGCGCGCCCCAGGTCACCGTCGGCGTCAGCCCCACGCCCGACTGATCGAGCATGAAGTCGGCGTTGTTGATGCGCGCGGTCACCGGAGGCCCGAGCACCGGCTGAACGGGCGCCGAGGTGAACGTCTGCAAGCTGACGAGCGAGATGAGCTGCGAGCTGTACGCCTGCGCGGTCGAGCCGGGCAACGTGCGCTGCAACGGCACCCGGTAGGCCACGTACGCCACCGTGCTCCAGGTGGCGCCGTAGGGCAGCGCGGTGTTCATGGTGGCCGACGGCACCTCCGGCTCGTAGGCGTACCAGTTGATCGCTTCGGCGAAGGCGTCGCCCGTGTTCTGCCGGGGGAAAGGCGTCTGGTAGAGCGACGCGAGGAAGAGCCGGTAGGTCCCCGGATTGAGCTGGGCCGCGGCCGCCGAGTAGTCCGCGCCGCGATAGTCGTAGGTGAAAGAAGTCTGCGGCGGCACCACCATGTTGCCCGCCACCGTGCGCGACTGGCCGTCGGCCATCGAGAGCGAGGTGACCTCCATCACGCGGGTCACGCTGGCGCTGCCTGTGCCTCCGTCGACCAGGTACGAGTGCTGCGTGAGGAACGCGGTGTCGCCCTGCGCCGAGTCGATCATCGGAGAGCCGAACGCGTTCGAGTACAGGAAGTAGTTGAGCGTGCCGATGTAGCTGGTGACGCCGGCCGTCGGCACGTTGGTGCCGTACCGCTCGAAGCCCACGAGATCCGACTGGCCCGCGTTGAACGAGACGAACGAGAGGTAATCGTTGGTGCCCCAGGTGTTGAGCCCGGTCACGCTGAAGGTGAGGTTGGTGGGGTCGATGCTGGCAGGCGCCGAGTCGGGCCGGCCCACCACGTCGTAGTCGAGCACCAACGCGCGCGAGCTCGTCGCGTAGAACGTGTTGTTGAGGCGCAGCAGGTAGGGACCCTGCGGCACGTTGGGCACCACGAAGGTGCCGTTCGTCTGGCCGCTGCCCGCCCGGTACACGAGGCCACCGTCTTCGGTGATCCACGCGCCCACCGTCGAGGTGGAGAGGTTCGGGAGGTCGGTGATGGTGCCGCCGTCGGCCAGCAGGAAGGTGCGCGTGCCCGAGGCCGTCACGTCATTGGGCCCCACCGTGCCGCCACCGCTGCCGCCGCCCGTCACCCCACCGCCCGTGCCGCCGCCCGTCACGCCACCGCCCGTGCCGCCACCCGTCACGCCACCACCACTGCCGCCACCCGTCGCGCCGCCCCCGCTGCCACCCG
>JANODF010001049.1:0-27816 GCA_031412555.1 Archangium sp. | reverse complement strand
AGGTGGGGGTGGGGTTCTGAACCGTTCGCATCGAGCGCAGTCGAGATGCCACTGCGGCACGAATGCGGGTGTCAGCCCAGGCCCAGCAGACCCGCAAGCCAACGCGTCGCTTCGCCGCCCAGCAGCACGTTGAGCAGGATCTGCGGAATGAAGCCGATGATGGTGCCGAGGATCAGCCGCGACAGGGGCACGTTGAGCACGCCGATGAGCAGCTGGGCGGGGGGCATCGTGCCGGTGGCCGCGCGGTAGAGGATGACGCCGAAAAGTCCTCGCTCCGTCACCCAGCGTTCGGAGCGCCGCAGCCTGGGGGGAATGCGGGCCTGCACCCAGTCGAAGGCCACGTATCGGGCGAAGGCGACGTTCACCATCGCCGACCCGAGAGCGCCGGTCATCGCGAACAGCAGCGCGAGCGGTGGTGGCCACACGAGCCCGGCGACGACCGCGAACATCGTTCCCGAGAGCCCGAGCGGCTGCAGAAAGGTGAAGGCGAGCAGGTACACCCCCACGCCCCAGGGCCCATACGAGCGCACCCACTGCACCGTTCGCTCGAGGGAGAAGTCATCGAAGGTGCCCGAGAGGAACAGGCCCAGCGCGAGCGCGATCGCCCCCACCAACAGGGCGAGCTTCACGAAGGGGGATCCGGGGGCAGCGCCGTTCAAGGCACGAGTGTATCGAGGAAATCGCAGTCGGCGGAGCGCACCGAGGGCACGGCCATCACCGCATCGTTCAGCTCGAGCGCCGCATCACCGCCGAGGGGCCAGGCGACGGCGCCGCTTCCATTCGGATCACCGTTGGCTGCGAGGCGGGCCCAGAAGCCCTGCATGGTCTCCGAGAGTGCCAGCTGCGGTGCCGTCGGCGTGCCGGGGAGCGCATCGAAGCTCCTGAAGACGAAAGGCACGTCGAGGCCGTGGGTCGCGCCGATGAGTGCGCCTGCGGGGCCAGCGGGCTTCCAGGTGAAGAAGTAGCGGAACACGGGCTCGCTCTGATTCGCCGCCACCGCACGCGCGATGGTCCGGGCAGGGCACGTCCACGTCGCGTCGGTCGTCAGGGCGACCAGCGCTTGCTGCGGCGAGGCGAACCGGGAAGCGGGGTACTGCATCAGGGCTCGGTTGCCGACCACCGTTCCGTACTGGAGCCGCACCGCCTGCTCGTAGCCCATGGCGGTCATCACCCGGGGCACCATGCGCGAGGTCTCATCTGCGTTGGTGCCGATGATGAACGGAACGTGCTGGTGCTTTCCCTGCCGAATGAGCTCGAGCACGTTTGCGGGGATGACGGCGCCATCGATGACGGGGCGATAGGCCAGCCCGTTGCCGAACGGCCCCGCTTCACTCGGCACGCTCACCACCGTTTGCATCGGGGTCGCGCGGAGGCAGGCAAGTTCGTCTGCCTGACCTGCACACCCCACGGTCTGAACCACCTGCTGCATCTCGGTCAATGACTGGGCGAGGGTGGTTTTGTACACGCCTCCGCTCTGCACCACCATGCTCGCCAGCAGCCCCTTCGAGCCGGGCGATACGAGATGAATGAGTGAGTTCTGACCGCCGGCCGACTCGCCGAAGAGCAGGACCTTCGAGGGATCGCCTCCGAAGTGGCGAATGTTGTCGCGCACCCAGCGCAGCGCCGCTTGTTGATCGAGGATGCCGTAGTTCCCGGAGACGCCTGCATCGCTCTCGGCGTTGAGCCCGGCGTGGGTGAAGAAGCCGAAGGCGCCCAGGCGGTAGTTCATGGTCACCACCACGGCCCCTTGCCGCGCGGCCAGCTCGCGGCCGTCGTAGAGCGGGTCGGAAGCGGTGCCGAAGGTGTTGCCGCCTCCGTGAATCCACACCATCACGGGAGCGCTGCCTGCATCGGCGCGGGCCCACACGTTCACCGTCAGGCAGTCCTCTGCGCCGACGATGCCGCCGTCGCTCTCGAGCTGGGGGCAGGCCGGCCCGAACGCGGTCGCCTCGCGGATGCCGGTCCAGCAGGCGGGCACTTCAGGCGCTCTCCAGCGCAACGCTCCCGTGGGCGACTGGGCGTACTGAATGCCCAGCCATTGGGAGACCCCGCCATTCCGGGTGCCGCGCACGGCGCCGCTCGTGGTCACGACCACGCCCTCTGCGGGCTCGACGTCACTGCCACAGGCCACGGGCCCGGCATCAGCAAGACCCGCGTCGAGCCCGGCGTCAGCAAGACCCGCGTCGGGCACGTCATTCAGCATGAGGGGTTCACAGCCAACGAGAAGAAGGCAGAGAGCCAGGCGCATGCGGCTCCAACCCAGGGGGGCTTCAAAAGTTTCAATCATCGAGAGCGAAGTCGTACGCCGACTCCATCAAATCGAAGCGGGAGCTGTGGGCCGCTGTGTCGCAATGGCCTCAAAACACTCAGGCAGGCGCAGTGGCACGAGGGGTGCTCAGCAGCGGTCTCATGAGCACCCACCCACGCCGTTGGTTCCCGTTGATCAGTCTCTTCGCGCTCGGCGCCTTGCCGGGGTTCGCGCAGACAGCGGGTGAGAAGGTCAAAGACACCGTCAACGACGGCACCCGAGCGGTGAAGAAGACCGTTCACCGAGCGGGCGAGGCGCTCTGCACCGGCACCAAGGCCGAATGCGCCAAGCAGAAGGTCATCAACCGCGGCACGGAGGCGAAGGACGCGGTGAAGGACAAGGTGGAGGAGATCAAAGACAAGGTCGACTGACCTCCACCCGGTCCCGTCGTCAGTGAGCGGGGCGTTCAGGCGCGGGTCGTGGGAGTTCGCACGCCCCGTCTTTGCAGCCCTGCGCTTCAGGTTCTTTCGCCACGCGCTCGATCACCTTGATCAGCTGCGCTTCGGGCTCGAACTTCATCGCGCGGGAGATCTCGTGCCTGCGTGAAGAGAGCCCGTGGAACAACGATCGCGCTCGGCTCTTGAGCGGCTCGTGTGACGCGCGCTCTGCCCACACGCGGTAGTCATCGAGTGCCCAGAGCGCCATCACGAAGGCCTCCGTTCCGCGGTACACGCCGCCCGTGGAGTCGACGACCACCAGTTCGTCGTGCCCCCACGGCAGCCCGGCGAACACGCGACGCGCCGTCTCACCTCCACGCGGAAGACAGGTCAGCGGCAGCAGCTTGTCTTGTGTGCGAAGCCAGTCCGCGCACTTGCAGCAGAAGCCGCAGGTCTCGTCGTAGAGCACCCACATCGCCTCGATCATCACGCGCCCACGGGGCGGAAGTACTGCTCGGGCGCGACCGGCGCTGCGCTGCGGTCCGAGATGGCGCGGCGGCGCATGCGGTTGAGCACGTAGAGATTGCCGAAGTGCATCACGCCGAGCGTGAGCAGCACCGTGCCGTAGTTGGTGGCCACGTTCTCGATCACCGCCGACGCGCTCGACGGGAGCAGGTTGCCTTTGAGCGCGCGAACCACCCAGCCGCCGTTCACCAGGTAGAAGCCGACCAGCAGTAACTGGTTCACCGATTCAGCGAGCTTCTCTTTGCCGATGAAGGTGTCGGCGAGGAAGGCGGCTCCGTTTCGGTAGAGCGTGCGGCCGACCCAGGCGGTCGTGCCGAGAGAGAGCACGAGGTAGGTGATGTGCTGCGCGATGAGGTAGCTCTGCGAGGGCGCTTCGATGGGGTCCATGCCGGGAGTACCGGGAAGGCCTCGAACTGGTTGCGTCGCGTGCCTGCGTTTTTTCTACGGGCTCACTGCGGGCAGCGACCAGCGTCTTCGTAGAAGCAGCCGCAGGCGCCCTTGCACTGACAGGTCACCGTGCCGCCGTCGCTTGCCGTCAGCTGTTGGGGTTGCGAGGCCGCGCAGTCACCGACCGTGCCACAGCTCGAAAGAAGTGAAATCGACGTCGCCGCGAGAAGGAGCAAAGCACGCATGCCGGCATCGTCTCCTCAGGAGCGGGAAAGAGAAAGTTTCCGGGAGGCTATTGGGCCCGCTCAATCATCTGTCGCAGCCCATCGACCACCGGAGGCACCGCACCGGCAATCACCCCGAGTACCCAGGCGGGCTCGCGCAGCAACTGACGACCGAGGCGCCACGCCTCGAGCCGAGCCAACGACGCGAAGTACGCCACCGCCATCAGCACCGCCCCACCACCCAGTGGAATGTACGCCGTCAGCGGCGCACCCGGCCCCAGCACGGCCACCCGCGCCAGGTAGGCCGCGAGCGCAAACCCGCCCGCCAGAAACGTGGCCCGCGCATACGGCAACGGACCCGAAGGACGCGCGGTGGTGAGCCCGGTCTTTCGCCAGTGCTGCCGCAACGCACCGACCGCTGCGAGCGAGACACCGAAGAGCGCGGCGGCCGCGAGAACCCATCCGGTCTCGAAGCGTGCCTGCGTGTACATGCGCCCGTCTTGCAGGGTGCGTGTGCCCAACGCGACGAGTGGAGGAACATCGCCGACCGCGTGCAGCCGAGGCGTGAGGCTCACCACGCCCGCCCACGCGATGGCCGCGAAAGAAACGGTCATCGCGACGGCGACTGCGCGGCTCCAGAGCTGTTCGTCAGCAGGCAGCGCTCCGGCTTCTTCGAGGGTGACCTGACTGAGCGCGAGCTGAAACTCGCGCGCTGATTCGAAACGGCCTTCGGGACTTGCGGTCATCGCGCGGCGCACGATGGCGTCGAGGCCACCGGGCAGCGGAGCGCCTTCACCCAGCGGGGTCTGACCGGTGACGAGCTGACGCAACATCGCTCCGAGCGCGTACACGTCAGCGCGCACGGTGGCCGCTTCACCCGCGAGCACTTCGGGCGCCACGAAGCCGGGCGTGCCCATCGCCGCACCGGGCCGGGTCAGGCTCTTCCCGCTGGTCTCCCGCGCGATGCCGAAGTCCGAGAGCTTCACCTCGCCGTTGGCGGTGAGCAGCACGTTCTCCGGCTTCACGTCGCGATGAACGAGCCCCGCGTCGTGCACGGCCTGCAACGCGCCGCACACCGAGCTCATCACCCGCACTGCTTCACGCGGTGCGAGCGGAATGCGGGAGGCCAGCGTGCCGCCTTCGACGAGCTCCATCACCAGCCAGGCTTCACCGTCTTCTTCGCCAGCGTCGAAGACCTGCACCACGTTGGGGTGTTTCACCTTCGCCAGCGCGCGGGCTTCGAGCGTGAAACGTTCTCTCAACTCGGGCAAGGCCTTGAGCGCAGGCGAGAGAAACTTCACCGCCACCAGGCGATCCAGCTTCACGTGGCGCGCGCGGTAGACGGTGCCCATGCCGCCTTCACCGAGGGGCTCGAGCAGCTCCAGGCCGGCGAAGGTGGGGCTCTGGTCGGTGAGCAGACACTTCGGGCAAGGACCTGCTGCTTTCAGCTGGCTGCCGCAGCGCACACACTTCATCGGCTGAGCGAATCCAACAGCGAGTTCACTTCGTGCTCCAGCGCTGCGCCTTCACCGACCGTCTGCAGCACTTCGGCTTCGACCAATTCGCGAAATCTCAGGCGGGCGCGGTGCAACAACGACTTGAGCTGCGGAATGGAGACACCGTATTGCTCCGCCGCGTCGCGATACGCGGGTGGCTCGTCGGAGGGTGAGAAGAACCGGCGGATGAGCTCGAAGTCGCCGGTGCGTGACTGCCAGTCCTGCTCGAGGGCTTTCATGGCGCGCTCGAAGACGGAGACCGCCCAGGCGCGTTCGAAAGCGAGGTCGGGCGTGAGAGACGGATCAGCCAGCCGTTCACCGAGCACGAGGTCGAGCTCGATGGCCTTCGTTTCACCGCCGCGTTTGGCCGCCGTCGCCTTCTCGTGCTGGCGAATGAGGAAGTTCTCGGCCGCCACTTTCAGGAAGCCGCGCAGGCGCCCACGCTCGGGGTTCAGGTGATCGATGACCTTGCGCTCGAGCAGCTCGAGACAGAGTCCCTGCACTGCGTCGGCGGCCGCGGCTCGATCAAGACCGCGCGCGCGGAAGAGGGCGTAGAGCGAGGTCCAATACGTCGAGAGCAGGTGGTGCCAGGCCTGTGCTTTCGCCTCGGGTGATTCGCTGGCCGCGAGGATCAGCGTCCACCTCGTGGTGGGAAAGGCGCTCATGCGGAGAACCGTATCAGCCTCAGCCCCAGCGGGAGCGCAGCGCGCGTTGTACGAAGTTGGCGTACCGGCGGGGAGCAGCCTGGCTTCCGCGCCGCGCGAACTCGGAATCGAGAACGCGATCGCGATCGCGTCATTGCGGTCTCAGCTCCGAAAGGGTTGCCCGTTGCTGAGTCGCAGCGCGTACCAGCCTCCCGCGTGAGAAATCAGTGGCTGAGCTGGATGCGTGCGACTCGCGCGGAAGTGGGGGCACGAGGCTATGATGGCGGCATGGCTGCGCGGCAGATTGACCTCGTTCCAGTTCCGCGAGGCTCCGTCAGATTCCCCGTCGTGCTTCGCCCGCCGCGAGGCTTCGTGGCGTCGAGGCCCTCGACCTGGCCCGCCGTCGAGGGTCGTCTCGAGTTCTCGAAAGGCAACCTGCTCTACATGCCTCCATGTGGTGAGGAACAATCGTCGGTGGCAGCCGCGGTCAGTTGGGTGCTGGTCGACTGGGCGCGGAGGACTCTCGGTTTCGACGTCGGAGGCAACGAAACGGGCGTCATTCTGGATGGCGAGGTGCGCGGGCTCGACGGCGCTGTCTGGAAGAGCACCGGCAAGAAGCGGACGAATCGGTTCCGTCGCCAGGCGCCCCTGTTGGCCGTGGAGGTCCAGGGGGAGGACGAAACGCTCGACTCGCTCCGGAAGAAAGCGGCCTGGTACCTGGCGCACGGCACGACCACCGTCTGGCTCGTTCTTCCCTCGCTGAACGTCGTCGTGGTGGTGACTGAAGCCGGCGAGAAGCGAGTTCGTGAGCGCCTTCCAGAGCCCGGAGGGCTTCGTGGGCTTCACCCGCTCGTCGCGGACATCTTCTGGCGCGGCACCTGAGGTCGTTTCGCAGCGACGCGGGAAGGGCTCACCGATCCGGGTTCAGTTGAGCTGCCCCTCACCCTAACCCTCTCCCCCTCGGGGAGAGGGGACGCGTAGAAAAGAAGGCCCGCCCCCGGCGTGAACCGGAGACGGGCCCGAGGAGGGGAGGGGGGTTCTCCTCTGTTACGGCAGCAGCACCTTGTCGACGACGTGGATGACGCCGTTGCTGGTGAAGAAGTTGGTGCCCGTGACGGTTCCCAGCGTGGTGGTGGAGTCCTTCACCTTCACCTGACCTCCGACCGCGCTCACTTCGAGCGATTCACCGGTCAGTGCGGTGGGAGCCACCAGCGGCGCCGTGAGGGCCAGCGCAGCCGCCGCGTACACCGGAGCGCCCGGCACCGCGTGGTACGCCAGCACGTTGGTGAGCGCCTGACCCGACGGCGCGCCCGCACCCAGGGCCGCGATCGCCGCGTTGCTGGGCGCGAACAGGGTGAAGGGGCCCGCGCCATCGAGCACGCCGGCGATCTTCGGAGTCGTGCCGGTCGCGCCATCCGCCGCGAGCACCACCGACTTGAGGCCCGAGAAGCTCGCCGAGGTGGTGACCACGTCGGTGATGCTGGGCACCAGCACCGAGCCGATGACGTGAATGGTGCCGTTGCTGGCGAACAGATTGGCCGCCGCGACGCTCACCCCGTCGACGGTGACGTTGGCGCCCGTGCGCTGCACACGAACCTGGCCGCCCAGCGTGGCGATGTCGGTGGCCGCGGTGGGCACCTGCGCCGCGAAGTAGTTGGCGGGCGCCACGTGGTAGGTCAACACCGGCAACACCTGATCAGGCCGGAAGCTCGCGAGGCCGGTGATGCCCGAGTTGGGGGTGCCAGCCAACGCGGTGACCAGCGCGGTGAAGCCTGCGTTGGTGGGCGCAAACACGGTGACCTTCGCCGCCGCGTCGTTGTCGAGCGCCGCGACCAGGCCGGGGCTGGGGTTGGCCGTATCAGCCAGCGCCACCGCAGCGACCAGGCTGCTCACCGCCGGAGTGGTGGTGGCGATGTCGGCGATGCTCGGCAGCAGCACCGAGCCGATGACGTGGATGACGCCGTTGCTGGCGAGCAGGTTCGCGGTCACCACGCTGACTCCGTCGGCGGTGACCGAGTTGCCGGTGCGCAGCACGTTCACCTTGCCGCCCAGCGTGTCGATCTTCGTGGCCGTGGTGGGCACCTGGCTGGCGAGGTAGCGCGCCGTCGCCACGTGGTACTTGAGCACCGGGAGCACCTGATCAGGCCGGAAGCTGGTGAGCGCAGTGATGCCGCTCGCTGCGCCGTTGTCGGTTCCCTTGAGCGCGTCGACCAGGGCCGTGAAGCCGTCGTTGGTCGGGGCAAACACCGTCACCTTCGCGGCCGCGTCATCGTCGAGCGCGGCCACCAGGCCGGGGCTGGGCGTGGCCGTGTCAGCCAGGCTCAGCGCCGCCACCAGGCTGCTCACCGCAGGCGTGGTGGTGGCGATGTCGGTGATGCTGGGGAGCAACACCTGATCGATCGCGTGAATGATGCCGTTGCTCGCCGGCACGTCGGCGATGACCACCGAGGCGCGCCCGTCGAGGCGGATGGTGGTGCCCTGGAGGCTGAGCTGCACCTTGCCGCCCAGTGCGTCGACCTTGGTATTGGCCTGCGCCGCGGTGGTGGCGGCCTGCGCGTTCACCTCGGCAGCGAGCACGTGGTACAGCAAGATCGGCTTGAGCTGATCAGCCGAGAGGTCGTCGAGGCTGCTGGCTCCCAGCTCGGTGAGCAGGGCTGCGAAGGCCGCGTTGGTGGGCGCGAACACGGTCTTGCGCTCCGGCGCCTGCAGCGCAGCCACCAGGCCCGCCTTGGTCACTGCCTGAACAAGGATGGAGAACTCAGGGTTGGCTGAAGCGACCGCGACGATGTCGCCCACGCCGGCGTCGGTCGTGGAGCCGCCTCCTCCACCGGTGGTTCCGCCACCACCTCCGGTCGCGGTTCCGCCACCGCCGCCCCCGGTGGTGCCGGAATCGGTGGTCATGGTGCCGGGATCACACCCGACGAGGAAAAGGGCTGCGAGGGCTGAGGCGAGTATTTTTTTGGACATGGCTGCTCCGGGAACGACGAGGGAGGTGCACGAGGTCACCTGCACCAGGCCCTACGGAGTCAGCCCGCGAACCTGGTTGCTCGAGCTTCAATAAAGTGGCGGCAACCAACCTGGCCCGCTCGCTCCGTAAGACGGGTGATGGCGCTTCGTGTCCTGCTTCTGTGCTCCCTGATGGGCTGTGGCCCCGCTGGTGAGGCGCGCATGCGCGTGGTCAACGCCGTGAGTGGCTGGAGCGCACTCGACGTCGACGTCGCCGACGTTCCCCTCGCCCGCGCGCTGCGGTTTGGCGAGGTGTCGTCCTTTCTTTCCGTCGCCGCGGGCGAGGTGGCGGCCACCGTGCAAACCGAAGGCACGCCGCTGCTCGCGACCACCCTGACCCTCTCTCCGGGTGCGGAGCAGACGCTGTTGCTCACGCCCGACCCCGTGCTGCTCACCCACGCCTTCCCCGCGCCCGTCGCGGCCTCGATGCGCGTGCGACTCTTCAACGGCCTGGCTGAAGCGGCTGAGGTCGAGCTCGCCGACACCCAGTTCAGGTTGTCGGCCGGCGCCGACAGTGGGCCCGACGGGCTGGTGCTGGTGGCCAACCGCCAGACGGCGCTGAGCCTGACGGTGGGGTCCGAGCGGCTGTCTTTCACCGTGCCGGCACTCCCCGCGCAGAGCGAGCTGTTGCTGGTGATGGTGGCGCAGACCGAGGCGCCTGTGCTCCTGGCGATCGCCCCGTCGGCTGCGCTGGGCCTGCTGTCTGCGGAGGGTAAATGATCTGCACGGTGAAGAGACCGCCGTTACCTCGACCTCCGATGCGCTCTGCCCTTCCTGCACTGTGGCTCGCGTTGTGTGGCTGTCTGCAGCCCATCACCTCTCAGGCCCCCGAGCCTGCGCCGCTGCCCGGCAACGTCGAGCTCGTCGCGGCCGGCGCCCGGAGCGCCTGCGCGCTTCTGGAGGGGGGGTCGGTGCGGTGTTGGGGCGCGCCTGGCCTGGTGGGCGATGGCACCCGCTCGTTGCGCGTGGAGCCGGTCGCCGTGAAGGGCCTCGTGGCGGGCGCGCAGTCGCTCACCGCCGGGCTGGCGCACACCTGCGCGTTGTCGTCTGCCGGGCAGGTGAAGTGTTGGGGCGAGAACCCGCGCGGTCAGCTGGGCCTGGGCACCACCGACAGCGCGCTCGAGCCCATGCACGTCGCGTCGCTCGAGGGCGGGGTGACCGACGTGGCGGCCGGGGCGGGTCACACCTGCGCGCTGCTCGACTCGGGTGAGGTGCGCTGCTGGGGCGTGAATGATCAGTATCAGCTCGGGGGCGGCGCTCCGGCGGAGGCGCGCTCACCCGTTCCGGTGCAGGGGCTCACCGACGGCATCCGCAACATCGCCGCGGGCGCGGGCCACACCTGCGCGGTCACCGCGAACGGCGAGGTGCACTGCTGGGGCGGCAACACGCACGGCGAGCTGGGCATCGGCGTGGCGTCTGCTGCGCCAGTGGCCACGCCCTCACGCGTGCAGGGTTTGCCCGGCCCCATGATGATGGTGGCGGCGGGGCGCTTTCACACCTGCGCGGTCTCGGCACAAGGCACGGTCTGGTGTTGGGGCCAGAACGAGTTCGGCGCGTTGGGCGACGACACCAGCCTCGATCGTTCGCTCCCGGTGCAGCCGCTCGGTTTGCCCGACGCGGTGGTGGCCCTGTCGGCCGGTGCGGGAGGGACCTGCGCGGTGCTGCGCAACGGAGAGGCCTTCTGCTGGGGGAACAACGCCAACGGTCAGCTGGGTGATGGCACCCGCATTCACCGCAGCCGGCCGGTGCGGGTGCTCGGCCTCGAGGGCGGCGGGCGCATGGTGGCGTATGGCGAGGAGTTTTCATGCGGCACGACCCGCGCCCTCCGTGCGCTGTGCTGGGGCAAGAACGACGTGGGGCAACTGGGCGACGGCACCGACGCGCCGCGCGAATTCCCCGGTCCGGTGCAGGGGCTCTGAGCGATGAACCCCGAGCTCGATCGCGCGTTGCTCGATGGCTACCGGCGCGGTGACCCCCGGGTGCTCGATGCGCTCTATCGCCACTACTCGGCGCCGGTGCTGCGTTCGTTGTCCCGCGGTTTCCGGGTGCGGGGCGGCGCGGCGCAGGTCAGCCCGCTCGATCTCGACGCGGCCCACCAGGAGACCTTCGTGCGGCTCTTCGGTGAATCGGCGCGCAAGAGCTACGACGGGCTGCGGCCCTTCGAGCCCTGGGTGATGCGCATCGCCCGCTCGGCGGCCGTGGACGTGTTGCGCGCGCAAGGCAAGCTCCACCGAGAGGCCATCGCCCTCGACGATCTCGAGAGCGAACAGGCGTTGGCCGACTTCGACGCGTCACCCGAGCAGCTGGCGCTGCGGGCCGAAGCGGAAGCGGTGGTGAAGGCGTTTCTCTCCACGCTCGACCCGGATGACCTGGCTTTTGCGACCGCGCGTTTCATCGACGGCCTCTCTCAGACGCAGGCCGGCGCACGGTGCGGCCTCTCGCGTCAGGAGGCGCGCACCCGCGAGACGAAGCTGAAGTCGGCTTGTCTGGCGCACCTCGGCCGCCACGGCTTCGTCGATGCCTCGGCCGCCGCTTCTCGCGCCGTGGTGACCACCCTCGTTCTTCAATTGTTGTTCCCGCTCTGAACAAAGCGATCCGCCATGCCCTTCTTCGACTCCCACATCGACCGTGAGCTGGGCCCCCTGGGGGGAGGCGTGTTGCCGCCGCGTCGTTTCCGCAAGGTGCTCCAGCACGCCCGCGGCTGTCACCGCTGCGCTGCCCTCTACGAACGATCCATTCGGGTGCTGCGCCAGCTGGAGAACCAGTCGCCGTTCGAGCCCGCGCAGCTCGAGCTGCAGGCGCTCACCACGCTCAACGCACCCAGGCCGAAGCCGGCATTCCCCGCGCCCGCGCCGTGGTTGCTGGGCGTGTTGGCGCTCGCCGCGACCTTTGCGTTGTTCTTCGTGACGCGCGCGCCGGTGGAGAACGAGTTCGCCGTGCGCGGCGGGCCGGTGAGCCCGGTGGCGCTGCGGCTGTTCTGTGGGGGGCAGGGTACGCCGTTGGCCGAGTTGGCGGAGGGCGCGAGCTGCGGTGTGGGTCAGGCCCTCGCGTTCGCGGTGGGCGCAGGGCCGGCGTACGGCCAGGTGGTGGTGCAGCTGAGCGGGACTGCGGTCACGGCGCAGAAGGCGAGCAGCGCGGTGACGGGCCGGCCGGGCGCGGAGGAGCCGGTGGCATTGACCGCGAAGCTCGAGCGCGCCGGTGAGGTCGAGGTGCTCGCTGCGTTCGCGAATGACGTCGGAACGGCCGAGGCCGCGGCGCGTGGTGAGCCGGCGCCGGGCGCGGTGGTGATCAGGCGTGCGGTGAAGGTCACGCCATGAGCGCCCCGTTCACACCGGCTTCACCGCCGATTTTCCCCGAAGGAACAAACCCACCGTTCGCGGCGAGCGGTGATGGGTTACTGCTCCCCCGGGCAACACGCGGCATCTCGACTTCGCTCGATGCGAACGGTGCGGCTTCAACTTCGACGCTCCGGTCCGTCTTCGCCCTCATCCTCCTGTTCGTGGCGCTGGTCGGCTCCCCGGCCTCCGCCGCGACGGTGCGCCGTGCACTGGTGGTGGCCTTCAACGGGAGCGATCGACCTGGCACCGCGCCGCTGCGCTACGCAGACGACGACGGCTACCGCTGGCGCGAGACGCTCGAACGGCTCGGCGTGGAGACCTCCTTGCTCACGGTGCCTGACGCCGACACCGCGCGGCTCGAGCTCGGGCGCGGCGGGCCGGTGACCGTGCCGACCTTCAAGGCGCTGGAGGCCGCGGTGACATTGCTCGCCGAGAAGGCCAGGGCAGACCGCGCCGCAGGTGACACGGTGGACGTGCTCTTCGTCTACGTCGGGCACGGGCAGACCGATGATGCGGGGCGCGCCTACCTCACGCTGCTCGACGGACAACTCGACCAACGTACGCTCTACGGTGAGGTGGTCGACCGCTTCGGCGCTGACGCGGTGCATTTGATCATCGACGCCTGTCACGCGGGCGGCGTGGTGGGCAGCCGCGGCGCCGACCCTGCGCTGCTCGCGGAGCTTAAGGCCGCGCTCAGCCGCGAACAGCTCAAGGCCCGGCCCCACGTGGGCGCGCTCTTCGCCGAGTCGGAAGAAGGCGAGACCCATGAGTGGAGCCGGCTGCGCGCGGGCATCTTCAGTCACGCGGCGCGCAGCGGTTTGCTGGGCGCAGCCGACGTGAACCGGGATGGAGCCGTCGCCTACAGCGAACTCGACGCCTTCATCGCCTCGGCGATCCGCGGGGTGAAGGGCGCACGGGCGCGGCTCACGCTCAAGACCTCTGCCCCTGTGCTGTTCCCCGATCGACAGCTGGTGGGCCCTGCGCCCCGCGGGCCGGTGTTGCGAGTGCCGGAGGAGCCCGCGTTCTCCAGGCTCTCCATCGAAGACGGTGACGGCGTTCGACTGATCGACGTGAACCGGCAGCCAGGTGAGCGGGTGGTGCTCGCGCTGCCGCTGCGTGATGCGTACTGGCTGCGCACCGCTTCGGGTGATGCCCGGCTGAGTGCGGGCGAGCTGGGCGGCGGCATCACCCTGGCCGCGGCCGAGGTGGGCGCGCGAGGCGGCGTCGAAGAAGGCTACACGCGCGGGCTCTTCGCGGTGCCATTCGGGCGCGGCTTCTACGAGGGCTTTCAGGCGAGCCTCGACGCGCCGGCGGTGGTGTTCGCAGCTGATGGGCGCGAGCTGGCCACCGCGCGCCCGCTGCTGCGTTTCGACGGAGCGTGGTTGGGGTTGGGGTTGGCGGTGGGCGTGCCGGTCACCTCCGCGCCGTTGGGGGCCAGGGGCGTGAGCGCGGGCGTGAGCCTGGCGTGGCGCAGCGAAGGGCCCGTCTACCTGGGGGCGCGCGCGCAGTGGACGCTGGCCTCGGGTGCCTTCGATGGGGCGAGCGTGCATCGGTTCGCCACGGGGGTGACGGTGGGGTGGCGTGGGTGGACCCGCGTGGCGCCCTTCGTCGAGGTGACGCCCCAGTGGGTGCCGACGCTCGTGTTTCGGCCTGGGCTGACGCAGGGCGACCTCACCGGCTTCGGCGGCCGTCTCTCAGTGGGCGTGATGGGCAGCAGGGACTTCTTGCGCGGGTTGCGGCTCGCAGTGACGGGCGAGCTCGACGCGGTGCCGCTCGATGGCGAGCGCCGCGCGAGCTTCTTGCCCGGCGTCGAACTGTCGATGACTTTCTAGGAGTTGGTCCTCCCGAACAGGGGTCGAAGGAACGGTGGTTCAGCCTCCGGTCTTCTTCTTCATGTGGTCGATCACCGCCGTGTGTTCTCGCTGCGGGCTGAACATGATCAACTCCGCGTCGGCGTCGACCATCACGTTGTGCCCCGGCGGCCAGTAGAAGAGGTCGTGCTGCTTCACCGTCTCCTTCGTGCCCTTCGCGTCGGTGGTGGTGACCTGCCCGCTCAACACGTAGCCCCAATGAGGGCACTGGCAGACGTTGCCTTCCAGCCCCATGAAGAGCGGCTTGGTGTCGACGCCCTTCGCGAGCGAGAAGTACTCACCGCTGATCTTGTCGAAGCCGTTCACGCTGCCGAACTCGGTGCGCTGGCGCACGGTCGCACCCGGAATCTGCATCTTCACTTCCACGTCGTTCTTGGTCACATGCATCACGTTCCCCCTCGAGTTGGCCGAACCGGATCGATGGATCCGAAGCGCGTGAGTAGTGGATCGAGTGCACCACCACACACCCACAACCGGCCAGTCGGGGCACAGCCACCGGGGATCACCGCCGCCAGCAGACGGGAGCGAGCCCCCGGTGCCTGCTTCTCCTCAGCGCTTCTCGAGGCGTTGTTCGATGCGGCGAAGTGAGGCCTTCAAGCTCTGCACCTCGACCTCGAGGCTCTCGATGCGCCTGGTCTTCTCGGCGAGCTCCGAGGTGCGGCGTTCGAGGGCCTTGCTCGCAGCGAGGTTGATGCCATCGAGGTCGAGGGTGTTGATGGTCACGTCACTCGTGCCGAAGCCGAACGCGGCGTGAAAGTCCTGCGCCATCGGACCCACGTGACGGGGGTGCGCCTGCTCCGCTTTGTACGTCCACGTGGGGATCGGCAGCGCCGCGAGCCTGGAGAGCACCTCTTCTCCATCGAGGTCTCGGAAGTCGGTCTTCGCGTTGCGGTCAGACACCACGTTCCACGACGAACCACCCGGGCTGAGGCTCACCCCGCTCGTGCTGGTGTCGTTGGTGAACAGCCGCACGCCTCCCGCTGCACGAATCGTGAATTGATAGTTCGCGGTGGAGGTAACGGGCGTGATGGCCGAGCCATCGCTCCAGACGAAGCTCCCCTGGTTCTCGGCCGAGGCGAACTGACCGAGCGCCATCGACGATCCACCCGAGGCGCTGACGCGGTTTCCGATGGCGACGGCGAACGGTGCGCTGGCGACGCTGCGTTCACCCATGGCCGTCGAGAACGAGCCGCTCGCGCGGTTCAGTGACCCCACAGCGAAGGAGCCGCCTCCACTCGCGATGGAGTCCTCGCCGAAGCTCGTCGAGTAGTAGCCGACGTTGGCGTCGTCCCACTCCGTGCCCGTGGTGTCGGGTCCAGGGCCCTGGAGAAACCCTGCCCGAAACGCCGACTTCCTCGGGTACCACATGAGACGAGAGCCCGGGCCGGACGCGGGAATGACGCCGCTGGTGCTGCTGCCACTGGCCACCAGGCCGCCAGAGGCATCGACTTTGAACAGGTCGAGCGGCGTTCCAGTGGGCGATGCGGAGACCCTGACCAGGGTCGCCATCGTCGTCGAGCCGGGAGGCGGGGTGACGGACAAGCTGTGGGTGGCGAACGAGCCCGAGGCTCCTGAGCCAGAGACGTTGAAGTTCGCGGTCTGAACGGCGGTGTCATCGCGGATGAACTGGGTGGGGCTCGCGGCGTTGCAGTCGGTCACGTTGCAGAGCCCGTCGAGGTTCAGGTCTTCGGACGCGGTGTCGCACTGCGAGTTGGCGTTCAGATCGTGACAGGCCGTACCGGGTGCGCCGTTGCACAGATACTTCGTGAGCATCGTGTTCACTTCACCGGGGTCGAGCTGGAGGTCTCCATCGATGTCCGGCCCGAACTGAAGCTGAACGCCCCCGTTCGCGCAGTTGGTGCCGGCGTTCTCGGGGAGGTTGAGGGTGACCACGGCAGGGCCCGGATTTCCCATCGGCCCGGAACTTCCGGAAGGACCGACCGGACCTGTGGGACCGATCGGTCCTTGAGACCCCATCACGCCCATGGTTCCCATCGACCCTGCGGCGCCACATACGAACTGGGTGAGCCCCGCGTTGACCTCTGATTCTTCGAGCGCTCCGTTCTCGTTCGCGTCGAGACCGAAACGAAGCCGGGCGCCACCGTTGGCGCAGTTCGCCCCGGGGGGCTCTGTGTTGGTGGCGGCCAGAAATGAAGGCCGGTTCGGCGTGGCCGGTGAAGGACAAGCGGCCAGCGTGATCGCTGCAAGAACGAGAACGATGCGAGACATGGAACCCCCCAGGTGAGGGGCTCAAACCTACTCGGATTGCGTGCGGCCTCCAGAATCGGGACCTACGCTGGCCGCGTGCCTGACTCCCCCGTCGAGAAGCCGTCGGTTGGTCTGTCGATTCTCGCTGCTCTCCTCGCGCTGGGCGGGTTGCCAGCCGGCTTCACCGTCTTCCTGGTGACGACGCAGGAACCCTCGTCGGCCTGGAACGAGGGCGGCGCCGGCATGTTCGCCATCGTGGGTCTGGCGATGCTGGCGACGGTGGGGTCGGCGGCCGGCGCCTTCCTCGCGCCGCGCGGTGTGCCGGGTGTGATGGGCGCCGCGCTCGCCGCAACCGCGTTGCTGATGGGCGTGGCCGGAGGCGCGTACCGCACGGCCGTGGCGGAGTCGTTCCAGGCCATTCAACACGCCTCGCCTCTCGATCGGCCGATCATCATGAGAGGCGCGCTCGGAGAGGTCGCGTCGCTCGTCATTCTTGCCGCTGCGCTCGCCACGGGGCTGCTGGTGTTTCAGGGCGTCTCGCTGCTGGCGGCTTCCCTTGCTTCGCCTGAGGCCGCCGCGAAACGGGCGCTGCTGTTCACGGGGCTGGGTCTGATGGGTCTGGGTGCGTGGCAGTTCTTCACCGCGATGAATGCGGGGGCCGAGCGCGACTTGTACCTCTCGATGTCCCACGCCGCACCGATGGATCGGCTCGTGCTGGTGGTCGATGGTTTCGAACGGCTGGCGTCGAGCCGGCAGCTCGGCCTCGGGGCATTGCTGGCGGCGTTGATCGTCACGGTCGGAGGCGTGCTCGCCCTGCGCTCCCAACGACGTGCGGCGGCGGCGGTGTTGTTCGGCGTTCTCGTGCCCCTGGTGGGGCTGGGCGGTTTCCGCGCGATGGCGCGACCCTCGGCTGAGTCTCTTGTGTTGGCGACCACGGCAGGCAGCCCACGGGAGCTGATGCCCCTCGACGCCACGCCCGTCGACGAGCGCGACTTCGAGATGCTCTCGTTGGGCACTGAGCTTCGAACCGATGACGGCGTGGTGGTCACGGACTCCGAAGAGCTTCAGGTGCGGATCAAGCTCCCCATCGGGGTCGGGCTCGAGCCCGGTGTGGATGTTGCGGCCGTGATGACGCTTCTGGGAAAGTTGCAGAAGGCCTCGACCAGGACCGTGGCGTTGGTGGGCCAGATGCGCAAGGAGCCTCCCGTTTTCGTGCCGGCTGCGTGGCACCCGGTGTTCACCGAGCGGCGCGGTTTGATCTTCGACCTGCAGACCGAGTCGGGCTGCGAAGGGTGCACGTTCGCCTCGCTCAGCGACAAGGGGCTGGTCTGGCCCCTCGAGTCGTCGAGCTTCGGTTCTGCCTCGGACGATGCCCGGAAGGTGTTCGTGAAGACCGAGGGGCTGACCCTGCAACAGGTGCTTTCGCTGGGTCACGCGGCGGCGCCCAAAGCCGTGCGCATCGTGCTGGTGCTCCCAGACTGAGCGCGCGCTTCACTCCGGTACGAGCACGAACTTGCGCATGGAGCCTTCGATCTGAGGGCTCCACCCGCGGCCACGACTGACAAAACCGCCACAGTACGCGCATTTATTGCGCGATTAGATTTCAGCCGCGCTGCAACTGTGGTCCGATGAACGACCTTTTCCCTGCCAGCAAGGCGCACATGATCTCAGCCGCACCGTTCCGTTTTCTTTTTCTGGCTGCGGTTTGTCTTCTGGTCGCGTGTGGCACTCCAGGCCCGAGCTACGACGGGGGCTGCGTCACCGATTGCGAGCTCGCCCTCGATGGGGGGGCCACCGCGCCGCGACCTGTCACGGATCCCGTCGACACGTTGAACCACTCGCTGGAGGACGCCGGCCGGGTTGATGCGGGCGTCGCCAATGCGTTTCCCGCGCTCACCGATTCCTACCGCTGCAACACAGACACGGATTGCCCCATCGGCCTGGGCGAGTGCGTGAAGAGCGTGCCGTTCAATCGGCCCGATTCCGTGCGCGGAACCAGCGTGACCGTCGCCTCGCTCGATGCACGTCTGACTGCGGGGCAGGGCGTCTGCACTCGCGTCTGCACCAGCGACCAGAGCGCGTGCGAGACGCTCGCGCTTCGTGACGCGAACGGCGATCAGCGCCCGTTCACCTGCCAGGTCGTCGCGGTCGGTGCTGCGCCGTACCCTTCACCAGCCCCCGCGTTCCCTTTCGCCAATCAACTCAGCCTCGCCGAGATGGCCTCAGGTCAGCCGTTCGCGGCGTTGTGCCGGCCGCCCTTCGAGCTGCACAACGACGTGGCCGACGACTTCTGCGCCGTGTGCGATGCGACGCAGGCGTGTTCGGGGCTGTGCTTCGACTTCTTCAGCGGCGCCGCGCGTGAGGCCGACGGCGGCGCAGGCACCTGTCTTTCATTCACCAGCGATGGCGGCTGCCCCTTTGGCTTCGCCGCGCGCACGCTCGATGCGGGAACCATTTGCGCTCCCCTTCAAGACTCGGCGCGTTGTGGTGCGTGCATCGATCGCGACGACGACCTCAACGGCACCGGTCACTGCACCCGCAAGTCGTACGACTGCGACGATCGCAACGCCAACGCGTACTTCTCGTCGTCGAGCCCCGCGCACCCGTTCCCGAATTTCTGCGGCGACTTTGACTACAATTGCAACGGTCTGTCCGACGAGAGCGAGCAGGTCGGCAACGCCACGTACCTCGCCAATCACTGCGAGTTCTGCGGCGACGACAAACACGGCCAGACAGTCAACGCCGGCAACCCCAGCCAGGCCGTGCTCGCGTGCGTGAACGGCGTGATGCAGGTTCAGTCGTGCGCGACCGCGGGGCGGATCCACTGCGCGGGTGACGTGCGCGTCACGGGTTGTGAAGCGAGCGGGGTGACTGGCGGCACCATCTGGTACGCCGACGATGATGGCGATGGCTACGGCGACACCGCGCGCACGGCGCTGGGTTGCCCTGGCGGAGGTGCGCCCAGTGGCCACGTCGCGGCCTCCGGCGACTGCGACGACGCCGACGCAGCCATTCACCCCAACCAACCTGACACCTGCGATTGCTGGGGCACCTGCGCCACGGCTGGAGCGCGCGTCGACAACGACTGCGACGGTCAGACGGACGAAGATGTGCTCGCGTACCGGTGGTACTCCGACGCCGACACCGACGGCGCTCCCGGCGCCGTCTCGAACGGAGGCGCGACCTTCTGCGGTGCGCCCGCACTCGGCCTCGTTCCGCAGCTCTCCACGGTCACCGTCACGCCCGACTGCAACGACGCGGATGGCACCAGCTACAACGCGACTTCGCGCGTGGCGACCGCGGCCTCGGCGCTGATCTCCTTGCCCCTGAACGTCGCACCGCCGCGCAACGCGGCCGGCAACCTCTATCTCGTCGCACGCGGTGCAGGGGTCGAGGTCTGCGACACGAAGGACAACGACTGCAACAGCGTGATCGACAACGGCGTGCAGACGACCTTCTACCGCGACGTCGACAACGACACCTGGGGCGTGACCAGCAACACGGTGCCCGCCTGCAGCGCTCCTTCGGGCTACGTGGCCAGAAGCGGTGACTGCAACGACGGCGTGGCCTCCATCAACCCCGGGGGCACCGAGGTGTGCGACGGCGTCGATCAAGATTGCGTCGGCGGCGTGGACAACGGCGTGGTGCTCAATCTGCCGTGCACCACGGCGCTCCCCGGCATCTGCGCGGCCGGCCGCACGACCGCGTGCACGGGCGGCATGCTGACCTGCACCTCCTCGCGCACGGCGCAGACCTTCGATGACCCGAGCACGGCCAGCGACGGCGGCGTCGACGAAGACTGCGATGGCCCCGAGAGCATCGTGTACGTGGACCCCACGGGTAACGACAGCAACTCGGGCCTCGTTCCCAACCTGCCGGTGCAGACGATCGAGCGGGGCTTGAGCGTCGCGGTGACGAACGGCAGGACCCAGGTCTGGCTGGTGGCGAGCTCGTACAACATCACGGCCTTCGTCAACATGCGGGGCCGGATCGACATCGTCGGCGGGTTCTCCCGCGTCGGCTCGGCCTACAACTGGGTGGGCGGCGCGACCCAGATCATCCAGGACGGCACGCAGAATCAGGGCGCGAGGGCCATCGGTGTGCATGCAGCGGGTCTCACGGGGCCTACGACGTTGGCGCACGTCTCGATTCAGGTTCGAGATCCCGTGGCGCCCGGCATCAGCGCGGTGGGCGTGCTGGCCAATGTGGCGGGCACGCTGCAACTGCGCGACGTGCAGATCAACGTGGCGGCAGGGACCGCGGGTGCTCCGGCTGCCAATGGCGGGAGTGGAGCCAACGGCGGTTACGACCCGTTCCCCCTCTTCATCTCGAATCTGGGAGCAGCGTTGACCTGTCCCCAGAACGTCAGCGGAGGCAACGGCACCACCAATGTCGGTGGCGCAGGCAACGGTGATTTCCCCGGCGGACCGGCCGCGTTTGGCTCGAATGGAAATGACGGCGCCACCAACGGGAGCGCCATCGCCGGAGGCACCCAGCCGGGCTCGCTGGTCGCCTTTCCCTGGGATCTCGCGGCCGGCAGCGCCGGGGGCAACGGCTTCAATGGAAGTGGTGGCAGCGCTTCTGGCGGAGGGACGATCATCACCCAGGTTCCGGGCGGCGGCGGAGGTGCGGGCGGTTGCGGTGGCGCCGCCGGTGGTGCTGGCAGGCACGGTGGTTCTTCCATCGGCGTTCTGTCGAACGACACCACCCTCGTGTTCGGCAGCACGCTGCCTGAGGACAAGGTGAACATCACCGTCGGCAGCGGCGGCGCCGGGTCTTCAGGTGGCAATGGCGGCAATGGAGGAAACGGCGGCAACTCAGCCATCGGAAATGCCGGTGGCCGCGGCGGGTTCGGCAGCGGAGGCCGGCCCGGCGGCGGCGGCGCCGGTGGGTATGGCGGTTGGAGCGCTGGCATCTTCGTGCGCGCCTCGACGCCTGCGCTCAACTTCTGCCCCTCTGTCTTGAACGTGACCACGCGCGTCGACTACGCGACTCCGGGAATCCCGGGGGCGGCGGGCGGCGGCGCTTCAGGACTGGGTGGCCTGCACGGCAACCAGGTCAATCGTGTCGCCGCGGCAAACGCAGGCGCGCCCGGTCTCATCGGTCGCATCGGTTTCTGCATCACCAATCCTTGAGCGCGAGAACTCACACCATGATCCGCAATTCATCGTTCGTCCTCGCCGCGCTGGTCCTCGTCAACTGCAGCAAGAGCATCGAGGTGCCCGAGAAGAAACCGACCGAGGCCCGGCCGCAGGTCGCGCTCGCGCTCGCCGGCTCGCTGGGGTGTTCGCTCGACGGCGACTGCGACAAGGGGCTCGGTTGTTTTCAGGGGCGCTGCGCGTCAGCGATGATCCCCGCTCCCGCCGGTGAGTCGAACGACGTGGCGCTCGGTCTGTCCATCGTCGGCCGGCCCGACCGCGTGCACCGCATCAAGTCACTGCAGCGCACCGTGCGGGTCGAGCTCACGCTGTCCGGCAACGTGCCCGCGACGGGTCTGGGCTTTCTGGTCGAGCGCTCCGATCGCGAGAACAACACGCCGACCGTGCAGTACCAGCCCGGCACCGGCTCGAAAGTGGTGTTCGAACTCCCCGTGGGGAACGCGTCGCCCGACGTGGCCGAGCACGAGCTCGTCAGCATCAACCTGGTGACCCAGGCCGGCAGCGTGCGCTTCAACCTGCTGCCCGAGCTGAGCCAGGACGGCCGCTACCAGGGCACCTTCGTCACCGGCACCTTCGGGCAGAACGGCCTGCCGATTGGTTTCTCGATCGTCACCGATCCCGCCGGCTCGTCGTTGCAGAGCGCGACCGCGGCGTACCTGGTGCTCCCGGTCGAGAGCGGCAATCTCTTCAGCCCCACTTCTTCAGCCGCCGATGGCGGCGGGCCCACCTTCGTGACGCGCCCGCTGATCTGGGACGACTTCGTGAGGGCCTGGGTGGCGACGGCCGAGCTGCCGTACCCGCTGGAGGCCACCTCACCGCTGGGCTGGGTCGCGAGCGCCGACAACGCGGTCAGCCGCAACATGCGCTTCGAGCTGAACGTGGAAGACGACGGCTCGGTGGTGGGCCGGCTCTCGGATCGCTGGAGCGGCATCTTCGAAGAGCGCTCGGCCGCCGGGGTGCTCGAGCCCGCTGACATCGTCTACGAGGGTGAGCTCTCGTTGATTCGGGCTGACGAAGCGCCGGAGCTCTCCACGGTGACGCCGCCTGCCGTCTTCACGCGACCCGCCGCGGGCCGGCTGCCGCTGCCTTCCATCACCGCCTGCGCCAACGTGATGTTCCCCGCGGCCGTGGTGGCTGCCGATGGCGGCGTCGCTCAACAGAACTGCAGCACCGTCACCACCCAGGCCCAGTTCATCGCGGCCACGCCTGACGTCCAGGCGAAGTGTGCGCTGGCGATCGCCGATCGGGCGATGGCGGGGAACACCACCTCGGGCACCATCACCGCGTTCATCGACGACAGCATTCCCGACCCGAACGGTCAGAGCTTCGCGGCGTTCATGCAGGACTGCGCGGCCCAGACCAACGGCACCTGCGTGCCCTCGAACGCGGTGCTCTGTGCCCGCCAGCTGTCCGCCCGCGCGCTCAAGAGCTCGGGTGAGGGCTCGGCAGACGCGGTGTTGCTCCTCAAGGCGTACCAGGCGACCACCCGAGAGGCGTTTCTGGGCCGGCAGTTCGCGGCGTTCTATGCAGACGCGCAGACCCGACTGACGTGGCTCAAGTCGACCGACTACCCGGCCATCGTGACCGCGACGGTGAAGACGCACCTGGCCGGCCTGCTCTCGAGCTGGAAGGGGCAGGTGCTCGACGCCCATGCGGCGGTGCTCAGCGGAACCTTCGACTCCGCGGGCGGCGCGGTGCTGGGGCAGGAGATCAGCGACGCCTCTGCGCTCAATGCACAACGCAGCCTGCTGATGGAGAGCACGCAGACCTGGCGCGGCGCCGCCGATGCGCTCGCGCTGGGGGCCACCCGGTACGACACGTTGCTCTCCGACGCGAACGCGCGCGCCGTGCAGACCACTTCCTTCTACGCGCGTGCGGTCGACCTCTACCTGGGCGCGGGACTGCTGGCCGAGCTGAACCGGAAGGCCGGGGCGGGCGCCAACAACGCGGTCTTCGCGGGCGGCTTCGGGCCGGTGTTGATGCAGACCGCGCGGCTGGCGCAGCCGTACGATCGGCTCATCTACGATCGACAGGGCGAGGTGGTCATCTCCACGTCGCTCGACCCGATGAGCACCAACGACACGGTGCTGGCCAGCCGCAAGGCCGCCGCGCTGTTGGAGATCGACAAGGCCGACACCGCGGTGGCCGACGTGATCGCCCGGGCCCAGACCGAGCTGCTCAAGCAGGCCGAGCTGACCGCGAAGCTGTCGGGAGAGCTGGGTTCGTTGCGCAGCGAGTTGGCCGAGCTGTGTGGCCTGCCGGCGGGCTGCGCGGTTCCGAACAGCACCACCTGCAAGGTGCGCACGGAGGCCGGCAAGTGCGGCTTCGTGCTCAGCAGCGCGGGCGACGTCGAGAACAGCCTGCCCAACGACGCCAACATCTCGCAGGCCGGGGCTTCGTTGCTCGACATTCGCGCCGCCTCGCTCGGCTACCAGCGCGCGCAGGAAGCGGAACAGACGCACGCGCTCAAGCTGCAGCTCCAGGGCGCGACGGTCGAGGCGTTCGCCACCCAGGTTCAGAAGTGGAACACCAACCGCCTGGCCACGGTGCGGCAGATCTCGACGCAGGTCGCCACGCTCAAGTCGAGCCGCGACACGACTCTCGCTGCGCTCGGCGCGAACCTGGAAATGCAGGCGACGGCGCGTGATGCGCGGTTGGTGGAGGAGGGGGCCTTCGTCTCGACCTGGTACACCACCGAAACGAACGGCATCAGCGACGACATTCGCGCGATGAAAGAGATCGGCTACGCGAAGTCGACGGCCGAGGGGTTGCGGTCGGCGGCCGGGGCCATCGACACCAAGGTCAACGCGATGGCGGAAGGCCTGCCCAAGGGGCTCGATGACGGCACCTCGTGGGGCCGCATGGCGCTCAAGCTCAGCGGGTTCTACGCCGGTCAGATCTTCAAGGTGGGAGCGGTCGCGGCCGATTCAGCGGCCGCCTACCTCGATCGGGAGCTCCAGCGGCAGAGCGCCATGCGCGATGCCGAGCTCAAGACGCTCGAGCTCAGCAACGACCTCGCCAATGGCGTGGTCGAAGCCGAGGTGGACGACCTGCGCAACAAGGCCGCCCTCATCACCACCGCCTCCGAGCTGGAGCAGGGGGTGGTGCGGCAGGTGATTGCCTTGTTGGAGGCGGAGTCCGCCGCGGCGCTCGCCTACGACCGCGATCTGGTGGAGCTGCGCGATCGCCGCGACGACCTCTACGGCAAGGTGCTCGACCAGCAGGGGCTGCGCATCGAGACCATGCAGGCCGAGTTCGGAATTCTGCAGGCGGTGCGCGCGTACAACCAGGTGGTGCAGCGCTCGCAGCTGCTCGAGGGCCGGCTGGCGCAGGTGGAGATCCAGGCCGCCAACGTCAACACCATCGTGGGCAGCCCCTCCGTGGTCTTCGCCTGGGCCAATCGCCTGAGCCGGGCCGAGGAGCGTCTGGAGCGCGCCAAGAAGGCCGTGATGGATTGGGTGGTGGCGCTCGAGTACTTCGCCGTGCGCCCGTTCTTCGATCAACGCATTCAGATTCTGCTCGCGCGCAACACCACCCAGCTCGAGGCGATCGCCGCGCAGCTCACGCGCTTGCAGGGCAGCTGTGGCGGTGCGGTGAACAATCAGACCGTCGAGCTCTCGCTGCGTGACGATCTGCTGGGGCTGACTTCGCCGACGAAGAACCTGCAGACCGGCGAAGACGTCACGCCGGTGGAGCGCTTCCGCAACGAGCTCACCGCGGCGCGCATCCCCGTGGACAAGCGCATTCGATACAAGAGCGACTCGACCGTCGGTGACCTGCTCAACCGCAGCGGCATCTTCGCAGCCACGTTCTCCTTCGACATGGACACCTTCGCCAACCTGTCCAACGTGTGCAACGCGAAGGTGGCTTCGGTTTCGATTCAGCTCGTCGGCGAAGGCCTCGGCACGGCGCGGCCGACGGTGACCGTGCTGTATGACGGCACCAGCCAGCTCCGCTCCTGCCAGCCGGACATCAAGCAGATCGTCGAGACGATCGGGCCGACCCAGACGTCGTTCGCCGAGATCACCCAGTTCAAGGCGAAGGGCCGCAGCATTTCTCCCATCGCCTCGATCAACGAGTTCGGTGCCGAAGGGAATGAAAACAAGAGCCTCGGCGGCCTGCCGCTGGTCTCGCAGTACACGGTGCTGATCGATCCGCGCGCGGGTGAGAATTCGAGGATTGCGTGGAACAAGCTCGAAGACGTGAAGTTGAAGGTCAACTACGGCTACCAGGACCTGTTTCCCGCTGGGCAGTGCCAGTGAATTTCGGTCCGGACTGATTGATGAGGCCCTCTCCCTGACCCTCTCCCAAAGGGAGAGGGAACAGCTTCGTCTTTCGGCGGGTTCTACGGTGGACTGTTACAGTCGGGCGCCCCGTGTACGAGCCGTCATCGCCACTTCCTCCTCCGGAACCACCGCGTCCACCGACGCCGACCTCTTCTTCTGAAGGCCGCGCGTTGCGCCTGCTCGCCGAGGTGCGCGCCGCGCAAGCCCGGGCCCTGCAGACGCAAGGGGTGCTGCTGGCGGTCGTCACCTTCCTGGTGCTGCTGGTCGCCGGCGCGTGGGTTGGTTCGTATGCCCCTCGCGCGGGTCTTGCGCTGATCATCGGGGGGGCCGTCGCCGCGGTGACGGTGTTGGTGCTCTTCGGCATCGTGTTGCCGCGCCGCCGGGTGGGCGACAACGAGCGAACCGCGCGCACGCTCGCCGCACAGCTGCCCGAGCTCAACCTCGACCTGCTCGCCGCCGTGGAGCTCTCGAAGGCGCTGGGCACCCGCGAAGACTTCTCACCTGATCTCGCGCGCGCCTTCTTGCGTGACGTCGATGCCAAAGCGTCGCGGTTGTCCGTCGCCAAGCTGATCGATCAGAAGCCCACTCAACGCGCGGCCATGACCCTGGTGGCCACCGTCTTTCTCTTGCTCGCGCTCATCGTGGTGAAGGGCGCCACGTTGCGCGCCGGCCTCGCGATGGCGTTGATGCCTGCCGAAGCCGCTGAGCCAATGCGCCGTCAGCCCATCACCGGCGACGTCGAGCTGACCTACCGCTACCCCGTGCACACCGGCCTCGACGTGCGCACCATCCCCTCCAGCACCGGTGACGTCAGCGCGCCCGCGGGCACCGAAGTCACCCTGAAGACCCGCGCCGATCGCGACATCGAAGGCGCTGCGTTGGTGCTCATGCCCGGCAATCAACGGGTGCCGCTGCGCCTGGAGCGCCGCGAGTTGACCGGTAGCTTCGTGCTCAACGAGAGCGGCACCTGGCACGTGGTGTTCCTCGAAAGCGATGACGTGGTCGCCGAGGGGCCGGATCAATCGATCACCGTGGAAGTCGATCAGCCGCCGCAGGCTCGCATCACCTCACCCATCGACGGCGTGGAGCTCGACCCTTCCAAGCAGACCGTCACGCTCAAGTTCGACGCTTCAGATGACTACGGCCTGTCAGCGCTCGAGCTGGTCTACACGCCGGCGGGAGGCGAGACGAAGCGCATCTCGTTGAAGCCCGACGACGGGCGCACCACCCGCGGCAACTTCCAGTGGGATCTCGCGCCGCTGCAGCTGAGGCCCGGTCAAGAGGTCACCTACTTCCTCGAGGCCACCGACAACGACGCGGTGAAGGGGCCCAAGAAGGGCGCCTCTCCGGCGATGCGTCTCAAGTTGTACAGCTCGGCGGAGCACCGCCGTCAGGCCCTGGCCAAAGCCGAAGAGCTGTGGGGCCGACTGGTGGATCACCTCGCCGACCGCATGGAATCGCCGGATCGCGCGAGCCCCACGCCGGTCGACGCCGCGGTGGCTGGTAAACCCATCGATGAACGCGGGGTGCAGTTGGCCAGCGACATCACCGTGCTCGCGCAGGAAATCAGAGACGAGCGCGACCCGTCGGAAGAGCTGCTCTCCACGCTGCTGAACATCAGCTCCGAGCTGAACACCGACGTGTCTGCGGTGGTCTCCCAGCGCCGCGTGTTGCTGCGCATCGCCGGACGAGAAGGTGGCGTGCCGGGCAAGAATCAGTTCGTCGACACGCGCAACGGCACCTTCACCCAGGACATCGCGCGCCGGGTGGCCACGTCGATCGCCACCGACATTCAGCACTCCGAGAAGAACGTGCTGTACCTCGAGGCGCTGCTCGACCGCGCCAAGCTCGACGCGATTCGCGACCTCGCCAACCAGCTGCGCGAAGACCGCAAAGAACTCTCGCGCCTGCTGGAGGAGTTCGGCCGCACCAAGGATCCGAAGATCCAGGAGGCGCTGGTCGAGCAGATGCAGAACCTCAAGCAGCG
>JANODF010001048.1:0-5526 GCA_031412555.1 Archangium sp. | reverse complement strand
GTGCTCGGCGCTCGACAACAGAGGCAAACGTGTTGATGGAACCAACGCAGGAAAAGTTGAACGCGATGAAGCTCTTCGGAATGGCGAAGTACCTGCGGCAGTGGATGGAACTGCCGAAGGAGAACGCGCTGACGCCGACCGAGTTACTGGGACTGCTGGTCGACGCGGAGTGGGTGTACCGAGAGAACCGCCGGCTCGAGCTTCGGCTGCAGAACGCGAAGCTCAAGCAGTCAGCCTGCGTAGAGGACATCGACTACGCGCATCCTCGAGGGCTGACGAAGGCGGTGATGCTGGACCTCGCCAGCTCGCGATGGGTGCAGAGCCACCAGAACGTTATCTTTATGGGCCCCACCGGGATCGGGAAAAGCTGGCTGGCTTGCGCGCTTGGCAACAAGGCCTGCCGCGATGGATTCTCGGTCGTCTACCGGCGCGCATCGCGGCTCTTCGACGAGTTGGCGCAAGCTCGCGCCGATGGCACGTACCCGCACCTGCTGCGCCGACTCGCCAAGGCGCAGGTGCTCATCCTCGACGATTTCGCCATCGAGCCGCTGGCCGCAGCGCAGAGGCGCGATCTGCTGGAGGTGATCGAGGACCGCTACAAGACGAGCTCGACGATCATCACCAGCCAACTGGCAACTGATCAGTGGCACGCGGCGATCGGAGACGCGACGGTGGCGGACTCGATCTGCGACCGGCTGGTGCACAACGCCCACCGGATCCACCTACGCGGCGAATCGATCCGGAAGAGCAACGCCTTGACGAACACGAAGAAGCCAACGAAGTAGCGATCACCAGCGTCGTCAGCCGCTGGGTCCGGGTGTTCGGCTTCGTCCGGAATGGGTGTTCGGCATCGCCGGAATACGCACTGATGTTCTTCGCCACGCGCAGCCGCACCCGCCGCGCGCGCCAGCTCCTGGCCGAACATGCAGACAAGCTCGGTGCGCTCACGCCCGAGAGCCGCGCGTTGATGCAGCGCTTTCCGCTCCACTACGTGTGGCCGGCGAGCTCCGAGGGGTGGGGCACGACGTGGCAGCTCACCGGGCTGTTGGCGGTGCTCCTCTCGGCGGCGGTCGTCGTGCGTGCGCTGGTGGTGTGGGAGCCGAGGTACTTGTGGCTGCTGCTTCCCCTGGCGGTGCAGCTGCTCGCAGGCGGGGGCATGGCGCGGCGCCTCAAGGTGAACGAGCGCGTGCTCGAAGACCTGAAGGAGCACCGGCGCACCCACGACACCACGATGACCCTCGTCCGCCTGAAGACGACGATCGGCCAGTGGCCGCCCGAGCCGGCGCCTGATCCCGAGCCTCATCGAACCGCCTGAACGTGAACGCCATGACGGGCTCGCCCTGTCAGTGCTGCCACAGTCTGAGGTCATCCTCACCCCTGAACGTTGCATCCCTGCAATCCACCTCAGAAGTGGAGTGGCCGGCTCCAGTGGTTGTGGTGGGTTGGTGACGAAAACGGGGCGGCCTGCCGCGTGCAGCCCTGGGAGTCATGCAGATGCGCGATCTCCCCTTGGAGTCTTGTTTCGCCGTCCGCACCACCACCTCATTGGCGAGGGTGCGTGAGCTCGCGGAAGAAGCGGGTGCCCGGTACGTGCTCGTTCGTGAGCTCACCGGCGACGTGAAAGGCGTTCAGCTCACCTCGGTCGCCAACTGGATGGCCGAGGTCTCGCCCGGCACCACCGCGGAAGAAATTCCACTGGTGGACAGTGTGCAGGTCGAGCTCGGCACCTCGGTGTTGGAGGCGCTGACGATGATGGCGCATTCGACCGCGGCGGTGTTGCTGGTGCGTGAGCCGAAGCTCGGCACCTGCCGCATCATTCAGCGCAACATCGTCGAGATGAGCGCGGGCGTCGATGCAGCCGGCGTCGGTCGCTTTGGCCTGTTGAGCTGGCCCGGGAGCGAAGCCCTGGAGCGCAGTCGGTTCAACGGGACGTCGAGCGAGTGGCCGAGGGCGCAGCGACCCAAACAACCTGGGCGCAGGGGCGCTCCTCTCGACTCTCGGCTGGCCATCAGCAGTGAACATCCGACTGCCGACAAACGACAAACCTGATCGGCGCTCAGCGAGTGGTCGCCATGATGGACAGTAGAGAGTGCGGTTGCTGAATAAGGGTCTTGTTTCCTGAAGCGCCGAGAAGGCGCGAATCAGGCCAATTCCACGAACGCCCGTCGAACAACTGAAGCTTCACGTCGCTTGAACTGCTGAACCAGTATCCCTGACGATCTGCAAGCGACGCCGCCATGTATGCATCTGCGACGTGGAGGGGCTCTCCATTTTGGTCGAAGACGAAGACTCCGGCACGGCCCAGCGAAGTCACCCGCTCGCCGAAGCCCTCAACCAGCAGCGTGCTGCGGTTGCCTCCCACAGAATGCACCAGCCACCGGCCCTCGACGTCGGGGTCCGCGACCACATCCGCGTTAAACTGCAGGTTACCCGAAGGATCGCACGGCCAACCGCCAAGCTGCGAACCTGACTGATCTGTCGTGACAACATAACAACTTGCCCCA
This sequence comes from Archangium sp., assembly GCA_031412555.1. Lineage (GTDB taxonomy): Bacteria > Myxococcota > Myxococcia > Myxococcales > Myxococcaceae > Archangium_A. The sequence goes on along the minus strand of JANODF010001048.1, from coordinate 3,022 downwards.
TAGAACACCATGCCGGGACGCGGGGTATTGATTTGCCGAAATGTTGGCAGGCGGCGGAGGCCCGTGTCGATTTTCAACGGGAGTTCTGCAAGCCATTTGTCCTGTCCGGTCGTCTTGACTGTGTAGCCAACCAGTCCCGGTGAGTCGAGGAACCCGTACCGGATCTCGAGCACGAACTCGCCCAGCGCAATCCCGTCAAGGCTCGACGGATCACTCGAGGTTCCAACACCGTCCCAATTCCAGTGCGTACCCTCCCAGGACAGCCGGGCGACAGCGGTCGAACTCTCATCAGATGTGAAGTACTGGATCCGTTCGGGTGAGAGCATCGCTCGTTCTGTTCTACTGGAAATGGAATCGCTCTCGAGCGGGCGCAGTCCGTCGCGACGGACCTCAAGGATGACTCCAGCCAAACTCAAGAACAGCCGGTTCCCGGTACAGATGCTGCCAGCCTCCAAGGGGAGAGAACGCCCGACCACCATTCCCCACCAGCGGGCACCGTCCGCGCCGTAGGCCGCTAACTCCCAGCGGTCACCCACGCGCGCGACAGCGACTGTCGGCTCAGGGTCGCAGCCCGCCACCGTCTGCAGCCCAGCGAGGGTGACGCCAGCCGTCGCTCCCGCCTCGGTGTAACGGGTTACGCCTTGCCCAAACGCGAGAAAGCCTTTCTCGTCGATCGCGACCCGAGTGTGGTTGTGCTCGAAGCGAGTCTGATGACTCGCACGGGTGTCGATCTCAAAAGTGAATGAGTGCAACTCACCCTTGTGGGAGACGACGCCAAGAATTTGTTTGGCTGTGGCGTACACGCCAACCAGAGCTCCGACTACATTGAGTTGCTCCCAAGTTTGACAGTCGTCGTATGAGATCCAAGATGCGGCCTCCCACTCAGTCCCGCCCGTGACGACCACAAATCGTGACTCGTCAACCGAGAGCCACGCACGATCTAGGGCCCATCGATCACCGAAGAACGGGTGACGAGGAAGCGGTGCACACAGGTGCGCCTCACCGTCCGGCTCTACGAGTCGGAGCGGCCAGTTTCCAAGCAGTACGAGTCCACGTGCGTTGCGGCCGACGCTCTCAACGCCTTGTTCAAGACCCAAGAGCGGATTCAACGAATCGTTCGTGAGGCACATCGGCCCTTCAGCTGAAGCAAAACAGGATCCTTGCTGAAACACCGCCGGAGAATAAACCCGGACAGCTGAGGGGAACCGCACTGCGACCTCTTTGAGGTGCACTTGGGGCGCAGAGGGGCCCTGCTGCATCGTGCACGAGAGCAAGGCCAGGGTCGCTATTGCAGCCGCCAGCTTTTTCAAGGTTGCGGCTCTACGAACGTCATTTCTGGGACGGCGAAGGCAACGTAGCCCAGCCGCTCAGAGAAGTTCGTCGGAACGACCCCGAAAAGACGCAACTCGACCCGGGCGTCCGGCGGAAGACCTGCGACCTGTTCGGGACTCAAATCAATTACTTCGTATGAGTTGTTGAACGAAAGGGAACTGACCGGAACTCCGGCACCAGCAGTCGTACTCCAAGTCTCGCTAGATTTGTCCCACCAGAGGGCTTCGTTGGTCGTCCCGTCAACAATCACCAAGTCGAAGTCGAGAGGAGAATTTTTCGAAATAAGGTTGGGGGTGCACTGGATACAGTCGATGCGGCTGTTCCATGTGAGGACAATCCGAACTCGTTCAATTGGGTGTGCTGTCGCAGAAGTCGGCAGCAGGCGGAGCAACCTGGCGTTGCCGATTGCGCAGGGCGCGCCCAAGACCACACACGCTGAGTAGAGTCGTCTGTTTTGGTTCTGTGCAGCGATGTCCTGAAAGTCGTTCTCGGTGACCACGAGTTGCCGCGCGACGCCCTGCCCAGATCCCGTCGGGGAAACCAAAAGGTTCAGCGATTTACCACTCGCCCCCCCCATACCAGTCCTTGAGTCCAAACTCCAACCACTGCCGAGCTTGGAAGCGCCCGAAAAATCAGGCGGTGGGAATTCCGAATCGAACTTGTTGTGAATCGCTGTTGCGTACAAAGCAGCCCGGACGAACTCAGGGGTTACGGCGAAACCCGGAAATCGATCTAAAAAGAGCGTCGCCAGCGCCGACACGTTCGGGGTGGCGAAACTCGTTCCCAGCGTCCGGCTTGTCGAACCAGGGTCAGTCGATTCCCAACTCACCTCGGCCGTCCGTACCTCCATCGCCGGGGCGATGATCTCCGGCAGCTCGCGGTCGCTCGGCACCAACTGGGTGCCCGGACCAACACGTACAAGGGGGTTGACGTAGCTTCCGACAAGAAAACGCAAATCGTCGTCCCAAAGGATCGTCCCTTGATCGTCGTAGCCGCCCACTTTGATTGAGTTGTATTCGTTACAAGCTGCGGGCAGATTGCTAGGACTGCGCGGTGGATTGCTCTGAGCGTTTGGGGTCCCAACGTTGCCGCAGGCATGGACCTCAGTCGTTCTACCGAAGCGGACCCGAAAATCCATCGCATTGTTGTACGGTTCAGGAAGTTCGACGAGTCCCGCTGCGCCGTAGCTGTGGTTGAGGGCGGATGGAGAATATTGCAAGCTTGACTCAGCGGGGACAACCAAGTCCACCAGGTCATACCCGAAGCTCTTGGTGTCGTCGTAGCAAAGATTGGCACTGACGAGCCGCGCTCCCTTCGCGCCAGAGCCGTCGAAGAAGGTGCCTGCTGCGACACTTGCAACAGCATTCGTGTGTTGCGAGGCTTCGATAAGGCTTGGTTCCGTCCAGCAAGCGGTACCGTTCGGAGTCGAAGAGACCCCGGTCCCCCCGAGGCTCTGGTTCGCGATGGTTGAGGCGTACCAACCGGAGGAGTCCCACCTAATCCCAGGAGCCTCGACTATTGAGATGGTACGATTTGTACCGACCCGTCCTTGACCCCACCACACATCGTTCTGGACGGCGCGGGTAGCCACGGTCTTACCGAGTGCGTCGTCATCGTAGAGTTCAGGCGGTTGCCCAACAGCCAACTCTACAAACTCCACGCCAAACTTGATACGATCGTGCTGCAAGCC
>JANODF010001047.1:0-7719 GCA_031412555.1 Archangium sp. | reverse complement strand
AGGGTGGCATCGAGACCGGTGACGATCCCGGCCGGCCCAACGCGCGCATCGGCCTGGTGAAGTTGAACGTGGAGAAGAAGACCAAGCGCCTCGCGGTCTCCGTGAAGACCGACAAGAAGGACTACCAGCCGCGCGAGACGGTCAACGTGACGCTCGACGTGAAGGACTCGGCGGGCAAGCCGGCTTCGGGTGAGGTGACGCTGTATGTGGTCGACGAGGCCGTCTTGCGCCTCACCAGCTACGAAGTGCCGGATCCGATCGCGTCGATCTACCCCGAGCGCCCGTTGTCGATGCGCCTGGGCGAGCCGCTGCTGCACCTGGTGCGCAAGCGCTCGTATGGAGAGAAGGGTGAAGAGGCGGGTGGTGGTGGCGGTGATGGTTCGGGTGGCGGCTTCCGCAACCAGTTCAAGACCACGGTGCTCTTCAACCCGACGCTCGAGGTGAACAACGGCTCGGCGACGACCTCGTTCTCCTTGCCCGACAACCTGACGGCCTTCCGCATCATGGCGGTGGTGATCACCCAGACCGATCGGTTCGGCAGCGGTGAGACCAGCGTGCAGGTGAACAAGCCGGTGATGGCGTTGCCGGCGATGCCGCGGTTCGCGCGCGTCGGTGATGCGTTCGAGGCCGGCGTGGTGGTGCACGCGCACGGCATTCCGGAGAGTGAAGTGACGGTCACCGCGACCATCGAAGGCGCAGGCGCTCAGCTCACCTCCGCGGCCGAGCAGAAGGTCTCGCTCAAAGAAGGCAGCCCGCGTGAGGTGCGCTTCTCGTTCAAGGCGATGAAACCCGGCGTGACGGCGTTCCGCTTCAAGGTGACGGGCGGCGGCGCGACGGATGGCGTCGAGGAGAAGTTGCCCATCGAGCTGCCGGTGGAGACCGACGCGGTCGCGACCTACGGCGACACCACGGATCAACGGGTCGAAGGCATCACGCCTCCGAAGGACGTGTACGAAGATCTCGGCGGCATGACCGTTTCGATGTCGTCGACCTCACTGGGTGGCTTCGATCGCGGCTTCCAGCAGTTGATCGAGTACCCGTACGGTTGCCTCGAGCAGCAGTCGTCGCGGCTGGTGCCCTTCATCGCGCTGCGCGAGATCGCCGGTCAGTTCGGCGTGCCGTGGCCCGGGCCGGACAAGAAGAAGGCAGCGGCCAACGATGAGATGAACGCGCTCATCAACACGTATCTCTTCAGCACCCTCGACGTCTCCGACAAGAAGGATCCCGACGAGGTCATCAACGCGACGGTGAAGAGCATCCTCTCCCTGCAGGATGGTGACGGCAGCTTCCGGTACTGGCCTTCTTCGATGTGCTCCGACCCGTGGTCGAGCACCTACGCGACCATGGCGCTCTACCGGGCCAAAGAAGTCGGCTTCGCGGTGCCGGCCGATCGCATCGCGCGCGCCGAGAAGTACCTGACCAACGTGGTCGGCGGAAATTGCGGCGGTTGCTGGAACTCGATCTACTGCGGCGACGAGACCCGGGTGTTCGCCAGCTACGTGCTGGCGCGCATGAAGAAGCCCAGGCCCTCGAGCTACGCCGAGTTCTACGCGCGGCGCGACAAGCTCTCGATCTTCTCCCGCGCGCTGTTGGCCAACGCGATGTTCGTCGGTGGTGGCGATCGCAAGCAGGCCAACGCGTTGATGCAGGAGATCCTCAACAACGCAAAGGAGTCGCCCAAGGGCCTGTCGATCGCCGAGGTGCAGAACGAGACCTACGCGACGCTGTTCAACTCCGACACGCGCACCACCGGCGTGGTGCTGCAGGCGCTCACCGACATCACGCCCGAACATCCTTTCGTGGGGAAGATGGCGAAGTACCTCACCGGTGTCCGCCAGGGTGACGGCCAGTGGCGCACCACGCAGGAGGCCGCCTGGTCGCTCATCGGTCTGACCCAGGTGCTGCGCACCAAGGAAAAGGACACCCCGGACTTCAAGGCCTCGCTCACCATGGGCACTGCGGAGTTGATGGGCATCGCCTTCAAGGGCCGCTCGATGAAGACCGAGGTGAAGGCCATTCCCATGAAGGAGCTGCTCGCGAAGTCAGGCGGGGCAGAGCAGAAGCTCACCTTCAAGAAGGACGGCGCGGGCGTGCTCTATTATTCGGCGCTGCTGAAGTACGCGCCGAAGGAGATGCCCACCAAACCGCTCGACAGCGGGCTGTTCGTGCAGCGTTGGTTCGAGCCGTACGCGGGTGGTGGGCAGTCGACCAAGTTCTTCGCGGGCGACCTGGTGCGCATTCGGGTCCGCATCGCGTCGAACCAGGAGCGTCATTGGGCGGCCTTCGAGGTTCCGCTGCCTGCGGGCCTGGAGCCGGTCGACACGTCGCTGGCCACCACCGCGAAGCTCGGGCGTTCACCTGGCGAAGAGCAGAACGACGTCGGGTACGAGAACGAGGGCGGGGAAGACGGGTACGAAGGCGACGCGGAAGAAGAGGAATACAACCCGTGGGCGTACAAGTTCTGGAGCCCCTTCAACCACGTCGAGATGCGCGACAGCCGGGTGGTGATCTTCGCGGATCATTTGCCGCCGGGTGTTCACGTGACCAGCTTCGTGGCGCGCGCGACCACGCCGGGTGTGTTCGTGCTCAAGCCTGCGCGTGGTGAACTCATGTACGAGCCCGAGGTCTGGGGTCGCAGTGAAGGCGGCACGTTCACCGTCGAGCTGCCGACGCCGGTGACTCAGAAGTGAATCGTTTGTCTCCCTCGCCCTGCGCCCGCGGGGAGAGGGTCGGGGTGAGGGGCCTCACTTGAAAAAGCGCCCCTCACCCGGTCCTTCGCGAGGCTCAGGACCGACCTCTCCCCGCGGTCGCAGGGAGAGGTATCTCCTTTTCCTCGTGGCAATCCCCCTGATGCCGTTGCTGGCCTTCATCGCAGCGCCGCTTCCCTCCGGCCTGCTCGACTACCGAGCCATCTCCTCGGTCAAACTGCTCGACCGGGACGGTCAGCTCCTGCGTGAGCTGCGAAGCACCACCGACGGCCGAAGCACCCCGCTCAAATCAGAGGACCTCACCCCGCAAGTCGAGGCCGCGTTCCTCGCCGCGGAAGATCACCGCTTCCACGGCCACCTCGGCATCTCTCCGACCGCGATCCTCCGAGCCGCAAAGCAGAACCTCAAAGCCGGGCACCTCGTCGCCGGCGGCTCCACCATCACGCAGCAACTCGCCCGCACCCTGATCCCGCGCCCCCGCACCTTCTTCGGCAAGGCGCAGGAAGCACTCTGGGCCCTGCGGCTCGAAGCGCACCTCTCAAAACAAGAGATCCTCACGCAGTACCTGAACCGCATCCCCTTCGGGAACAACACCTTCGGCCTCGAAGCCGCAGCCCAGCTCTACTTCGGCAAACGCGCCCGCCACCTCTCCCTCGGCCAGGCCGCGATGTTGGCCTCCATTCCGCGCGGGCCGACCGCCTACGATCCCTATCGCCGGCCCCGTCAGCTCGAAGCCCGCCGCGCCTGGGTGCTCGAGCGCCTCGAGCGCACCGGCCTGTCGACCCCCGAACTCGTCGCTTCGGCGAAAGCTGAGCCGCTCGATCTCACCGCCTTCACCACCGCCTTTCGCGCGCCACACTTCGTCGAGTTCATCGCCGCGCACCTCGCCGATTGGGGTCTTGCCAAAGCCGCCGTGGTGGAGACCTCCCTCGACCCGCGGCTGCAACCCGAAGTCGAAGAGCAGATCGCCCAGGAAGTCGGCCGCCTGACCGAGCGGCGCGTCTCCTCCGCGGCCAGCCTCGTGGTCGACAACGCCACCGGAGAAATCCTCGCGTACGCCGGCTCTGCCGACTTCTTCAACGACGCGATCTTCGGCCAGAACGACGGCATCCAGATGCACCGCCAGCCTGGCTCGGCGCTCAAGCCGTTCATCTACGCCGAGGCCTTTCAGCACGGCTACACGCCGGCCACGGTCATTCCCGATCTCGACACCGCCTTCAACGCCCCCAAGGGCAGCTACTCCCCGAAGAACTACGACCGCCGCCTGCATGGACCTGTGCGAGCACGAGAAGCACTCGCGAACTCCTACAACGTGCCTGCGGTGCGGGTGGCCGACGACGTGGGCCTGGGCAATGCGCTGGCCGTGTTGCGCCGCGCGGGGTTCGACTCGCTCAAGTCAGGCGCAGAGCACTACGGCCTCGGCCTCGCGCTCGGCAACGGTGAGGTCTCCTTGTGGGAAGCCGCGCGTGCGTACTCCGGGCTCTCGCGGGGTGGGGTGGTGCACCCGTTGGTACCGGTGCTGCGCGCGTGGGACGCGGAAGGCAACCCGCTGCCCGTTCGCCGCGAGCTCAAGCCACGCCGCTTTGCTGAATCACGCGCCGTCGCGTTGGTGACGCACATCCTCAGCGACAACGCCGCTCGGGCGCGCGCCTTCGGCATCGACAACGCGTTGCGGCTGCCCTTCCCCGCGGCGGCGAAGACGGGCACCTCGAAGGGCTACTCCGACAACTGGACGGTGGGCTTCACGAAGGAGCGCACGGTGGCGGTCTGGGCCGGCAACTTCGACGGCACGCCGATGATCCAGGTCTCAGGCATCACCGGTGCGGGCCCCATCTTCAAGCGCGTGATGACGAAGGCGATGAAAGACCTGGTGCCGCAGTCGCTGGTGGATCGCCGCGGTCTCGACGCCCTCGCCATCTGCCCGCTCTCGGGTCACCTCGCCGGGCCCCACTGCCCCGCCGCGATGGAAGAACTCTTCGTGCCCGGCACCGGCCCCACCAGCTCGTGCGAGATGCACGGAGAGCTCTCGGCCACCTTGTCACCCGAGCTGCGCCAGCAATGCCTGCAGCTCGCGGCCTCGCAGGGCCGGCTGGTCGATCTCGGCCTCGACTTCTACGACTGGGCGAAGAACGAGGGGCTCGCACGTGAGCCCTGGTTGGCGGCCGCGTGCATGGGCAGCGCAGAGCGTGACGGCAGTGCGCGCGTGCTCCACCCGGCAAACGGCGGCGAATTCCTGCTGCTGGCTGATCTCCCGCTGGCTGATCAAGCCATCCCCGTGCGCGTCAGGGCCGCGTCGTCTTCGGGCCCGCTCGCAGTCTGGGTCGATGGTGAACGCGCGCTCGAGCTGAATCCGCCCTTCACCGGCCATCTGCCCGCAACGCAGGGCGCGCACGTGATGGAGGTGCGCGATCGTTCGGGCGTGCTGCTCGACACCGTGAAGTTCGTCGTTCGCCGCTGATCCCCCTCTCCCATCGGGCCCATCGGGAGAGGGTCGGGGTGAGGGGCTCGACTGTCGACTACGGCTTGTTGGCCACGATCGTCGACTCTTTGGCCATCGAGACGACGTAGACCCCGAGACAGGTCTCATCGGCGGGATCCGAGACCATCAGCCGCACGTTCTGCTTCGCGGCGTTGTTGCTCAACGAGCGGATCTTCACCTGCTCGCCCACGTCGAGCTCCTTGAGGCGCTGCCAGCGCAGCTGGTTGTCGAGCTGACGGAGCATCACGCGGAGCCCCGTCTTGTTCTCCAGGCTCACGTCGACCGAGTCGTCATTGGCCAGATCGGGTGTGAAGGAATGCCGGGTCTCGCAGCCGGGCCCCTTGAGCACGAGCGCCTTCTCGTCATCGAGCTTCAGCGGCGCCTTCGATCGATAGATGGCGCCGGCCGAGATGAGCAGCCGCCCCTCCGAGTCTTGACCGAGCACGACCATGCTGGCGGTGGCGTCGAACGGAAGCATCGGCCGCGCCCAGCGCAGCCTGCGGGCCGTCTTCAAGTCGGGGCTGGAAGGCGGGGTGAAGAGCACCTTCACGTTGGTCGCATCGGCCTGCTGATCGATCGCGTCGTTGGGATCCTGGAAGAAGGTGATGCCTTCTTTCGACACGTAGTCGGGCCAGGGCGGCGCGAGGACCTTCTGGGTGGTGCTGCCGACCAGCCGGAACTCGTTGGTGGCGGCGGTGAACTCGTACGACTGGCCGGCGTAGTTGACGTTGCCGAAGGTGTCGTCGGAAACGCCGACACTGAGCAGCACCTTGCCGTTGAAGCCGCGGCTGATGCTGCGCGACTCGCCCGTTCCCTGCGTGGTGCCCGCGTCGATGTCGACCAGCTGGGTCCACGTCACGCCCCCATCTTTCGACATGAACACCTCGGAGACGCCGAACGACTTGCGCTTCATCGCGTAGAGCGTGTCGTCGACGCCGCCGAGCTGATCGAAGGTGTTGGTGCCGGCGATCTCGGTGAAGGTGTCCCCGTCGGAGGACTTCACCAGCTTGCCCTGACGCAGCGCGAAGGCGGTGTCTCCCAGCGGCGTCATCCAGGTGACGTCCATCTCCCGAACGGTGGTCGCGAGCATCTCGCCGGTGCCCGTGCGGCCGGTGGAGAAGATGCGGTCTTTGAAGAGCGCCACGCGGAACTCGCCGATGAACCGCTGCGTGTCGGGCGAGAGCAGCGGGTCGAACCGAAGATAGAAGCTGTCGTCGGGGCCGGCACCGCTGCAGCTGATCGCGAGCGCGGCGAGGAAGAACGTCGAACTGATGCGAGTCATGTCGCGGGCGATTCTAGCTTGCTAGACCCGGCCGATGGCTCGTCTCCTGTCGACCTTCCTGATGTGCGCCGCATCCCTCGCTCTCGCTCAGGATGGGAGCACCGTCGAACCGCCCCCCGTGGCGCCGCCGGTCGAGATGAAGGCAGCACCCGCGGATCTGATGCCTGTGGTGCTCAAGCCCCCCCCGCCTCCGCCGACGGCGCGCGAGGCTCGGAGTGGCACGGTCGGAGTCGGCTATCTGGGGTTGGCCGGCATGAATCCGTTGATGGCGAGTTTCCTGGGAGGGGGAGGTGGTGGTGGGCTGGGGTCGTCGGTCCTCCTGCGGGTGTCGGCCCCGATCCTCGGCGTGCGCTGGTGGTTCCGCGACTCGCGCCTCGGGCTCGATCTCGGTGTGGGCGCCATGGTGACGGGCGGCTCCGACAACACGGGTTCTCTGGTCAACACCCCCAGCCTGCAGTTGGTCGCGCACGCCGGGTTGCCCATCGCCCTCGCCAGCACGCAACACGTGATCGTGCTCCTCGCTCCCGAGCTGCGCGCCGGCTACTCGACGTTGCTCAGCCAGAACAACTTCGAGCTGACCGGCTCACTGCTGGAGCTGGCCCTCCGCGGCGCGGTCGAGTTGTTCTTCGGTTTCATCGGCGTGCCCGAGCTCTCCCTCGAGGCCGCCATCCGGGTGGGGTTCATCCGCGAGGCCACGTCGCTCTCGAACTTCGCTCCTCTCGGGCCCGCCGGCAGCATGCTCACCAACGAGACCTACCGGTTCTCCACCTCGGTCTCGGGTGACGCGGGCTCGATCGTCGCCTCGACCCTCTCGCTGAAGTACTACTTCTGAATTCCACCCGGAATTCGGGGCTGAAAAGACGCCGATTTCGTCTGATCCATTGACGTTCTGAACTGGTCAGACCAGTTCGGCGCCTCCGATAACGGGTCATGCGAAACCACATGACTGCTGTGTCGTTGGCGTTGTCGCTGTGTCTGCTGAGCTGCGGTGAAGCGACGCTGTCGGTGCTCGATGAGGGCACGGAAGACGTGGTGGCGCCCGAAGCGAGCGTCTCTTCAGAGCTGTCTGCCGCCCGTCCGTTGTTGAGCCGGGGCCTGGGCATCGTGGCGCGTGAAGCGTGGGGCGCTCGGCCCGCCGGCACGTGCCGCCGCGGCCAGGTACCCAACCGGGTGATCGTGCATCACGTGGCGGGCTCGGTGCCGGACTCGCGGGCGTGGTTGGCCTGGTACGACCGCGAAGTGCGGGTCAA
>JANODF010001046.1:0-3428 GCA_031412555.1 Archangium sp. | reverse complement strand
CGAGAGCGGCTGGTTGGTGCTGTCCGAGCCCTGGCTGTCGGTGTGGCCTTCGACGACCATCCGCTTGTTGCCGTCCTGCGCCTTGAGCGCCTCGGCGACCTGGTCGAGCTTGGTCTTCGCGGTGTTCAAGAGCGCGTACTTGCCCGAGGCGAACAGCACCGAGCCCGACAGCGTGATGACCACGCCACGTGCCTCTTCTTTGACCGCGGCGATGGTCGCCAGATCCTTCATCGCCCCGGCGAGCTTCGCTTCGGCCGACTGGCGCGCGAGCTTCTCGGCTTCGAGCTGCGCGGTGGTCGCCGCCAGCTCCTTGCCCTTGGCGTCGTTGGCCGCGAGCAGGTCGTTGGTCGAGGCCACGTTGTCGCGGCGCTCGTTGCTCAGCTGCTGCCGGGTCGACGAGAGCGCTGCCTGGCTGGAGGCCGCCTGGTCATCACGCGCCACCACGCCCGCCTTGGAGGCCGCGGAGATCGACTGGCGATCCTGCTCGGTGCTGGCCTTCACGTCGGCCAGCTGCACCTTGCGCTGCGCCACGTAGGCGAGGTCACGGCACTCCAGGGTGTCGCCGCGCGCTTCGAACTCGAGGTTCGCTTTGTCGAGCACCTTCTTGGCGTCGTACAGCTCGGTGGGGCTGAGCTTGCCGGCCAGCCCCTTGGTGGCCGTCTCGTAGGACTGGCGGGCGTCGACCAACATGCTGGGTGCAGCGGTGGCGCAACCGGTGATGAGGCCGGTCAGCGCGAGAGAAGCGAAGAGTGTCTTGTTCATGGTGTGGTGGCTTTCTGAAAAGGGGTGGGAGGGAATCAGTTGGTGGTGCGGGCGCGAACGGCCTTCAGGTCTTCTTCGGCGCGCAGCGCTTCGCTGTGCACCGCGACCTGGCGGGCGAGGCCCAGGGCGAGCTCGGCGTCGGCTTCGGCGCGGGCCAACACGAGCTCGGCTCGATCATCACCGTCGGCCGCGAGCTTCTTGGCCGCCAGCGTCTCGTCCTTCGCCAGCTGCAGGTGCAGCCGCGCTGCGGGCACGTTCGAGGCGCCCAGCTCTTCGGCGCTGCGAATGCTCGCCTCGGAACCCTGCAGGCGATCGGCCGGGAGTTGAACGGTGGCGCAACCTGCGAGCGCGAGCACGGCGATGGACAACGTCTTCTTCATCATGGGTGAGTCCTTCAGAGTGGGTGGTGGAGACTGGTTCGCACTGCCCTTGAGCAGCATTGAAGCCAGCGCCCATTCGCAATGAACTCAGGCTGTTGAGACCGCCCCGCGCCGCACGCCCCCATCAAGATGAAGGGGCCGCGCCTTCATTTCGACGCGCCCTCGTCAGTCAGGCGGTGTGGAGCGCCCGGTGGAGGCACTCTCGCCTCGCTGAGCGCCGCTGCCACGTCGCCGTTTCACGCGCGGGCCCGCAGACCGGCATGGTCTTCACCTTGCAATTTGAGGCCGCTCAAGGAGCGCCTCACATGTCCATCGACCTGCTCAAAGACCGCGGTACGCCACTGGACCAGCAAAAGTTCACGTGGCGAGAACTGGCTCAAGCGCCGTATCGAAAGTTCAACGACGACGCCTTCACGCGCGTTCGGGTGATCCTCATGAACGGCATCGAGTCGGAGGCGTCGCGATTCTCCCACGCGTGCGCGCGCATGAACGCCGACCCCGCCCTGCAGCTCATCCTCGCGAAGGTGCGCCGCATCGAGCAGCACCAGCAGACCCTGGTGAACTGGCTCAACCCTGCTGATCAAAGTCCCCTCGAGACCACCATCGGCTTCGAGCAGGTGGCCATCGAGGTGACCGCGTCGGTCGCGCAGAACGAACCCGACCCGTACCTCGCGCAGGTCTACCGCTTCGGCCTGCTGGAAGACTTCGATCACATGTACCGCTTCGCCGCGCTCTACGACCGGCTGGAGGGCAAAGACGCGAACGTCTTGTTGCAGAGCTACACCGACATTCTCCCGGGGCGGCCCACGGTCATCGAACACCGCGCGCCCGAAGACGAGCTGCGCCTGCCGTACGACAAGGCCACCGCGCAGGCGATCACCAAGATGAACGCGTACACCATCATGTCGGCCGAGCAGCAGACGCACGACTACTACATGACCATCGGGCCGATGTTCCCCGACCCCACCGCGCGCCAGCTGTACGGCGAGATTGCTTCGGTCGAGGAGCAACACGTCACCCAGTACGAGTCGATCATCGACGCGCGCGAGACGTGGCTGGAGAAGTGGGTGCTCCACGAAGCGAACGAGGCGTACAACTACTTCTCCTGCGTCGCCTCCGAGGAGAACCCCCGCGTGCGCGCCGTGTGGGAACGGTTCCTCGACTACGAGCTGGGTCACCTGGCCCTCGCGCGCGAGATGTTCGAGCGCATCGAAGGGCGTGACGTGGCGGAGATCCTCTCCAGCACCCTGCCCCAACCCATCGCCTTCCAGTCGCAGCGCGCCTTCGTGCGGAAGACGTTGCAGGCCGAAGCGAAGCTGCAGGCGAAGGGCACCCAGTTCATCGACGCCGAGAAGGAAGCGGTGAGCGCCGAGACGCAGGCCTACCAGCAGCAGATGAACTCCGATGGCTCGCCCTCCGAGAAGATCGCCGCGGGCTACGTGTGGTCGCCCGGCACCGAGCTGGCGCGCGGGCTCATTCAGACGCCGAGCGGAACGGGCAATGGCAAACACCGCAAGACCGAGACCTGGAGCCGCTAATGAAGAAACCCACGGACATGGGCTTGAACCGCAGCGGCCTGGCCACGGCGCCGGTGATGGCCCACTCGATGCTCGAAGTGCCTTCGCTCACCCACCCTTCTCACCTGGGTGACGAAGCGTTGATCGCCGACGAACGCATCGCCTACAGCCTGGAAGGCGAACCCTCCGTCACCATGCCGCCCCCGGGCTCGATCAAGGAGCTGGCCAACGCCACGGTGAAGCTCCTCAAGGGCGAGAAGGCCGCGGTGCTGGTCGACAAGCTCGGCGAGCGGCTGGCGTTCGAGCGCTCGGGCGTGCGGCTCTACGAAGCGTTGATCTCGAAGTTCGACGCGTTCGGAACGTTCGAAGGCGGGCCCACCCGCGAGCAGCTGCAGACGATCCTCCTGGAGGAGCAGGAGCACTTCAAGCTGCTCGCCGAGACCATTCGGGGGCTGGGCTCCGACTTCACTGCGGTCACGCCGTCAGCCAACGTGCACGACGTGCTGGGCGAAGGCCTGCGCGCCGTGATGACGGATCCGCGCACCAACCTGCAGCAGGGTCTGGAGGCCGCGTTGCTCGCCGAGCTCTCCGACAACGACTGCTGGGCCAACCTGATTCGCCTGGCCAGTCAGATGGGCAGCGACGACCTCGCGGCGCAGTTCACCGCCTGCCTCGATCACGAAGAAGAGCACCTGCACCTCATCCGCACGTGGCTGGCCGTCGCGCTCGAACGACAAGCCGGAGTGGACTGAAACTCCCTCTCCCTGCG
>JANODF010001045.1:0-5608 GCA_031412555.1 Archangium sp. | reverse complement strand
CACGTAGCCAAACGGCACCAGCGCGCACATCCACGCGATGAAGTTCACCAGCGGCACGCCGTGGAACCAGCCCGGCAGCGACTGGTGCCAGACCCAGCAGCCCACCGCAGTCGCGATGGGATCGATCTGGAGATCGAGCAGCGTGGCGAACGAGCCCACGGCCAGCGCCGAGAGCAGTGCAGACTTGCGCAACCAGGTGAGCCGCTTGCGCAGCTGCCAGGTGACGAAGGTGGCCATGGCCAGCACCACGCTCCAGCCGATCATGGTGGCCACCGGCGCGACGAAGGGCTTGACCATCGTGTCGGTGAGGTTGGTCTCGTGGAAGAAGCCGAGCACGATGCCGCCGTTCTCGAGCACCGCTCCGTAGAGCAGGCCGACCCCGAAGAAGAGCGCGACGTGCGTGCGGTCGTGCACCCAGAGGTGCCACACCAGGAGCGCTGCCCAGGCGAAGTTCGACCACTCGTAGACGCGCAGCAGCAGCTCGGGCGAGAGCGGCGAGGGCGTGTGCCAGAAGAAGACGAGGGTGGGCAGACCGAAGGTGAGCGCCAGGCTGGTGAGCAGCATGCGGCGCGAGCCGGTGCCGTGGGTGAAACGCACCACCTGGTAGATCACGAAGACCAGCAACGGGAAGACGATGGTGTGCGCGAGGTCGCCCCGCGCGGGGCTGAAGTTGGTCAGCTCGGTGTTGAGCAGCAGCACGCCGTAGATGAAGAACATCCACGCAGGCAGATGGCGCCACAGCTCACGACGGGCCGCGGAGAGCGCAGAACTGGGCGCTTCTGCCGGCATGGTGTTTTCGGACGTGGTGGGGTCCATCGAGCACGCAGCGTGTGCGGCGCAGCGTGTAGGCGTCAAGAGAGTCCCCCTTCCCGGTGAACCTCACTTCGCGCGAAGGATGAGCTCCGTCACTTCACCGCGTGGCCCGATGCGGAACGGAGGACCCCAGTAGCCCGTGCCGTTGCTCGTGTACGTGGGCACGCCGGAGAGGATCTCGAAGCCACGGACCACCGGCTGCTGCAACCGCACGAAGACCATGAACGGGAAGATCTGCCCGCCGTGCGTGTGCCCCGAGAGCATCAAGGAGATCGACGAGTCCTTCGCGTACTTCGCGAACCGCGGCTGATGCGCGAGGAGAATACGGGGCACCCCTGCCGGCGCCTGCGCGAACGCGACGTCGACCCGCGGTGCGTGGGCTTCTGAGAACCGCGCGCCTTCCACGTCGGTCACGCCGCCGATGACCAGCTTGCCGTCGGCGATCACCCGGTGCTCGTTGTGCAGCACGGTGAAGCCGAGCTTGCGGCCCTCCGCCTCCCAGCTCGAGCCGCCGTGGTAGTACTCGTGGTTTCCCGTCACGTAATACACGCCGTATTTGCCGCGCATCTCACCGAGCGGCGCGACCTCATCGTGCAACCGCGCGACGGAGCCATCGATCATGTCGCCGGTCACCGCGACGAGGTCGGGCTTGAGCGAGTTGACGTGATCAGCCACCTGCTTTGCGAAGTCGCGGCCCAGCGTCTCGCCGATGTGCACGTCGGTGATCTGCACGATGCGAAAACCATCGAGCGAAGGGTCGAGCCCGGGGATGTCGATCTCCACCCGCTTGGTGACGGGCTTTCTCGAGACGTAGAAACCCCACGCCAACGCAGGCACCACCACGGCTGCCACCCCGAACGCGCGAGCGCTCTGCCACGACGCATCGAGCACCGTGAACTTCGACGCGATCAACAGCGCGAGATCGGAGAGCGAGGTGGCCACCAGCAACAATCCGAACGCGCCCATCCACACGAAGCCCAGCCACTGAAAGATCTTCGCCGCGGGGCGCGGAAAGAGCCGGCCGCCCAGAAAGCCCGCGAAGATCGACCCGAAGAAGATCCACACCATCACCCAGGCGATGGTGGCGAACGGCTCGGGCATGCCCGCATCGCGAATGAGGCGCGCGCCGAGGTACCAGTGCAGGCCCACGATCAAACTGCTCAGCACCGTGAGCAGGGTGATGCCTCGCACGAACAACAACACGGGGATGTCTTTGAGGCTCGTGGGGGCTTCGGCGGTCGGCTCGGTACTCATGGAGCGCCGGAAGCTAATGACTGCGGCAGGTCAGCGCCCCCCACCTCCACACTTCTTCAAAGAATCTGGAGCAGCTCCGCTCCAGACCTACAGTGTAGGTACTGTCAACAAAGCTACATCTAACCTCTTGAAGCAACTCAGGAATTTTCCATCCGAGAATCCCTTTGAACACCGCATCTGGAGGTCACCGTGCCCGTCTCAGCCGCCCGTACCGTTGGAACCAACCGCCTCGTCGCCAGCACCCCTGAACTGAGCCTCGGCGCTTCCGGCGCGAAGGTGACCGAGGTGCAGCAGCTTCTCCAGCGGGCTGGGGTTCCGGTCGGCGCGGTCGACGGCGACTTCGGGCCGATGACGCAGGCCGCGGTGCGCCGCTTTCAGGGCTCGAAAGGTCTGCCGGTCGACGGCGTGGTGGGCCCGCGCACCTGGGCGGCCCTCAAGGCACCGGCTCCTTCTCCCTCTCCTTCAGGAGCACCCACGCTGCGCAGCGGTGACTTCGGCGCCAACGTGGAGAAGCTGCAGCGCGATCTGGTGCGGCACGGCTTCGACGTGGGCGGCATCGACGGCAGCTTCGGGCCCGGCACGCGCAGCGCAGTGGTTCGTTTTCAGCGGGCCAAGGGGCTCGAGGCCGACGGCGTGGCGGGCCCGGCGACGCAGCGCGCGTTGGCTGGCGGCGTGACCGCGCCTCCTGCACCGTCCGGCAATTTCCGTTCGCGCATTCTCGACGCAGCGCGCGCCGAACTGGGCACCACCGAGTCGGGCAACAACCGGGGCGACGCGCTCAAGTACCCGCAGCACTTCGGCCGCGGCGCCGAAGCGTGGTGCGCGGACTTCACCAGCTACGTGATGCAGCAGTCGGGCGGGAAGATGAACAACCCCTACTGCCCCAGCGTGGTCAACCAGCTGAAGGCCGACGGCAACTGGAAGGGCAAGTCGAACCCGCAGCCCGGTGACCTGGTGCTCTTCGATTGGGATGGTGATCGCAACGCGGATCACATCGGCATCGTGGAGAAGGTGAACGCCGACGGCAGCATCGGCACCATCGAAGGCAACACCGAGAATCCGCAGACGGGCCAGGAGGGCGTGTGGCGCCGCACCCGCTCGATGAGCACCATCCTCGGTTTCGGCGCGCCTTACTGAGGGCCGAAGACCAGGAAGTACTGTTCAGGCAGGAAGGACTGACTCTCGAGCAGCTTGAAGCCTGCGTCCTTGAGTTCGGCTTCCACCTGCTCGGGCGGCATCTTCTCGGCTGAGTCGGGGCCCATCTTCGATTCGCGCGTGAAGTCGATGATCGCCAGCCGCCCACCCGGCTTGAGCGAGCTCTTCAGCTTCTTGAAGTACGCCGGGCGCCCTTCGATGTGGTGGTACGTGTTCACCATCAAGATGAGGTCGACCGGCTCGGGGATCTTCGCGTCGGCGAACTCCGCGAGGTGTGAGCTCAAGTTGGAGAGCTGCTCCTGCTCGGCGCGTTTGTTCAGGTAGTCGACCATCGAGCTCTCGACGTCGACGCCGTACACCCTGCTCTTCGGGAGCGCCTTGGCGATGCGCACCGGGAAGTAGCCAGTGGCAGACCCGATGTCCGCGATCTTCGCGTCGGGGGCGAGCGCCAGGGCGGAGATCACCTCGGAGGGCTTCTGCCAGGCCTCTCGTTTGGGATCTTCGAAGCGAGCCGCCCAGGCATCCGCGTCGTCGAAGCGGTGCGGCAGGTGACCATTTTCATCGTGCCTGTTCGGAGTGCTCTTGCAGGCGAGGAAGACCAACGAAGCAAGGACGAGGATGCGCATGGCGGGGGCGTATGTAACGCAGCCGTGTCAGGCTCCGCACCCATGTTCAGGTTCACTCCGCCTCGGCCAGCCGTCCGCTTCGCTCCCGTCTGTCTCGCACAGCGGTCCGCTGTTGGCGGCTCCGTTCCATGACTCTGTTCCGTGAATGCGCCGGTCTCTTCGTGGTCGGCTTCCCGGGTCTTTCTGCAGATGCCGAGGTGGAACGCCTGATCGATGACGGCGTGGGCGGCATCATCTTGTTCAAGCGCAACGTCGACTCGCCCGCGCAGGTGGCGAGCCTGGTGAAAGCGCTCAAGACGCGCGCTGGCAGGCCGCTGCTGGCTTCGGTCGATCAAGAAGGCGGGCGGGTGGCGCGGCTGCGCGGCGCTCCGTTCACCGCGCTGCCCCCGATGCGGCAATTGGGGATGAGCGGTGACGCGGCGCTGGTCGAACGCGCGGGGAAGTTGCTGGCGTTGGAAGTGCGCGCGCTGGGTTTCGACGTCGACTTCGCGCCGGTGCTCGACGTGGACACCAATCCGGCGAACCCGGTGATTGGGGATCGGTCGTTCCATCGCGACCCGGCCGAGGTGGCGCGCCTGGGCGTGGCGCTCGCGCGCGGCATGGAAGCGGGCGGCGTGGCGTCGTGCGCGAAACACTTCCCCGGGCACGGCGACACCGCGAAAGATTCGCACCTGGATCTACCTTCGTTGCCGCACGATCTCGAGCGGCTGCGGAAGGTCGAACTGCTCCCGTTCGCGGCGTACGCGAAGGCGGGCCTCGCTTCGGTGATGACCGCGCATGTGATCTTCGACGCGCTCGAGCCCGGCGTGCCCGCCACCATGAGCGCGCGCGTGATGGATGGCCTGCTGCGCAAGGAGCTCGGCTTTCAGGGCGTGGTGGTGAGCGACGACCTCGAGATGAAGGCGATCAGCGAACACTTCAGCGTGGAGCGCGCGGTGGTCGAAGGCGTGAAGGCGGGCGTCGATTGTTTCCTCGTGTGTCATCACGCCTCGGTGCAGCGCAGCGCGATCGAGGCGTTGGTGAAGGCGGTGGAAAGCGGTGAGGTGAAGCGCGAGCGGGTGTTGGAAGCGCGCGGGCGGATCGATGCGATGAACCGGCGGTTCGTTCACGGGCCGGAAGATCTGCTCGGCACGTTGGGCACTCCGGCGCATGAAGCGCTCCGGCGTGGGCTGTCGGTCGACACGTTCACCGGGAAGGATCCGACGGAGGTCGTGCACCAATGACGCCGATCTCGGCGCGCTTCCGGCTCGCGCTGGCGATGAAGGCGGTGCTGCTGGCGTCGTTCTCAGCGGTGTTCATCGCGCTCGCCTGGGTCGCGTGGACCAAGTGGCACTGGCCTTTGCTCGCGCGGGGCAGTGGCGCGTTGTTGTTGTCGATCGCGGCGGGGACTGTGGCTCGTGCGGCAGGCCTGGGCGTGGCGGATGTGGTGCTGGGTCAGGCGCTGGTGGGGCATGGGGCCAAGCCGCTCAAGTCGCGGCGCTCGGGGTATTCGCTTCGGCTGCCGAGCGGGCGGTTCGTCGAGTACGTGCTCTACAATCCGTGGCCGACGCTTTCGGCTGAGGCGACGTACACGGTGACGTACGGCCGGTTCTCCGGCGTGCTCGTGGCTCCTCCGCAGATTGAGCAGTGAAAGACCCCACCGTTCGCATCGAGCGCAGTCGAGATGCCACTTGTTGCGCGAGGCCGAAGCGCTCTCGGTGCTCCTCCGCAACCCGAAGCAGTGAAAGCCCGTTCACCCCGACCCGAGAGCAGTCCTCTTT
>JANODF010001044.1:0-1974 GCA_031412555.1 Archangium sp. | reverse complement strand
GTCTTCGCGTCGACCACCCGGGCCTCCGCTCCTTCGCGGATGGCGGCGGTCAGATCTTCCAGCGTGATGTACCGGCTCGAGTCGGTGTCGTAGAGCCGCCGGTTTCCGTACTTTTTGACGAGCATGATTTCGACCGTACCAACGTCAGTGTGCAATGCAACATGGGCGGCCTTGACAGGGCCCCTGCAAACGCGCCAAGAGGCCCTCGCCTTCGCACCTGCACAATTCCGTCAGGGTGGAGGCTGTCGTCGGGCATGTTGCACTGCAGCAGACCACCCCGGATGGCTTTCGGCAGGGCCGGGGCGTATGGCCGCACGCGTGAAAAGGACCATCATGTCTCGCTCTCTCCTCGTGGTCGTTGGTTGTGTCGCGCTGCTGGCGTGCCCGGGTGCTCAGGTCGACTGCCGGGTGGGGGCTGATTGCGCGAGCGGCGTGTGCCTGCGTGATGGCACGTGTGGCCCGATCGTCGACTCGGGCGTGGGCGGAGGCACCGGAGAAGACGGCGGGCTCGGCGGCGGCGCGGGTGGCGGATCGGGCACGGGCGGTGGCGGTTCGACCGGAGGCGGCACGGGTGGTGGCGGGAGCGTCGGCGGCGGCACGGGTGGCGGGGGAATGACCACCGGCTGTCTGCCCAACAACGACGGCGTCATCGAGCGCGACGAGGTCTTCTTTCAGCCTGGCCTGCGCGCGACCTTCAAGATCAGCGGCCCGGCGAGCTTCAATACCGCGGGCACGGCAGCGGCAGACGGTGGCCGCGAATGGGACTTCACCGCGGCCCTCGCCGGCGACACCTCGCGCCTGGTGGAGACCAGGCCGCTGACCGGCGAATGGTACGAGTCGAACTTCCCCGACGCGGGTTACGTCACCGAGCTCGGCCAGGGCAGCACGTTGCTCGGCGTGTTCAGCGCCACCAACAACGCGCTCTACTTGCAGGGCGTGGTCTCCCCCACCGACAGCACCACCGGCACGGAGATCCACTACGCCCCCTGGGTCAAGGTGCTCCAGTTCCCCCTGCAGTCGGGCATCTCGTGGGGCACGGACAGCAGCGTGAGTGGCAAGTTTCAGGGCTACACCATCGGCCTGACGCTGCCCCTGCAGCGCGAGGTGTACACCTCGTCGGTCGACCGCTCCGGAGAAGCGCTCACCCCCTACGCCAACACCCGCTTCCAGACGCTGCGCGTGCGCACCGTGATGGATCGGTACTTCAGGGCAAACACCTTCGCCCAGTGGTTCCTGACCACCACCATCCGCTCCTTCAACTGGAACGCGGAGTGTTTCGGCACCGTGGCCACCCTCACCTCGACCAACAACGAGAGCAGCACCGAGTTCACCGACGCCGGCGAAGTGCGGAGGTTGTCGAATTGAATTGGCGCGCAGCCCTGGTGCTGGCGCTCCTGGGGAGCGGCTGCCTGCACTTTCACAACGGCCCCATGCCCGGCGAGCCGAAAGACGCCACGTACCTTCAGATCGAAGGCACGCGCGTTCGCTACGTCGACGTCGGTGAAGGCCCGGCGGTGGTGCTGCTGCACGGCTTTGCCTCGAGCATCGAGAACTGGGTCACGGTGATGCCGCAGCTGGTGAAGGATCACCGCATCATCGCGATCGACATGCGCGGCTTCGGGTGGACCGATCGCCCCGTGGCCGACTACTCGCCGGCCGCGCAAGCAAAGCTGCTCAAGGCGGTGCTCGACGAGCGCAAGGTGGGGAAGATCTCGCTGGTCGCTCACTCCTACGGATCCTCGGTCGCCCTGGCCTTCGCGCTGGACTACCCCGAGCAGGTCGAACGCATCGCGCTGTACGACGCGTGGGTCTACGACGAGCAGCTCCCCTCCATGTTCCACATGGCGCGCGCCAAGGGCGTGGGTGAGGTGCTCTTCGGGCTCTTCTATTCGGAGCGCGCCGACGAGCGCCTGAGCCTGGGTTTCTACGATCCCGACATGGTGACCCAGCACCTGGCCGACGAAGTCGAGAAGG
>JANODF010001043.1:0-4119 GCA_031412555.1 Archangium sp. | reverse complement strand
GAGCTGGCGACCATCGGGCACATCAGCGACGAGATGGCGCGCACGGCGAGCTCTCAGCCCGTGCGGTGTCTGGCAGTGAGAAGGTAGACCCTCACCCTGACCCTCTCCCGAAGGGCCCGAAGGGAGAGGGGATCTCTTCAGCTCAACGCGAAGAACGATCTGATTCTCGTGAGCAGGGCGTTCGCTTCACGTGCGGATCGTTCGCGTGCGGCATCGGCCGTCAGATTCTCTTTCGCCGACTGCAGCGCCACCCTTCGATCCGCCAACAACTTCGCCAGCTGTTCCGCGAGCTGTGGCCGTGCGTCGATGATCTGCTGCACCGCCGCCTTGTCGAGGCGGAAACACTCCACCTCACTGTCCGCGATCACCGTCGCGCTGCGCGGCTCCCCGGTCAGCAACGACATCTCACCGAAGAAACACGGGCCCTCCAGCTGCGCCACTTCCCGATCGTTGAGCCCGTCTGACACCCGCACCACCGCCTTGCCGTCTTCCATCAGGTACAGCCAGTGCGCCTCGGCCCCTTGCCTCGTCATCACCTCGCCCCGCGCGAACGGCGCGTACTTCATGGTGCGCGCCAGCTCGGTGCGCTCGGCATCTGAGAGCCCGTTGAAGAGCTCGAGGCTCGAGAGCAACAGCCGCCGTCGCACGACCTGCTTCTCGGTCTTGATCACCTTTCGATCGGTGGTCTCCTGCGTAAGGAACACCGCGTGCGCGGGCATGGCCAGGGTCATGTCGGCGCGCTGCAGGGCGAAGTACACGCACGCGCTCACGGAAGAATCGGTGGCGTTGTCGACGGCGATGTCCGTCAGCCAGTAGCGCACCGCGTACTTGCCGTAGCTCTCGCCCATCTCGAGCAGCACCACGTTGGGCTGGGGATCGCGGGCCACGTTGTCCAGCTGCGCACCCCGCACCGCGTTCTGCACCACGTTCACCACGTCGCCGGGTTGAAAGCGCCAGTCGACGTTGAAGTAGATGAAGCGCCGCAGCTGGGTGGGTTGGCCCCGCCGCCGCCCGAGGATGGTCACGTTCGACTTGGTCATCACCGTGTTGGGGATGAGCACGGTCTCCCAGTTGCGCGTCTCCACCGAGGTGTGCCGCCAGCGAATCTCCACCACGCGCCCCGTGACGTCGCCGACCTTGATCCAGTCACCGGTCTCGATCGAGTTGTCGACCTGCAGCGCGAGCCCGCCGGCGATGTTGCCGATCACGTCTTGCAGCGAGAAGCCGAGCATCGCGGTGAAGACGGCGCTGGTGGCGATCAGGCCCGAGAGGTTGACGCCCGCGCGGCTCAGCACGCCCAGCGTCGAGCCCACCATCGCGATGGCCACCACCACGTCCTGCACGATGGGCGGCGTGTGCAGCCGCATGCGGGGCAGGATCACCGCGAAGAGCAACGTCGCGCTCGCGCCCACCAGGCTGGCCGCCCCGAGGATCCACGTCGGGGTGCGCAGCAGGTCGCCCACGTCCGAGCCCACGCTCGCGAAACCCGCGGTGGCGACGAGGCCAATCAGGTGCGCGGCGATGAAGAAGAACATCGCCTTGAAGCGCGGCTTGTCGATGGCCACCCACTTCGCCAGCAAGAAGGCGATGCAGGCGAGAAAGAGGACCAGCGGCGTGAACGAGCGGCTCGCTTCGGCCCACAGAATTTCGAAGAAATGCACGGCCGCCGACGGTACGTGAGTTAGCCGCACTTCGCGACATCAGCGCGCGTCATCAAGGCCCGCACCACCAACACCACGGCCGCCGCCAGCGGCACCACCCGGCGCACCACCACGGACACGCGGGGCGAGAGCGTGAGGCGATGCGCTCCGGCTTGAACCGCTCCCAGCGCAGGCACCGCTCCCAGCGAGAACGCGCCCAGCACCGCCGCGCCGCCCCACGGAGAGCCGGTGGCGATCGCCGCGAGGAACAAGCCGTACAACAAGCCGCACGGAAGAAACGGAGTCGCCGCGCCCAACAAGAAGCTGCGCGTCATCGGCGCGAAGTGCGAGCCCGCCCGCACCAACGCGCGGGAGATCCACGCCACTCCGGGAATCGGCCGCGCGTGTTTGGCCAGATCGAGCGCGGTGATCACCAGCCCGGCCGCCATCACCCACGGCAACACCGGCTGCACCGAGACCAACAAGCCCCGTGAGACGCCGGCCCCCGCTGCGCCGAGCAGCAGACCGAGAAAGGTGTACGCGGTGACCCGCCCGAGGTGCCACGCGAAGGCGGCGTTCCGGCGGTCAGCGCCTTGCCCGGGCAACGACGCACACGCCAACGGACCGCACATCAACGCGCAGTGCAGGCTTCCCGTGGCTCCAGCCACCAACGCGCTCAACGCACCCGCGGTGGCCAACATCGGCTCCATGCGCGCCCAGCTCTACAATGGGCATGCCGTTCGCAACGTGCGCAGCCGAACCATGCCGTCTGCTCGCGAAGCCCCTGAAACCGCTCCCACACCCCCCTGTGAGCACTGTGGAACCCTCATTCCTGCCGACGCAGGAAATGCACGGTTCTGCTGCCGGGGGTGTGAAGCGGTGCACAATCTGCTGCACGAGCAGGGGCTCGATCGCTACTACGCGCTCGCCGGCAACCAGGTCAGCGCGGTCAACGAACCCACTCCGCGCAGTCACTCCTGGCTCGAGCCGCTGGTGGCTCAGGCCCTGGTGAATGAAGGCGAGGTGGCCACGCTGCAGCTCGACGTGCAGGGCATTCACTGCGCCGCGTGCGTGTGGTTGATGAACGAGACGTTCGGCAGGCACCAGGGGGCAGGGGAGATCACCGTCAACCCCACGCTGGGCACCGTGCGGTTGCATTGGAAGAAGGGCGAACTCGAGCTGCTGCGCTGGGTCGAGGAGGTCGAGGCCTTCGGCTATCAATTCGGTCCCGCGCGAAAAGAAGGTTCACGCAAGAGCGTGGATCTCCCGGTGCGGCTGGGCATCAGCGCGGCCATCGCCATCAACGTGATGCTCTTCTCGGTGAGCTTCTATTTCGGGCTCTCGCCGGACGATCCCGAGGTGTTCAAGCTCTTCACTGGGCTCTCTTTCGTGCTGTCGACCGCCACCGTGTTCATCGGCGGCTGGCCGTTCTTTCAAGCCGCCGTGAGAGGGTTGCGCTCGGGTGTGCTGCACCTCGATCTGCCCATCGCGATGGGCATCGCGCTCGTCTACGGCATGTCGGTGGTGCAGCTCTTCACCAGCAAGGGGCGCGGCGATCTCGCCTACTTCGACACGCTCAACACCTTCATCACCTTGATGCTGCTCGGCCGCTTCCTCCAGGAGCGCATGCTGGAGAAGAACCGCCGCTACCTGCTCGAAGACGACGGAGCGGATGGGCTGATGGTGCGCCGGGTGCTCGGCGCGCGGCTCGAATCGGTGAAGGCGCCGAAAGTCGTCATCGACGACGTGCTCCTCGTCGCACCGGGCGATTTGGTGCCCGTCGACGCGGTGTTGCTCCAGACCGCCGCGCAGATCAGCACCGATTGGATGACGGGTGAGGCTGCTCCCCGGCGAGTCGAGCCCGGAGCCACCGTGCCCGCCGGCAGCTTCAACGCGGGCCGCACCGCCTTCCACGTGCGCGCCACGCAGGACTTTTCGCAGTCGTCCTTGGTCGCCTTGTTGCGCCAACCGGCGCGCCGCGTGGGGGGCGAAGCGAAGCACCACCAGCTGTGGAATCGCCTGGCCAAACGCTGGGTGGTGACCGTGCTGGGCGTCTCTTCGCTCGGGTTCCTGCTCTGGCTGCCCCACGGCCTGGACGCCGCGGTGAACGTGATGGTGTCGCTGCTGGTGATCACCTGCCCGTGCGCCATCGGCATCGCCATTCCACTCGCCTACGAGTTGGTGCAGTCGCGGCTGCGCAAGACCGGCTTCTTCGTGCGCTCGACCGACCTGCTCGACCGCCTCACTGAAGTGAAGCAGCTGGTGTTCGACAAGACGGGCACGCTCACCCTGGGCCGCCTCGAGCTGGTGGAGCCGCTCACGCTCGAGGCCACCTCGCGTGACGTCGCCTACAACCTGGCGGTGCGCTCGAGTCACCCGGTCAGCTCGGCGCTCGCCCGCGCGCTGGAAACGGCAGGCGCTCAGTACGACGCGTCGGCACGGGTCGAAGAAGTGCCCGGCCGCGGCATGGAGTGGAAAC
>JANODF010001042.1:0-4287 GCA_031412555.1 Archangium sp. | reverse complement strand
AGTGGTGACTGGGCTCGCGGTGGCGGCGACCGATTGGGTGATCGTCGTCGCCTGCGACATGCCCTTCGTCAGCTCAGCGATGTTGGAGCAGCTCGAAGCACGAAGACACGCAGGCGCTGATGCCGTGTGCTTCACGCGCGGAGGACAGCTCGAGCCGTTGGTTGGAATCTATCGGCGTGAGCTCTGCTTCGACTGGGTGCCGCGACTCGATGGCAACCCCTCCATGAAAGAGCTCGTCAGTTCAGTCAGGCTCGACCTCATCGAAGTTGAGGAGCCAGCCCGATTGATGAGCCTCAACTCGCCTGCTGACTTCCGCAACGCGGCTGAAAGCTTCAGCGATTCGGTCGTTGCTGGTACGTTGCCGTTCCAGGCCCCGACATGGTGAAGACGTTCGAAAAGGCAGTTACCGGCTTCAACCACAACATCAAACACAAGGGGAAGGTCTACCACGTGCAGACCGAGGACTCGGGCGCCTCGAACCCTCACATCATCACGCACCTCTTCGTCGGCGGAAACATCCTCGCCACCAAGAAGGCTTCGTACGCGGACATCGTCAAGAGCGAGAACCTCCCGGAGCTCGTGCGCGACATGATGGAGGAGCAGCACAAGCAGATGCTGCGGAACCTCGTCAACGGCACCTACGACAACGTCGATCGCAGCGCGACCGCGTATCAGCCCGGTGAGCTGGCCGTCGAAGCGGCGAAGATCATCGCGCCCGTGGTGCCCAAGCCGGTCGCTCCGTTGCCGCTCACCAATCTCGCGCCCGCAGGCCCCAAGATTCTGCCGCCTGAAGTGGTGGCGGCGCGTGAGCTCAAAGAAGTGCCTCGCGAGAACAACATCGGCGTCGAGACGCTCTTCGGCGAAGACCTGATCAGCGAGAAGAGCCTCGACGAGGTGATCCTCAGCTACCTGGCGGGCGACGGGCACTGAAGAGCTGATCAGCGAAGTGGAGTTGGGTTAGACGGCGGTCCATGACCGCTGCGTTCTCCGAGCTCGACACGCTGTGCATCAACACCATTCGCACACTGGCGATCGACGTCGTCCAGAAGGCCGACTCGGGGCATCCCGGGTTGCCGCTGGGCGCCGCTCCGATGGCGTACGTGCTCTGGCAGAAGCACTTGAAGCACTGCCCGACCAACCCGAAGTGGGCCGATCGCGATCGCTTCGTGCTCTCGGCAGGTCACGGCTCGATGTTGCTGTACAGCCTGCTCCACCTCACCGGGTACCCGCTCTCGAAAGACGACGTGCTCAACTTTCGCCAGTGGGGCTCGAAGACGCCCGGTCACCCGGAGTCGTTCATCACGCCCGGCGTGGAAGCGACCACCGGCCCGCTGGGTCAGGGTCACGCGAACGCGGTGGGCATGGCGTTGGCCGAGCGCGCGCTGGCCGCCCGCTTCAATCAGCCCGGTCACACGGTCGTCGATCACCACACGTATTGCCTGGTGGGTGATGGCGACGTGATGGAAGGCGTGGCGATGGAGGCCGCGTCGCTCGCCGGTCACTTGAAGCTCGGCAAGCTCATCTGTCTGTACGACTCGAACGACGTCACGCTCGATGGCCCGGCCAAGCTCTCGTTCACCGAAGACGTGGCCAAACGGTACGAGTCGTGGGGCTGGCAGGTGCTGCACGTGCAAGACGGCAACACCGATCTGGCGGCGCTCGACGCGGCGCTCACCGCGGCGAAGGCGGAGACCGGCAAGCCCACGATGATCGTGGTGAAGACCACCATCGGCTACGGCTCGCCCAACAAAGGTGGCAAGTCGTCGTCGCACGGCAGCCCGCTGGGCAACGACGAGATCGCGCTCACCAAGAAGGCGCTGGGTTGGAACTTCGAAGAGAAGTTCTTCATCCCCGAAAACGCGCTGGCGAACTTCCGCTCGGCGGTGACGAAGGGCGAAGCGTCGCAGGGTGAGTGGGCGAAGCAGTTCGCGGCGTACCGCGCGGCGCACCCTGAGTTGGCCGCTGAGTTCGAGCGCGTGCAGAAGGGCGAGCTTCCGGCTGGGATCGCGGCGGCACTGCCCACCTTCCCCGCGGGGACTGCGGTGGAGACGCGAACGGCTTCCGGGATCGCGCTCAACGCGCTGGCCAAGGTGATCCCCGAGCTCATCGGCGGCGACGCGGATCTGAGCGGCTCCACCAAGACCACCCTGAAGGACGGTGGCAGCTTCGACGGTCAGTCGGGCAAGGGCCGCAACATTCACTTCGGCGTGCGTGAACACGCGATGGCCGCGGTGGCCAACGGCATGGCGTACCACGGGGGCGTGCGGCCCTTCACCGCCACCTTCTTCTGCTTCGTCGACTACATGCGGCCGGCCGTGCGCCTGGCGGCGATGAATCACCTGCCCGTGGTGCACGTGTGGACGCACGACTCGATCGGCCTGGGTGAAGATGGCCCGACGCATCAGCCGGTGGAGCAGCTCGCGTCAGTGCGCGCGATCCCCGGGATGAACACCATGCGTCCGGCCGATGCGGCTGAATCGGCAGAGGCGTGGTTGTTCGCGATGGAGCGCACGAAGGGCCCCACGGGCCTGGTGCTCACGCGGCAGAAGGTGCCCACGTTCGATCGCACGAAGCTCGGCTCAGCCAAGGGCCTGCACAAGGGCGCGTACGTTCTCGCGGAGTCGAATGGTCCCGCGAAGGTGATCATCATCGGCACGGGCAGCGAAGTGCAGCTGGCCATCGCGGCGAAGGAGCAGCTGGAGAAGGACGGCGTGCCCACCCGCGTGGTGTCGATGCCCTGCATGGAGTTGTTCCACGCGCAGGACGCGGCGTATCGGGAGTCGGTGTTGCCGAAGGCCGTGAAGGCGCGCGTGTCGGTCGAGGCCGGTGTCACGTTCGGCTGGGAGCGCTTCATCGGCGATCACGGCGTGGCCGTGGGCGTGGACAAGTTCGGCGCGTCGGCTCCGGATAAGATCTTGTTCGAGCAGTACGGGCTGACGGCGGCGCACGTGGTGGCGGCAGCGAAGCAGTCACTCGCCTCGCTCTGAATCGAAACAAGCCCGCGCGCGCTCACTTCCTGTCTCCCTCTCCCCCGCGGGGAGAGGGTTGGGGAGCCACGGTGCGAAGGGAGATCAGTTCAGCGGTGTTGCGGGATTGTGACAAACTCCTCCGCCTTGACCGCTCCCCAGGAAAAACAGGTCAGCATCTGGTGGTGGGCCTTCGGATATTTCGCGGCCTACGCCCCGTACTCTGCGCTCACCAAGGCGTTGTCCGACGGCAAGCTGGGAGACAAGGTGCCGGGGAACACGATCCTCCCCCTCTCCACGCTGGCCTCGTTCATCGCGATGGTGGCCTTTCTCTACGGCACCGGCTGGTGGAGGAGCGCCGGCCGCAAGCAGTTCGGCCCGCTGTCGCTCCCATTCCCCACCCGGTGGACGGCGCTCTCAGGCCTGTGCGGCGCCACCATCCTCACCACCACCACGCTCGCGTACACGATCAGCGGCGTGAGCATCGTGTTCATGATGCTGCTGCTGCGTGGTGGCGTGTTGATGATCGCGCCCGTGGTCGACGCCATCTCGAAGCGGCCGGTGAAGTGGCCATCGTGGGTGGCCACCGGGCTGACCTTGAGCTCGCTGCTGGTGACGATGATCGGCCGCGACGAGTCGTTCACCTTGCCGCTGCTGGCGATCATCGACGTGAGCGCCTACCTCGGCGCGTACTTCATCCGCCTGCGGTTCATGTCGAAGCTGGCCAAGAGCGAATCGCTCGAGGTCACCCGCCGCTACTTCGTCGAAGAGCAGCTCGTCTCCACACCCGCCGCGTTCGCTGGCCTCGCCATCCTCGCGATCATCGGAGGCGGTGAGTTCGACAACATCCGCCGCGGCTTCCTCGAGTTTCCCTTCACGAGCCAGGCGTTCCTCGCCATCTGCATCGGGGTGCTCAGCCAGGGCACCGGAATTTTCGGAGCGCTGGTGTTGCTCGACAAGCGGGAGAACACCTTCTCGGTACCGGTCAACCGCGCCTCCAGCATGTTGGCCGGCGTGGTGGCGACCTTGAGCCTCTGGGCCCTGGGCGTCGGCAAGGTGCTCGATTGGCGGGAAGCCATCGGCGCGGGCCTGGTCATCAGCGCCATCGTGGTGCTGAGCCTCCCCTCGTTGCTCAAGAAGAAGCCCCAGTTGCAGGCGAAGTGATCGTCTTGCCGGTGCCGAGCCACTACGAGTGCACCCGGTAGTGAACTTTGCTAACCCTTCCGGCGTTGATGTGGGCACAGGTCGGCCGACCCTCCCGCTGGAGACTTTGAACATGCGCAAGACGCTGGTTTTTCTGGTGTTCGTGATGTCGATGGTG
>JANODF010001041.1:0-3678 GCA_031412555.1 Archangium sp. | reverse complement strand
GGTGGCCTTGGAGTCGTTGATCCACTCCACCCCGCCCCGCTCACGCACGAACTAGAGCCGGTGCGCGAGGCCCGGAAACGAATCGAGCCCCTTCTGAATCGCTGCGTCGGGAATGCCGGCCAGCCGCGCCATCAACGAGGCCGCCATCGCGTTCTGCAGATTGTGTGCACCGCGCAGCGCCCGGTTCGTCACCGTGAACACCGTGGGCGTGCCGAAGTTGAAGATGAACTTCTCCTTCGCGCCGACCGCCAGCCCCGTGAAGCCCGGGTTGGTGCGCGCGCCGTCGAGCGTGAACGCGTAGACCGGCACCTTCGAGAGCCGCGAGAGCTTCACCACGTCGGCGTCATCCGCGTTCACCACCGCGAAGTCGCCGGCCTGCTGGCCTTCGAAGATGCGCGCCTTGGCGAGGCCGTACGCATCCTGGTTCGCATAGCGGTCGATGTGATCGGCGGTGAGGTTGAGGATCGCCGCGACCTTGAAGCGCGCGTCCTTCACGCCTTCGAGTTGAAAGGACGAGAGCTCGATCACGTGCTGGTCGTACGGCGCTTCGTCGGGGCTCTCGTAGGCCAGCGTGAACGCCGTGCCGAGATTGCCGCCCACGAACGTGCGGGGAACGTGGTGCTTCACCAACTCACCGAGCAGCGCCGTTGTGGTGCTCTTGCCGTTGGTGCCCGTGATGCCGAGCAAGGGCCCCGCGCCCTTCGGCATGGTGCGGTACGCGAGCTCAATCTCTCCGTAGACGGGAACACCTGAGGCTTTGGCCGCCACCAGCTCAGGCTTGGAGAGCGGGACCCCGGGGCTCACCACCACCGCGGTCGCGCCCTTCCAGAACTCGGCGGGAAACGGGCCGGCCTTCAGCTCGAAGTTCGGGTCTTCGAAAGGTTTGGTGGCCGACACATTCTCATCGAGGGCCACCACGCGCGCACCCCGGCGCAGCAGCAGCTTCGCGGCGCCAATGCCGCTCTTCCCCAACCCGATGACGACGAACGTCTGCCCCGACAACATGAATTACCTCAGCTTGAGTGACGCGAGCGCGATGCCGCCCAGGAGCACGGAGACGATCCAGAAACGAATGACGATCTTCGTCTCGCCCATGCCGAGCTTCTCGAAGTGGTGATGCAGCGGCGCCATCTTGAAGACGCGCTTGCCGGTGAGCTTGAAGCTCGCCACCTGGATCATCACGGAGAGGATCTCCGCCAGGAACACGCCGTGGATGATCGCGGAGAGCACCTCGTTCTTGCTCAGCATCGCCACCGTGCCGAGTGCACCACCCAGCGCGAGCGAGCCCACGTCGCCCATGAAGACGCTCGCGGGGTAGGCGTTGAACCAGAGGAAGCTGATGCCCGCGCCGATGATCGCCGCGCAGAAGACGGCGAGCTCAGCGCCGCCCTGAACCTTGGTGATGCCGAGGTATTCGTGCACCGGCACGCCGACCAACTGCCGCACGCCGTTGACCACCTCGACGTCGGCAATGGCCACCGAGGTACCCGCGACGTAACAAAGCACCGCGAACACCAACGATGAGATCATGGTCGGCGCGATCGCCAGGCCGTCGAGCCCGTCCGTCATGTTCACCGCGTTCGAGGTGCCCACCACCACGAACCACGCGAACACCACGTAGAACCAGCCGAGATCGGGGTTCGCGTACCGCGTGGGCACGAACGGAAGAATGAGGTGCGTCTCGATGAGCAGCTTCGGTCCGTGGCTCCAGTCGGTCAGCAGCCCGAAGACCGAAATGAGAAAGAAGACCGTCTGCAGCATCATCTTGTAGCGGCCGGCCAGGCCCTTGGAGTTCTTCTTCGACAGCTTCAGGTAGTCATCGAGAAAGCCGGTGAAGCCGTAGCCCGCGGTCATCAGCAGCGCGACCCAGACCACCCGCTCCTTCAAGTCGGCGAAGAGCAGCGTGCCCACGAAGATGCACAGCAGGATCAACGTGCCGCCGAGCGTGGGCGTGCCCTTCTTCTTCTGGTGCGACTCGGGCGTGTCTTCGCGCACGTTGGAGATGCCGTGCTGCTTGAGGCGCAGGCGCGCGATGAGGCCCGGCCCCGCGATCATTCCGCACAGCAGCGAAGAGACCGCCGCCGCCACGATGCGGAAGGTGGGGTACCGCAGGAAGTTGAAATACTTCCCGAAGTCACCGTCTTTGAAGGATTCGTAGAGGAGATACAGCATGGGTCAGTGGCCTCCGCCCTGGGACGTTCCGGTGAGCGCTTCCACGACTCGTTCGAGCCGCATGCCGCGGCTCCCCTTCACCAGCACGGAGTCGTTGGGGAGCAGCTCTTGCCGGAGCCATGCCACCAACTCGCCGACGTCTTCGAAGTGCTTCACCTTCGCGCCCAGCTTCTTCACTGCCTGCGCGTAAGCCTGCTTCGTTCGCGGGCCGAACAGGGCCAGGAGCGCCACGTGATCCGACGCGGCGATGCCCAGCTGGGTGTGCTCGTGCGTTTCGGCGCTGCCCAGCTCGAGCATGTCGCCCAGCACGGCCACTGCGCGGCCTTCTGAAGCGAGCTCCTGCACGGTGCGCAGGGCGGCGTTCATCGAGGCGGGGTTCGCGTTGTAACAGTCGTCGATCACCGTCACGCCGTTGGGCGCGTCGAGGATCTGCAGCCGCCGCGCGTGAGCCTGTGCGGCTTCCAGACCACGCACGCACTCCTCGGGCGAGTAGCCCAGCGCGATGGCCAGCGCGAAGGCACCGGTGGCGTTCATCGCGTTGTGATCGCCCACCAGGTTCAGCGCGGTGGAGTACACCTTGCCGCCGTAGCCGATGCGCAAGGAGAGCCCGTCGCGGCCTCGAGGCTCGACCGAGAGCAGCCGCACGTCGGCTTCAGCGGCGCGGCCCCAGGTGAGCTTCTTCGCGCTCACGCTCGAGGCTTCATGGGCGATGCGGTGATCGTCGAGGTTCACCACCGCGATGCGGTCGCGGCCCAGGCCGTGGAAGAGCTCGGCCTTCGCTTTGGCCACGCCTTCGATGCTTCCGACGCCTTCGAGGTGTGCGGGCTGCACGATGGTGATGAGGCCTGCGTCGGGCCTCGCGATCTCGGCCAGGCGCGCGATCTCACCGAGGTGGTTCATGCCCATCTCGATCACCGCGGCCACGTGCGTTCGATCGAGGCCGAAGAGCGTGAGCGGCACGCCGATCTCGTTGTTGAGATTGCCGTGCGTTTTGAGGGTGGGGCCCCGCATCGAGAGGATGCTGGCGACGAGTTCTTTGGTGGTGGTCTTGCCGTTGCTTCCCGTCACCGCGCAGAGGGGGATGTTGAAACGATCGCGGTGGAACCGTGCGAGCTGGCCCAGGGCGACCAGCGTGTATTTCACTTCGTAGTCGGTGACGTTCTCAGCCAGGAGTGAGGCGGCTGGGCCTTCGTTGACGAGCAGGCCCGCGGCTCCGGCTTTGGCGGCCTGAGCCAGGAAATCGTTCGCGTCGTAGCGTTCTCCCTTGAGCGCGACGAACAGGCAGCCTTCGGTGAGTTGCCTCGTGTCGGTGCAGACGGATTCGTACGACAGGGCTTTGCCCACGCGTGACTTCGTCGCGTTCGTGGCTTTGAGGATTTCCTGGTCGTTGAATCTGGCTGACATGGTTTTGGCCCCTCACCCCGGCCCTCTCCCCAGAGGGGAGAGGGTGACAGGTCAGACTCCCAGCGCCTTCCGCGCCTCTTCGAGATCGTCGAAGTGGGACTT
>JANODF010001040.1:0-4205 GCA_031412555.1 Archangium sp. | reverse complement strand
GACATCACGGTGGCCCATGAGCTGGGCCACGCGCTGGGCCTGCCACATGTGGCGCGGGAGGAGCGCACCTCGGTGATGAACCCGGGAAACCTCACCGTGCTCCCCTCCCCCAGCGACCAGGCCGCGCTGCAGCGGCTGTGGGACTGCGCCCTCTAGAACTCGAAGCCCACCTTGGCGTCGACGCTGTAGGTGCTCAGGTTGGCGTCGGGCAGCAGCGGCGTGCCGAAGGCATTGCGAAGGGTGAACCGCACGTCGGTCACCAACGGCTTGAAGCGATACGCAAGCCCCGCTGCCACAGGGAGTTCGTTGACGTTGGCCGCGTCAGCCACGCTCGAGGTATTCACCGCGCTGTTCGAGATGTTGTACCGGCGGAAGGTGTAGCCAGCCGCGGCATACGGCTGGAACGCGCCCCTGAGCACGTTGACACGCAGGAGCCCCTCCACCCCGTTCGAGGTCAAGCGGGCCCTGTCGGAGACGCCCAGGGCATCGAGTGCCTGCGTGCTGCCGATGTAGGCCGCCTCGGCTGCGATGTGACTGCGGGTGCCGACGACGAGCCGCGCTGTCCAGGCGCCAGCCGGGTCGGTCAGGTCAGCAGCCGTTTGACCGAGGAACTGCTGCACGCCGCCGCCCACTTCGACCCCGAGGCCCACGCCCTTCGTGAGCAGCGCGCGCTTCTTCTGATCCCGCTCCGCCTTCTTCCAATCCTTTCGATCCGCTTCTGAGACATCTGCGGCCTGGTTGGCTGCCCGGTCGGCTGCCTCTTCGGCATCCTGCCTGGCCTTATCGGCCGAATCGGCAGCTCGCGTCGCCGCGTCGTCGATCGGGTCATCCGTGTACGGCTGCGTATCCTGAGCGACTGCGGCCGCCGACAGCAGCGAAGCTGCGCATGCGACACACCACCTGAAGTTCTTCATGACTTGCTCCTTTGTCTGGTCGCGTGACTGTTCACGCACGAGGCAGGAGCCCTGAATGCATTGGCTGCACCGTCGCTCGCGCAGACGGCCCGGCCAAACGCACCAGCCTGATCACCTCACTGCCGCTCCGGGCTGAGCTGAACGCCGTTGGCGTCGACCTCCACCACCGGAATGCCTTCGGGCGGCTCGAACTCGAACAAGGTCAGGTCGGGTGCTTCGTTGACGGTGACGTCTTTCCACACCAGCTCCACGCTGGTCTTCACCGTGCGGGCATCGAGCGCTGCATGTTTGGGGAGCGTCACGCCGTTCTCGGTCGAGAGATCGCTGAACTCGAGATCGTAGGCGTTCGCGTTCTCGGCGGTGCTCTTGACCACCCGGTAGCTCGGGGGCTGCACGTGCAGGGTCTGCTTCACCTTGCCGCGGGTGATGATCAACACCAGCTGCTGCTTCGCGTCGTCGAAGCGCATCTCGAGCGCGTCGGGCGGAATTCGGGGAGCGCGGCCCAGCATCACTGCGGCCAGCTCGGCGGGCGGCATCACCAGCGGCAAGAAGCGGGAGAGGTTCGTGGGCGTGGCCGGCCCGCGGTAGTACTTCCCGTCTTGCGCCAGGTAGAGACCGAAGCGGGTGCCATCGGTGACCAGCACGCCCTGCGGCCTGCCGAAGAAGTCGAGCTGCTCGATGTGAATGAACGCGGGGTGGGTGACGGCGGCGAAGAGCGAGACGGCGCCTTTGCCCTGCGGCGCGTCGACGATCAGCTTGGCGTCACCTTTGAGGGAATAGATCTGCGACTCGGCGACGTTGATGCGCCGAAGCAGCTCCTCGGCAGACCTCGGCTCGCCGTCCTTCCCGAAATCGGCGATGCGCTTCGGACACGCGGTCAACGTGAGCAGCGCGGAAATCAGAAGGAGCGGGAAGCGTTGAGGCAGCATGGCGGCTGGCATTCTTAACCGCTATGAGCAGGATTCCTCATGAGCTTCGACGAGCTGCTTCACTACCTCCGCCTCGGTGGCTTCACCATCGTGGTCATCCTGCTGGCCTCGGTGCTGGCGATCGGCGTGGCTGTCGAGCGGCTCATCACCCTGTGGGGTGTCGGTGGCCGGGCGCGTGAGCTGGGGCAGTTGATCGCCCGGCATCTCTTGCGCGGGGAGATCGTGGCGGCGAGGTCAGCGGCCGATCGTTCCACCGCGATGTCGGCCGACCTGTTTCGTGCGGGCTTCGAGCGCGCCACCAAGACCGTCGGGCCCCCTCTGGATGCGGCGGTCGATCGCGAGCGGGTGCACCTGGCGCTCAAGCTTCGCCGCGGGTTGTGGATCCTCGGCACCATCGGCGCGACGGCTCCCTTCGTGGGCCTCTTTGGCACGGTCTGGGGAATCATGCGGTCGTTCAAGGATCTGGGCATCGACGTCGAGTCGGGCGGCTCGGGTGGTTCGGCCGCGGTGATGTCGGGCATCTCCGAGGCCCTCATCGCGACCGCGGTCGGCATCATCGTGGCCGTCGAAGCGGAGGTGCTCTTCAACATGTTCCAGGCGCGGCTCTCGCGGCTCAACCTCGAGTTCAGACTGATCGCCGAAGAGTTCGTGGAGCTGCTGCGTGAGCAGGCGCCCAGCGGCAAGCTGGTGGCGCCGGTGACCGACTCGCAGCCTCCGACCACTCCTCCGGCGGTGAGCTGAGCCATGGGCATCGGTGGCCCCAGCGGCGGCGGCAGCAAAGACGACGATCTCGGGCTCGACGAGGGCGGCGGCTTCAACGACATCAACATCACCCCGCTCACCGACATCTTCCTGGTGCTGCTGATCATCTTCATGGTCACCAGCAGCGTGATCGTGAACACCTCGAGTGGTGCGAAGGCGGGGCTCAAGGTCAATCTGCCCGCGGGCGGCGCGGCTGACGTGGCCACCCAGTCGACCGACATGTCCGTCGCGATTCTGGAAGACGGCCGGCTG
This sequence comes from Archangium sp., assembly GCA_031412555.1. Taxonomy (GTDB): domain Bacteria; phylum Myxococcota; class Myxococcia; order Myxococcales; family Myxococcaceae; genus Archangium_A. The sequence continues at coordinate 1,348 of JANODF010001040.1, read as the reverse complement.
GTGCTGGGCGGCGACGTGGTGAGCGCGGAAGAGCTCAAGAAGGCGTTCGAAAGCGCGAAGACCACCAACCCCGACACGATGGTGATCGTCCAGGCAGACCAGGGCGTGCCGCACGGCAAGGTGGTCGAGGTGATGGAGCTCGCGAAGGGTGCGGGGCTCGGTCAGCTGGCCATCGGCGTGCGCGAAGGCGCCCCGAAGTGACGAACTCCCTCTCCCCCTCGGGGAGAGGGTTGGGGTGAGGGGTCAGTTCCCAGCGACAAAGTCGAAGATTGCCGGCAGACCGACATCGAGCACATCGTTGTGATGTCCGCCTTCGACCGGAACGAACTTCGCCCCCACGATCACCTTCGACAACGCCTCACCCAACTCGAACGGCACCACCTCGTCCTGCGTGCCGTGAACGATCAACGTGGGCACCTTCAGCCCTGGCGCCTTCGACGCCGAATCAAACCGATCCCGCATCAGCAGCCGCACGGGCAGCCAGGGAAAGACCCTGGCCGCGACATCCGGCAGCGTGGTGTACGGCGAGATCAACACCAGCTTCGCGCCCCACCCGCGTGAAGCGAGCGTGACCGCCACGCCGGTGCCCACGCTCTGCCCCTCGAGCACCAGCCGCGAACGAGCGATCTTCAACACGCCGCTCAAGTGTTGCAGCGCCGCTTCACCCGCCTTCACGATCGCCTCTTCAGAAGGCGAACCTTCGGTGCCGGGATAGCCCGGGTACTCCACCGCCACGAACGAGGCGCCCCGCGCTGCCCAGGCGTCCGCGAGCCAGCCCAGATACGCGACCTGCTCGCCGTTGCCGTGAAAGTGCACCACCACGGGCCCATCACCCGGCACGTTCTTCCAGAGAAAGAAGGTCGCGTTGTGAACCTCGACCCGTTCCATGCCGGCGCTGACCTGGAGCAACTCGACGGGCGCGGGGAAGACGAGCTTTCGCTGCACCACGAAGAGGACGACGCAGAGGGCGAGGTAGCAGCCCACCAGCGAGATCAAGAGCAGCTTCAACAATCGCTTCACCAGAGAAACGGTATCAGCGCGCGCCGCTGCGAGGGGTAGTCGCCGAACTTCTGCCGGTACCAGCGGTGATTCGAGAGCGCACGAGGCGCGAGGTTGGCGAAGGTGAACGCCGCGAACGCCCAGCCCGCGAGCGTCTGCGCGGCGATGGCGAAGCCCACCCACTCCAGAATCTCACCCAGATAGTTGGGCGAGCTGACGAGGCCATACAGCCCACCATGGGGAATCTTGTAGCCGGTCTCACCGGGCTTCCTCAGGGTGCGCAGCACATGATCGGCGTGCAGGTTCACGCCCATGCCGATGAAGAAGAGCAGCAGCCCGGCGACGAGGG
>JANODF010001039.1:0-2266 GCA_031412555.1 Archangium sp. | reverse complement strand
GTTGCCGGCCACCACGGCGTCGGTTTCGGTATCGGGCCTGGTGACCTCGCTCGCGGTCGGTACGGCGACGGTCACCGCCACGCTCGGGTCGATCAGTGATGACCAGGCGGTCAACTGCACCGCGGCGGAGTTGGTCTCCATCGCGGTCACGCCCGCGAACCCCACCGTCAACGCAGGCAGCACCGTCGCGCTGACTGCCACGGGCACTTTCAGCGACAACACCACGCAGGTCTTCGGGACCGGCTCGGCGTGGGTCTCTCAGACCACCGCGGTCGCCACCGTCAACGGGACGGGCGTGGTGACCGGCGTCGCCGCGGGCACTTCGCGCATCGACGTGACGCGCACGGGCATCACCGGTTCGACGACCGTCACCGTGGTCGTGCCGGCGCCCACGGTCACCGCAGCGCTGCCTGGAAATGGCACCTCGGGCGTACGAGCCGGAGCGCTGGTCAGCTTCACGTTCAACACCGCGATGGATGTGACCTCGTTGACCGCGCAGACCACCACCGGCGCGTGCACCGGAACGCTTCAGCTCTCCAACGACGACTTCGCCACCTGCATCGGCTTCGCCGCGGCGGCTCCGACGATGACGCTCGGCAACACCGTCGCCACGCTGGCTCCGGCCGCTGCCCTCGCACCGCTGGCCACGTACAAGCTGCGCGTGACCCCTCCGGCGCGCAACGCCGCTCAGGTTCAGCTGGCGGCGACCTTCACCCAGGCCAACGGCTTCACGATCGCCACCGATGGACTCTGTGGTGCGTCGCTGATGATCAGCCAGGTGTTCGGCGGCGCCGGCAGCGCCAGCGGCACGTTCAACGCCGACTACGTGGAGTTGCACAACCCGGGCTCGACGCCGATCTCGTTGAGCGGGATGGCGTTGCAGTACGCGTCCGCAGCGGGCACCGGCGCTTTCTCGGTCGTTCCGTTGCCCAACGCGACGGTGCCCGGAGGTGGCTACTTCCTGGTGAGCATGGGGACCGGAACAGGCATCTCTCCGATCGTCCCGGACTTCGCGTGGACGCCTTCGATTGCGATGTCCGCGACGGCGGGCCGTGTCGCACTTACGCCGACCGTCGCTCCGTTGTCATCGACGGTCTGCGCAAGCGCCCTTCCGGGATCACTCGATTTCGTCGGCTACGGAACGACCGCCAACTGCTCCGAAGGCGGCACTCCGACGGCCGCGCCGTCGAATACGACGGCCGTGTTCCGTGCAGGCGCAGGCTGCGCTGACACCAACGTGAATGGGGCCGACTTCGCCGCAGGCGCTCCCACGCCGCGCAACGCCGCCACCACGCCGGTCGTTTGCGCGTGCACGGCCAACGAGACGAACACCGTCGCCGAGCTCGACTTCTGCGTCCTTCAGTTCCCGGCGACGATTTCGGTCGCAGCAGGCACGTCGTCAGGGCTCATCTACACCCGCGCCTTCGAAGCGGGCGTGACTGCGGCTGCGGGCGCTGCGAGCTCAATCCGCACCGAGGTGGGCTTTGGCCCCGCAGCGGTCAACCCGGCCACGACCGCCGGGTTCACCTGGGTTCCCGCCTCGTTCAACGTTCAGGTCGGCAACGACGACGAGTACCAGGGCCTGTTCACCGCGCCGGCCGCGGGCACGTACGGCTACACCGGCCGCGTCTCTCGCGACGGCACCAACTGGACGTACTGCGACCTCGATGGAGCGGGCGCGAACGCGGGTCTCGACTTCAACGTGGGCCAGCTCGGAGTGATGACGGTCACGCCGTGAGACAACTGGAAGGCGCTCGCTGCGCGTTGCATTTCGACGCGCCTTCGCTCGCCACCTGTCAGCGCTGCGGCCGCTTCAGCTGCCAGACCTGCCTCGTGGTCACCGAGCCGGCTCTCTGCTCGGCGTGTGCGCCCGCGGTGGTCGACCCCTACGGGCTCAACGCGCGCTCGTTCGAGTTCGTGCCCGCCTTCGCCATCGGCTTCAAGCTGGTGATCGCTGAGCTGCCCAAGCTGCTCGTGTTGGCGGCGATCTTCGCCGTGCCCGCGGCGCTGGTGCAGATGGTGCTGGTGAAGGAGGGCGATGACCTCAGGGCGATCTCCAGCTCGATTCGCGTCAACAGCATGTACGAGTTCCTGGTGGGCATCATCGGCGCGCAGGCCATGCTCGCGCTGCTCATCGCGCGTGGTGAAGGCCGCATGCTCTCGCTCGGCGGCGCGTTCAACGAAGGCATGCAGAACTGGACCCGCGCGGTCGGCGTGCGCTTTCGCTCGGGGTTGATCATCTTCGGGTTCGCGTTGCTGCTGCTGG
>JANODF010001038.1:0-13370 GCA_031412555.1 Archangium sp. | reverse complement strand
CTTGCACTTGCCGTGCTGCGCCTTCTGCACCGAGCTCGCCACGTTCTTCACGGGGAGGGGGGCGTTTTCGGTGCGGCCGGAGGGCGCGGGCTGCGCCTTCATCACCTTGCCGAAACCTTCGCCGATCTTCTGCGCGTTGCCTGTGCCGGAGATGCCTGCGGGGCCGGCGCCCGAGAGCGGAGTGATTGCCATGGCCGCGCCCTCAGCGAATGTTGTTGATGGCCGACTTCGCCGAGTCGTGCCGCACCTTCAGCACGTTGGAGATCGTGTTGTACTCCCGGCTCTCCTGCTGCATCTGCATCTGCATCATCGTCGAACGATCGGCCTCCGCTCGCATCTGGCCGATCATCCCCGTGAGCTCACCGGGCACGCCGTCGGGTGAAGTGGCCAGCGCCTGAGCCGTCGCGCCGCCGCCGCCTTGCACCGAAGAGATGCCGGTCGCTGCGTACGAGGCTTGCGCGCCGTTGCCCTTGCTTGCCAGCGCCGTCACGTTGCTCACCGCCGCGCTGATGATGCCCACGCCGGGCACCGAGTTGAGCAGGGAGCCACCGACGTTGGCCGCGGTCTGGATCGCGTTCTTCAGCACGTTCCCGAACTCGTTCTTCGGGGTCTGGCGGGAAACGGTGGGGGTCAGCGAGATCCGGTTCGACGATTCCATGGGGTGTCCTCCTGCGAGTGGTGGCGGGCTCCTGTTCAGATCCCGTGCCGCCGCGAAGTGGCCGGATTTCGTCGGCTGACCACCCGGTACGCCCGTCCACCAGGGTGGACCCCATGTGCACGCGAAGTCTGCGGAAGCAGGCCGTCGACGCGCTGGAACGATTGCTGCGTTGCGGGCCCGGACCCTCGCAGTCCCCCGGAGCAACCCATGAAGATCGAAGGTTCGAGTCAGACGCAGCAGTGTGAAGCCGAAGCGCCCACCACCACCCCGGTCGCGCCGAAGGTGTGTGTCGATCGCGTCGAGCAGGCACGGGTCGAAGAGCGCGTCTTTGCCGGTGAGCGTTCCGTCACTGAAGAAAAGTTATTCGAGACGTTCGCGGCCGTGCCCTCACCCGGGGCGCTGGAGCTCGAGCTGAAAGCGAAAGTCATGCACCAGGGCGGCAAGGCGAAGATCAGCGCCGAACGCGATGCGTCGGGCGAGTTCCTCATTCGGGTCGAAGGTCAGGCACAGGGGGCCTGGGCGCCCGTTCCCATCGCCGCGCTGGAGCTCTCCGCATCAGGCGCGGCCACCTACCGGGTGAGAACGCCGGAGGCCGCGGCAGATTTGATCCACACGCTCTTCACCACGGCCGACAAACCGAAGCTGGCCCACTATTCCGAGCAGAGTCTCGAGCGCGTCGAGGTGGGCCTCGAGTTCGGGCCCAGCGCGCACGGCATGTCGACCATCAAGTACGGCGGGCTCGACGTGGCCGCGAAGGGCACTGGCTGGGTCGACTTCAACAAGAACCTGTTGGTCACGGAGCAGGCTGTCGTCGGCGAGGCTTTCGGCCGCACTTCGGTGCTTGCCGCGCGCCTGGGTATCGAGGGTGAGCTGGCGTTGCGGCTGCGCACGGAGACGGAGCTCCCACGAGCCATGCTCTCGAGGATCGCGAGCGGCGAACTCTCCGTGAGCGACGTGATTCGAGAGAGTGAGTGCACCCGCAGGCTGGTGTTCGAAAACGAGACGCGCGGGGAAGTGACCACGGTCTTTGCGCCAGGGCACTCACTCATCAGCAAGGTCGAGGGCGAGGTGGATCTGGACCAGCTGATCAGCAATCCCTCCGAGCCGGGGCTGGCCATCAAGGCGTCGGTCACCTTGTTCCTCTCGAGCGGGAATGCGGCGGGTGTCGGGTTCGACATTCCCGGTCTCAACCTGCTGGTGCGCGGCGCGATCTACTCGAAGAGCGAACAGCATCTCTTCCAGGGCCACGATGAACACACGCTCCAGAAGGAGCTCGACCTCAACCGCTCACTTCGATGACGGATCGAAGAACTCGATCAGCTGTTCGCGCCGGGCGTGCGCGTCTTCCATCGCCAGCGCGATCAGGTCGTTCGCGTAACCCGCATCGAAGAGCAGGTAGCTGCCGAGCTCTGCCTGGGTGAACAGGTTCGATCCCGACAGCCGGTGCAGCAACCGGGTGGGCAGGGCGTGGGTCTTCTCCTTCCTGGCGAACTTCTCCAGGTGCGGCCGGGCCAGCTCGGCCAGATCGCGGCTGGGCCGCACCACCAGATCGCGCACCACCCGGTAGGGCTGGCCGCGCACCTGCTCGAGCGTGTCGTTCATGCGGGCCACGAAATCGTCGCCGTACGCGCGGCGGCCGCTCTCCAGCATCTCGTTCAAGCGGCGAAGGCGGTCGAGGTCGTACTCGGTGCGATCGACCATCAACGCGGTGAGCACCTTGCCGATGATCTTCGTCGTGGTGGGCATCGGCTCGTGTTGCGGGGGGGGTTCGACGCTCGTCTTGGGCTTGTGCCGCAACGAAAGGATCAACACCCGATCTGCGCCCAGCCGCAGGGCAGGGGACAGCGGGGTGTTCTGCCGCACGAAGCCGTCGCAGTAGTACTCGTCGCCCACGCGCGCCGAGCGGAACAGCAGGGGAATCGCGCCGCTGGCCAACGCGTGTTCGGGGCCCAGCACCACCTCGACGGGCTGCTGGTATGGATCGCGGCTCCAGCGAGGCAGGCCTGCTTCGCGGCGCTGAATGAAGATCACCGTCTTCCCATCGCGAATGCGCGTCGCCGAGACCGACACCGCTGAGCACAACCCGCGTGCGAGGTTGGCGGCGATGCGCGGCCAGTCGATCGCGTGGCGCACGATGTTCTCGATCGGCTCGGGGTGGAACAGATCGTAGAGCCGCCAGCCTTCGGGCCGTTCATTCGCGCGGGTGGCGCGCCAGATCTTCCGGCTCACCGAGTAGAGCGACTCGCCGTCGACGCGGAAGACCTTCTCCAGAGAGAGCCCGGTCCACAGGCCGGCGAGCGCGCGGCCCTGCTCGTCGGGGATGTGCATGGTGGCAGCGAGGAAGCAGGCGGTGCTCGCGCCCACGGAAGTTCCGGCGAGCACGTCGAAGCGCACGTTGGCGCGCGCCGCCGCAGGGAGCTCTTCGCGCAGATAGCGGATGACGCCGGCCTCGTACGCGCCGCGCGCACCACCGCCAGAACACACCAGGCCGATGCGGGGCTTCACTCGAGCCTCCCGAGAGAATTCGAAGCACCGTTCGCATCGAGCGCAGTCGAGATGCCACTCGTTGCGCGAGGTCCCTCGACTCCGCTCCTGAGGAACAGCGCATCACCGTTCGCCCCGAGAGCAGTCGAGGGGCAACTTGCCGCGCGAAGCAGAAGTACTCCCTCGACTGCTCTCGGGAGGACCGGTGTGCCTCTCACTTTCTCCAACGCTCTCATGAGATCTCGATGGTTGCGCTCATCGTGCTCCTGGGCCAGCGCCAATAACTTGCGGGTGCAACATCGTGATCAACACTGGTGCCGGTCTGTAGCGCAGCTCACCCTTTGGAGACCGTTCCCATGCTCACCGTCACCGCGCAGTCCCCGATGCCCACCCGCTTTCATCCCCGCGTCGACGCCGGCTTCATGGTGAAGCTCTTCACCGGCGGCCGCTCCGTGGTGGCGAAGGCGACGGACCTCTCGATGGCCGGCCTCAAGCTCATCGGCGACTTCGGCAGCGCCGACGATCGCATGACGCTGAGCATTCCCATTCCGGGTGATCGCGAGATCGTCACCGGTGCGACGGTGCGCCGCCGTGGCGAAGAAGAGCTCGCGCTCGAGTTCGACCAGCTCGACTGGGATGACATGTTCGCGTTGGCGCGTTTCCTTCACCCGCGCCTCAAGTAGTTCTCAGCCCGCAGCCGCGGCGCGCGCCTTGAGCTGGGACACCAGATCCATCAGCTCGGCGCCCCGGAACGGCTTGTGGATGTACCCGTTGGCTCCGGCCTTCATCGCGGTCTCCACGTCTGACTTCTTCGCCTTCGCGGTCAGCATGTAGATCGGCGTCTTCGCCGTTCGGGGATCCGCGCGCAGCATGCGGCACACCGCGATGCCGTCGAGCTGAATGCTGCCCACCGGCGGCAACACCACGTCGAGCAACACCAGATCGAAGGTCTGCGTCTTGGCCAGCTTGAGCCCGTCGGCGGCGTGTGACGCGGTCTCCACTTCGCAGTCGGTTTCGGTCAGCAGGCTGCGGACCAGCTCGCGGATCACCGGCTCGTCTTCGACCACCAGGATGCGGAAAGAGCCGGCCATCAGGGGGCCACCATACCGTTACTCGTAGGCAAGGGCTTCGACGACGTCGAGGCGGGCTGCCCGGCGGGCGGGGTAGAGGCCGGCGATGATGGCGGCCAGGGTGGCGACCACCACCATCTGCACCGCGGTGGCCCAGGGGTAGGAGAACGGAAAATTCCAGCCGGTGGCTTGCACGCCGACGATCTTCGTCACGATGTAGCCGACCACCCCACCTGTCATCACCCCGATCAGGCTGCCCGTGAGCCCGATGAAGAAGGCCTCGCCCGCGAAGAGCTTGATGATCTGCTTTCGGTCCGCGCCGACGGCCCGCAGCAAGCCGATCTCGCGCGTGCGATCGAGCACGGCGGCCAGCAGGGTGTTGATGATGCCCAACAAGGCGAGCGCCACGGCGACCGCCTCCATCGCGTAGGTGATGGAGAAGGCGCTGCTGAGCAGCTTGCGCGCTTCGTCCCTCAGCTCGACGTTCGAGAGCACGTAGAGATCGAACCGTTGGCCGAGCTTGGCGGTGATGGCGGCGCGGGTCTGCTCCAGCGTGGCGCGATCGCGCAGGTAGACGTGGAAGGTGTCGACCTGATCGGTGAGGAACTGTTTCATGAAGATGCTGCGGTCGAGGATCACCGAGCCCTGATCCGACGTGTAGTCGATGATGATCGCCCCCACCGTGTACGTGTGTTCGCCGGTGGGCGTCTTCATGGGGAAGGTGCTGCCGATGCCCAGGTTGCGGCGGCGCGCGAGGTTCTCGCTGAGCACCACGTAGTTCGCTTCACGCTGCTCGGGCGTGGGCAAGGTGCCTTCGAGGATCAGCGGCTTGCCGCGGCTCGAATAGATCTCCTGGTTCAGAGAAATGACGAAGATGCGCAACCCCAACGCGTCGTGCTGGAGCAAGCGCACCGGGTCGACCACCTCCACGTTGGGGAGGGCGCGAATCTCGTCGCCGATGGCCGCCTGCATGGGCTGGTTCTGCACGCCCGCGAGCTTGGCCGACGAGGTAACGAAGAGGTCGGCGGGGATGGCCTGGGAAATCCACTCGTCGGCGCTCTTCTGAAAGCTCCCGATGAACGCGGCCAGGGTGACGGCCATGGTGACGCCGATGCTCATCGCGCCCACGGGCACCGACGTGCGCACCGGAGCCCGCGCGAAGTTGTCGGCCGCCAACCGGCCCGAGATGCCGAAGAGAAACTGACCCGGCGCGCGGAACGGATAGTTGAGCCAGCGCAGCACGAGCGGCGAGAGCAACGTCACGCCCATCAAGATGAAGAAGATCGACGCGTAACCACCGATGGGAAAGTTCTCCAACGGGGGCGGGATCTGCGTCACCGGGTAGGCCACCAGCAGCAGCACGATGCCCAGGTAGGTGGGCCACGACTTCACCGCGACCGCGCCGGCGCCGATGGCGGCGTCTTTGCGAAGGGCTTCGACCGGCTGCACGGCCGAGGCGACCCACGAAGGGCGCAGCGCCGCCAACACGCTGCCCAAAATGCCCATGGTCAGGCCGACCGCGAGCTCGGTGGCTCCCAGCTCGACGCTCTTGGCGTTCACCTTCACGTAGATCTCCGAGACGCTGTCGGAGACCGTGCTCATGGCCAGCTTCGCCACCAGAAGTCCCATCGGAAGCCCCAGCACGCTGCCCACCAGGCCGAACACGCCCGCCTCGAATGCGAACAGCGCGCGAATGCGCAGGCGGGTGGCGCCCAGCGCGCGCAGGGTGCCGATCTCGCGGCGGCGTTGCACCACGCTGATCGACACCGTGTTGTAGACGAGGAAGACGCCGACCAGCAGCGCCACGCCCGAGCCCAGGTTGAGGCCCAGCTGAAAGCTGCGCACCATCGTCTGCACGGCCTGGCCGCGGCGATCGGGTGACTCCACTTCGATGTTCGAGCCCACCGCCTTCTGCAGGCGCTCCTTCATGCCCTCGAGCCCGACCTTCGCGTCGATGGCCACGTCGATGCGCGTGAGCGTGCGGCCCTTTGAGAACGCCTCCTGCAAGCTGCCGAAGAACATCACCGCCACCGAGCCACCGAAGGCCTTGAGCGGTCCCGTTTCTTTCAGCAGCCCGTGAATGATGAAGGGCTTCTCTCCATCGGGCGTGACCAGGTGAATCGCATCACCCGTCTTGAGGCCGTGCGCGTTCGCGTAGGTGTCGGTGACCAACACCCGATCGGTGGAGTTCAAGAACTCCAGATCGTCGGCCAGCTTGCCCACGTCGGTGTCCACGCCTTCGTAGGTGCGGAAGAACCCGTCATCGAGCAGGTCGACCCCGAGCACGTACATGCTCTCGCCGGGGGCATCTTTCACCGGCGCGACCACCGAGATGCCGCCCGAGGCGTGCAGCACACCCGGCACCGCGCGCACCGTCTCCAGCAGCTCTTCGGGAAAACCCGAGGTCTCCGCGGCGACCGTGAGATCGGCCTTGCCGGCGACGGTGTCGATGGTCGAGCGGAACGCCTCCATCACCGAGCGGTTGATGGCCGCGATGCCCACCAGGGTGGCCACGCCCACCGCGACGCCCACCAGGGTGAGCAGGGCGCGCAGCGGCGAACCAAAGACGTGCCGGAGCGAGATGAGGCGAATCAGGGACCACATGGGCGCGCGCACCTTAACGGCAGGCCCGGGCAGGGGCGGCGAAAACTACTTGCTGAAGACCTGCTCGGCTTCCTCGATGGAGAAGGCCAGATGCGCGGTGTGGCTGGTGAGGTGGCGCGACAGCCGCTCCATGTGCACGGCGGCCTGGGCGCGTTTGCCCACCACCCGAACGGTCTTCCTCACCCCGAAGGCGCGGAGGATCTCGCCGAGGTGCCTGAAGTCTTCGGGCAGGAAGGCCTCCATGGTCTCCAGTTCACGAATGTCGGAGAGCACGTCGACCGGAGAACGAAGCCTGGAGAGCGCATCGTGGAGTTCACGTTCGCCGGCGCGCGCTTGCGCCGAGGACGGGGACCCCGAGAAGGTGATGACGATTCTGTTTCGACCAACGTCAGGCGAGATGCGGACCACTTTGGGTTCCTTGCAGAACCCCCCCGGGACGGTCTCCTCTTACAGGAATCGCGCGAGCCGGCGCAACGAGTCAGGCGGCGGCTCGTACCGGGTCATCACCGACGATCTTCCCATCGGCCAGCAGCACCAGGCGATCGCCTACTTCAGCGGCCTTGGGGTCGTGGGTCACCATCACGACCGTCAGGTTTCGGGCCCGGGTCGCTTCGCGGATGAGCTTGAGCACCTCTGACCCCGTCCGTGAGTCGAGATTGCCCGTGGGCTCGTCGGCCAGCAGGAGCGCGGGCTCCGACAGCAGGGCGCGGGCGATGGCCACCCGCTGCATCTCGCCCCCCGAGAGTTCATCGGGGCGGTGCGAGTGGCGGCCCTTGAGACCAAACTGTTCGAGCAGGAGCTTCGCCTTGGGCTCCAGCTCGTCGCGGTTCTTGCCCGCCAGCAGCTCGGGGAGAATCACGTTCTCCACCGCGGTCAGGGTCGGCAGCAGATTGAAGAACTGAAAGATGAAGCCCAGGCGATCGCGGCGGAACCGGGACAGTTCGTCGTCGGGGAAACGCGAGATCTCCTTGCCGTCGATCTTCAGCGTTCCACTCGTGGGCACGTCGAGCGCGCCGAGCAGGTTGAGCATGGTGCTCTTGCCCGAGCCCGAGCTGCCCATCACGGAGAGGAACTGCCCGCGCGGCACGGTCAGCGACACGCCTTGCAGCGCCGGCACTTCGTTCTTTCCGCGGCGATAGACCTTCACCACGTTGTTCACTTCGATCATCGCGTCACTCACAACGAAACCAACCCTTCCTTCTCGGTCCACCCTTCGAGGGCGTTGGGCAACCGAACGCGCACGTAGCGGCCGGAGGTCTCCATGATGCGGAGCTTGAGACCAGCGTGCACTTCAAACGACACCTTGGCCGTCTCGCCCGGGTACTCGCGCACCTTGGCGGCTTCCGGCATCACCACCGCTTCGATGACGGTGTCCTGCACCCACTCGTGAACGGCGAGCGTTCCGCCCAGGCCTGCGCCCACCACGAGAAAGAGCGCCGTGATGAGGCCCAGCACCACGCGTGAGCTGGAGCGCGCCGTCATCCACAGCAGCGCGAAACCCAGCCACCAGACGATCAAGAAGGCGATGCCCACCAGGCGCTCGTCGGTCGCTTCGGCCAGGCGCTGCGTGAAGGGCACCGAGCTGTCTTCACCGACCACCTGATCCACCTGGCGTTCCCGCGCTACGGCGAGGTTGGCGCCGATGTCGTCGTCGTCGGAGAGGCGGTGGGCGCGCTCCAGATAGAGGATGGCCGGGCCCAGCTCGCCCGCGGCCAGGTGCGTGGTGCCGAGGTTGAACAACACGTCGGGCCCACCGAACCCTGCCTGGAGCAGCTTCTCGTAACGCTCCTTCGCGCCGGCATAGTCACCTTTGTAATAGGCGTCGTTGCCCTCGACGAACAGCGCCTGCGATTCTTGCGGCGTGTACTGCGCGAGGGTGAGGGCGAGCACGAGGGCGATCACGACCAGCCCTCCATCGCCGCGGCCGCTTCCGTCATCGCGCGCCTTCGCGCCGCCGCTTCACCCATGCCCGGCGCGTACCGGCCCATGTCGCAGGTCTCGAGCACCGCGATGATGCGCGCACGATCGGCTTCGGCGATGCCGGCTTCGGTGAGCCTGGTCACCAGCTCGCCGCGAGCCAGGCCGCTGACCGGCGTTCCCAGGCGGGCGCTCATGAAGCTGGTGAGCGCGCGTTCGACCTCGGCGTAGAACTCAGGCGTCGAGCCCTTGTTGAGCAGCTTGTCTGCGGCGGCCAGGCGCTTCCGGGCGGCGCGGGCCTGCTTCTGCTTGATTGACTCAGCCGACTCAGAGCCCAGGGCACCCCGCGCGAAGAAGAAGGCGCCCGCCAGCAAGGTGAAGGCGAACGGCGCGATCGCCAACGGGAGGAACCACGGGCGGGTGGTGAGGGCCGCCCGCGGCGCTGCGAATCGCGCGGTGTGGCGCAACGACTTGAGGCCGCCCGCGATCAGCTGATTCTTGGGGCCGTCGAGGCCGGTGGGCGCGCTGAGGTTGGGGCCGGCCGTCGCACCGCCCACGCCGGGCTTCACGGTGATGGTGATCTCATCGACGCGCAGGTCTTCGTACTTGCGGCCTTCGGGATCGAAGTACGGAACGCTCAACGCGGGCAGCACGAAGGTGCCCGTCTGCTGCGGCACCAGGGTGAACTCGATCACCCGGGAACCGCCGACGTGCGTCTTGGTGTTCTTGGCCTGGTCGTTGGTCTCCGGGTCGAACACCTTGAAGGCGGCAGGTGCACCGAGCGCGGGCATGGGAATGGTCTGCAGGTTGCCGCGGCCTTCGAAGATGAACTTCACCTGCACCGGCTCGCCCAGCGCCACTTCGGTCTGCGAGACCTCGCGTGAAAGACGCCAGCGCCCCACCAGGGTGGTCGAAGGGCCGGGCGGCAGGGGGCGCACCACCAGCTTGCTCTCGTTGCCTTTGCGGTGAACGCGGCGGCCTGCGTAGAAGATGCCGGTGGTGATGTCGGCTTCGGGCGCGTCGATGGTGACGGTGCCGGCCTTGAGCGGGAAGACGGCGCGCTGGCGCAGCAGGTACTCGCGGTAGGGCACGCCGCCGATGAGGCGCTGCTCCGAGGTGAGCTGGCTGGGGGTCTTGAAGTCGAGGCTCAAGAAGCCATCGAGCTTCGGCGCGGTCACCGTGTCGACGGAGGAGAGGTCGACCCGCGAATAGAGGTGGATGTTCACCATCACCTGCTCGCCCACGTAGGCCTCGCTCTTGTCGAGCGACATGCGCAGAAAGAGATCGGAGTCACCGCGCGGAATCGCCGGTTCATCGTCGAGCCGGGGCTGGCCACCGAGCGGATCACCGTCGTCATCCATGCCGCCGAAACCGGGCGGAAGACCGCCGGGAAAGCCGAACGGGTTGCTGGGGCCCTGCCGTCTCACCGCGCGATCGGGTGCCAGCCGGCCGCGCACCACCTCGATGGTCACGGGCCTCGTCTTGTAGAGCTTCGAGGCGGTCTGCACCGCGGCCGCGGGAATGGTGAGCTGCCCCGTGCGATTGGCGCGCATGGTCAGCGTGTGTTTCTGCACCTGGGTGATCACCCCGGCGCCGCCGGGCCCCAGCGAGTAGCTCATCTGCGTCGACTGGCTGCGGCCGAGCACTTCGAAGTCTTCCGCCACGGGGAGCTGCAGCACCGAGCTCTCCGGTGCGTTGGCCACCACGATCTCCAGACGGAACGTGTCTTCCGTGCCGACCTTCTCGCGGTCGGCCTGCATGGTGACCTCGATCTCCGCCGCCACCGCAGGGGCAGCAGCGAGGAAGAGGGCGACAAAGAGGGCGCTACCAGTCCTTGCCATTGGGTTCACTCTTCGGGGTCTTCTGTTTGAAACGCCACAGCTGAAGGTTCTTCTCGTTGCTCTTGAGCGAGTCGAGCAGTTTCTCCGCATCCTTGCGGCTCACGTCAATGCCACCATCGGGGAGGAGCTGAGGCTTCCCTTCCTGCGCGGCGCCGCCATCCTGCTCTTCATTGCCGCCGTCGGCGCCACCATCTCCGGGCTCGGCCTGGTCGGAACTGCCGCCGTCGCCTTTCTGTTCCTTCTCGCCCTGACCGCCGTCACCGGAGCCGCCGTCACCCTGGCCACCGTCGCCCTGACCTTGTCCTCCGTCAGCGCCACCATCGGCACCAGCATCGCTGGGGCCTGCATCACCATCCCCGCCATCCGGCTTGCCACCGTCGGGGCGGCCCGCGTCGGAACCGCCGTCGGTGACGCCGCCGTCCTGGCCTGCGTCGGGTTTGCCGCCGTCGTGCCCACCACCATCGGGGGTACCGCCGTCGCTGCCCTTCGATTGTTCAGGCGGGAGGTTCTTGAGCAGCACCTCCATGTTGTGGCGCGCGAGCTCGTCTTCGGGGTTCTTGCGAAGGGCTGCGCGGTATTCCTTCACGGCCTGCTGCTTGTCACCGGTGGCCGCGGCGACGTTGCCGAGGTTGTAGTGGAGCTTGGACGCCAGCTCTCCCGCTCGATCGAGATCGAGCGCCGACTGGAAGGCCGACTTCGCCTCGTCGTTGCGGCCGAGTTTGTGGAGCGCGAGACCGCGGTTGTATTGCACGCGCGGATCAGACGGCTTGTCCTTCAGGGCGGCGTCGTAGTGGGTGAGCGCTTCTTCGAACTTCTGCGCTTCCCAGGCCTGAGTGCCGAGCTCGATCTCAGGGTGATTCTTTTCCAGCGGACCTGCGGCCTGCGATTGGCCGGCGAGCAGCGCGACCATCAACACCGCGAGCTTCGAGGCCTTCCGGCGCCACGAGGGCAGAATGAGCATGCCGAGGATCAGGAAGCCGATGCCGATGGCGAGGAACGGCTGGTACGACTCGCCGTACTTCAGGGTGACGCGGCTCTCGAGCTCGCTCTTCTGCAGTGAGTCGATGATCTTCACCACCTCGCCCATCGCCACGCCGCGAGGTTGGTAGAAGAACTCACCGCCGGTGGCTGAAGCGATGCGGGTGAGGCCCGCGCGATCGAGCCGGCTGATCACCGTCACGCCGTCTTCGGTCTTCTTGTAGCCGACGACGTCGCCGCCTTTGTTGAGAATGGGGATCGGCTCACCGGAGTCGCTGCCGATGCCGATGGCCAGCACGCGCGCGCCGAACTCCTTGAGGCCGTCGATGCCTTCGCCCACGTCGCCGGTGACGTCTTCACCATCCGACAGCAGCACCACCACCCGATCCTTCGCGCCGCGATCTGCGTTCTCCAGCACCTGGCGCGAGAGGAGCAGCGCCGCTCCGATGTTGGTGCCGCCTTGCGGCATCGTCTCGGGGTCGACCGCGCGGAGGAAGAGCTTGGCCGCGGCGTAGTCGGAGGTGAGCGGGCACTGAATGAACGCGTCGCCGGCGAAGACCACCAGGCCCACGCGGTCGCCCTTGAGCGAGTCGAGCAGCGAGGTGAGCTCGAGCTTCGCGCGCTCCAGTCGCGAAGGCGTGACGTCACGCGCGTACATCGACTTCGACGCATCGAGCGCCACCACCACGTCGATGCCGCGGCGTTTGGCGACTTCGGCTTTCTCGCCACACTGGGGCTGCGCGAGCGCGAGCGCGAAGAAGACGAGCGCCACGGTGTAGGCCGAGCTCTGCAGTGACGGCAGCAGCACCGAGACGCCGGGCGCGAGCACGTCGGCCAGCCGGTTGGGCACCGCCTTCGAGAGCCGGGTGCTGCGGCGCACGGAGACCACGATCGCGATCACGCCGAGCAACAGCGCCACCAGGATTCCCAGGAGGAACCAGGGCTGCGCGAAGCCAGCCTTGTAGCCGAGCAGCGTGAAGCGCCAGGGCGTCATCCCGATTCCGTTCACGGGAAGACCCTCAGGAGAGTCGACTTGAGGAAGAACTCGATGAGCAGCAGCAGCGCTGCGAGCAGCAAGACCTCGTGAAAGAGCTCGCGGTAGGTGGCCATCGCGCCGCCTTCCATCAACTTGCTGCGCTCGAGCGAGTCGAGGACCTTCTGCAAGCCTTCCTTCAACGACTCTCGATCCGTGGCGCGGAAGTATTCGCCGCCCGTCATGTTCGCCATCTGGGTGAGGAGCTCGGGGTTGATGGGGATCTCGACGTCGCGCCACGCGGTCTGGCCGAAGATGTCCTGGCCGGCGGGGAAGGGGACCTTGCCGCCCTTCCCCACGAGGATGCTGTACACGGGGATCTTCAACGCCCGCGCGGCTTCCGCAGCGTCGAGCGGTGAGACCCGGCCTGCGTTGTTGTCGCCGTCGGTGATCAGCAGCACCACCCGGCTCTTCGCTTCCGAGTCACGCAGGCGGTTGAGCGCGGTCGCGACGGCGTCACCAATGGCGGTGCCGTCTTCGAGCACGCGCGTGCGCAGCTGCTTGATCACTTCTTTGAGCACGCCGTAGTCGAGCGTCAGCGGAGCCTGCGTGTACGCGGCTCCCGAAAACACCACGAGGCCGATGCGATCGTTCGAGCGGCCCGCGAGGAACTCGGTGAGCACTTCTTTCGCCACGTGCAGCCGGTTGTTGGGGCGGAAGTCGGCGGCCTCCATCGAGGTGGAGAGATCGAGGGCGATCATGATGTCGATGCCCTCCACCGAGAGATCCTTGATGCGGCTGTCGCGCTCTTGCGGCCGGGCCAGCGCGATCACCGCGAGCACGAA
>JANODF010001037.1:0-23156 GCA_031412555.1 Archangium sp. | reverse complement strand
GGCCGGGTGAGGGGCTTCACGTACACCAGCGGGCCCCTCACCCCGACCCTCTCCCCGCTTCGCAAGGAGAGGGAGCGCATCAGCGGGGGACCTCGACCGAGGCGACCACTTCGCGCAGCACGTCGGCCGGCGTCGCGCCGTCGAGCTCGGCATCGGGTGAAAGCAGCAGGCGGTGCTTGAGCACCGGGCCCGCGAGGTAGCGGATGTCGTCGGGCGTGACGAAGCTGCGGCCACGCAACGCGGCGAGTGCCTTGCTTGCGAGGAGCAAATGCACCGCCGCCCGGGGACCCGCGCCCAGGCGGATGCGCGGTGAACGGCGGGTGGCCGCCACCAGCTTGCGCACGTACGAGAGCACCGGCGGTTCGATGCGCACGTCGGCCATCGCCAGGCGGGCCTGCTTCACCTGATCCTGCGTGACCGCGGCCTGCACGCCGGCGCGCTGCAGATCGCCTGCATCGAAGCCCTTGTTCACCGCCGAGAGAATGGCCTCTTCTTCTTCGTCGCTCGGGTAGCCGACGTCGATCTTGAAGAGGAAACGATCGAGCTGCGCTTCGGGCAGCGGGTACGTGCCTTCCGACTCCACCGGGTTCTGTGTGGCGAACACGGTGAAGAGCGGGGAGAGCTGAATGTGTTTTCCCTCGAGCGAAACGGCGCGCTCCTGCATCGCCTCGAGCAGGGCCGACTGGGTCTTCGCCGGGGCGCGGTTGATCTCGTCGGTCAGCAGGAGGTCCGTGAAGATCGGCCCGCGCACCAACACGAACGACTGCGATTTCAAGTCGAAGATGCTGGTGCCGAGGATGTCGGAGGGCATCAGGTCGGGCGTGAACTGAATGCGCTTGAACTCCGCGCTCACGCTTCGAGCGAGCGCCTTCGCCATGAGCGTCTTGGCGACACCGGGCACGCCTTCGAGCAACACGTGGCCACCCGCGATGAGGCCGCAGAGCATCAGCTCGAGGGCTTCGTCTTGCCCGACGACGGCCTTCCGCACTTCACGCAGGCTCGCTTCACGCACGGTGGCCGCGATGGTCACCGCCGCTGATTGCGGCGCAGCGACTTCAGGCGGCAAGGCAATGGGTTCAGCAATCGGAGTCATGTTGCTTTCCTCTGGTGATGGTTCAGGGATTTTCGGGCGACGGCCGCGAGCGTGGCGACCCGTTCGACGTCGGCCTCAGTGCTGGTCGCCGCTACGGCGCGGGAGATGTCGAGCAGGGCGCTCGCGAGATCCTTGCGGCCCTTCACCTCGAGGGCCGCGCCGATCTCAGCGGGCTCCAGCCGGCCACTCACGCCCGCCTTCACGGCGAAGTCGGCGGCCAGGTGTCTCAAGATGCTCGAGGCCGCGTGGGCGTGATGTTTGCCCTCGCGGTAGAGCCGGCTGGTGGCGAAGAGCGCGTCGGTGCTGCCGACCCGCAGTTCTTCATCGGGCGCACGGGGGCTGCCGAACCGTTTGAGCGCCAGCGCCCAGAGCATCACGCCCAGCAGCAGCTGACCGACGGCGAAGTGCAGGCCGTAACGCGCGGCGAACTCACCCATCGAACGTTCACCAGTGAAGCCGTGGTGAAACTCGTCGAAGGCGATGGGCCCGCTGACGGCGACCGCGGAGAACAACGAGTGCCAGAACTGCGCGTTGTCAGCCACGCCGAGCGAACGATTCATCGCGAGGTGAGGGGCGCCGATGATGATCACCCGGCCCTGGCCGTAGGGGAGCAGCGCGGCGACCGGCTTCTCGAACTTCTCGTCGATGAGCAGCGGCACCGCGCCCGGGGGCAGCTCGAGGAACGCGCGCACCTTGGTGACCACGCGCTCCACGCCCTGCACGTAGCGGCTCGGCTGCGCCGGCACGAGCGTGCGTACGGACAAGGATGAATCGGTGCGCTCGAGGGTGACGTCGAGATCCTCCAACAGCCGCGCGTCGCGGTAGCTCGAGGGCACGTAGATGAGCGTGGCGCCGTTGCGCACGTGCTCGAGCAGCTTCTCGCTCTCGTCGTTGCTGATGGGCGGAGACTTGAGCGCGTTGACGCCGCGCGATTTGAACTCGGCGTCGTTGGCCTCTTCGTCCTCGGGATCTTCGACGCCTGCGTCGCTGCCGTCGAAGGCCGTCTTGTCGAAGCCCAGCTCGCGGGAGAAGCGCGTACCCAGCAGCACCAGGTTCCGCTTCGGCGGGATGATGGTGAGATCCTGCTGGTGGCGGATGACGGGCAGTCCCGATTCCGACAGCAACAGGTAGAGGGCGCGCGCGCCGTCAGGCTCGCTCTTGAAGGTGGAGAGCTGATCCGCAAAACCGCCGCGGCGGGCGCCCTGCAGCAGGAACCAGCCCAGTGCGCCGAGCAGCATCACGCCGCCGACCATCAGCAGTGGAAACCGGTCACGCACGAGTCGTGCTTCCTTCCGCGGGCACCAGGAGCGGCTCTGCGACTTTGCGGAACATCGCGTAGGCCAGCGAGTCCACGCCGAGGTTGCCGTACCAGGCGAAGTCGAAACGGCGGGTGAGATCCTTGAAGCCGGCCTTCAGGCTGGAGGCGCCCTTGAAAGCGAAGAGGTACTCCCAGTTGCTCAAGGTGGGGTCGTAGTCGATGACGCCGTCCCGGTGCAGGCGCGAGAGCAGGGCGAGGTAGAGATGGCGGATCGCCTCGCGGTACTCACCTTTCGCCGCCAGCTCGTCGGCCAGCCCCGCCCAGGTCTCCGGCGGTTTCGACAACGCGCTCATGGTGTCGTGATCGAGCGGCTGCTGGGTGAGCCCGCCCGTTTCATCGAGCTCGGTCTGGCCGGGCTGCTTGCGCTTGAACGATCTGATCAAGATGAACAGCAGCACCGCCGCGACCAGCACGATGGCGCCGATCATCACGGCGTTCGCGCCTGCCATCGCTGGAGAAGCCGACACCTCGACCTCCGGAGGCGCCTCACGATCCTCGTCGCGTTGTTTGTTGAGCCACTCCCAGAGCGCCTTGAAGAGCTTCGCCAGCCAACCCGGTTCGTCGGGCGGCGGCTCTTCTTCGGCCGCCCTTTCCGGATCGTTGGAGGTCTGAAACTCCCGGCGCGAGAGGATTTTTCTGGCCGTGTCCTGCGCATCGAGCGGCGCGGGTTGGGCCTGCAGCTCGGCGTAGAGCCTCAAGCCTTCGCGCAGGTCGGCCTCGGCCGCATCGCAGTCATCGTCTTCGAACACCCGTCGCTCCACGCGAGCGATCAGCCGGGTGAGGGAAGACTGCTCGTCGTCGGGAATGCCCTGGCGCTCGAGGGGCGCGAGATCCACCCGCATGGCGCACTCGTCGGTGAGCTTCGCCGCGCGCTCGACCAGAGCCGACTCGGCGCGGGCGGGCAGGGCGAAACAGAGGGTCAGGGCGATGGCCAGCGCCACCCCTTTGGGCTTCTTGCGGCGGGGCAGCTGCTCGACCTGGGCGATCAGATCGAGCCCTTCCTGCCGCACCCGGCCGTCGATCAACATCAGGGTCGAGGTCGCCGCACGCACCGGCTCGAACAACGCGAAGGTGACCGCCGCCACCGTGGCCAGCCAGGTCGGGTTGTCGAGCGAGGTGAAACGCTCCACGAAGGTGACGTCGAAGCCGAACAGGCCGCGGCCCAGCGAGAGCACCATCTGGGTCATCAGGTGCACGTTGAGCGCGAGGATGAGCTGGCTGGCGCCGCACACCCGCACCCACGGAGCGATGTGCCTCGTGGGCCCGAGCAACTTGGAGCACGTGCCGTAGATGCCGAGCACACTGCCCTGGCCGCGCATGGTGGTCGCGTAGCCCGCGGCATGCGCACCCACGAAGAGAAAGCCGATGCCGAGGGTGAAGACCCAGAGGGCCACGTTGATCACCGCCATCACGGTCGACGCGACGATCAGCGCCGGGGCACGTTTGATCGCCGCGAGCAGACTGGCGCGTATCGAAGGCGCGGTGGTGCCCACCACCTGCTGATCGACGTAGTGACACGCGGCGCCCTGGCTGACCGCCCGCAGGATCCACGCGAAGGTCCACGCGGCGACGGGGAAGAAGAGCGGTTCATGCCGGGTGGTGGCTTCCACCAGGGAGAAGGCGGTGGCGACCAGCAAGGCCCCGGTGGGCAACGTGATGGCCCACACGCCGGTGGTGGTGGCGCACAAGCGAACCGCCGCATCGAAGAGCGCGACGGCGTTGCGGGGTCTGAGTTCGAGCGCGTCGACGGCCATTGTCTAGAGCCGCACCAATGCAGCGAGTCCGTAGAAGCCGCCGAAGAGCACGGCCACTGCCATCAACGCGAGCAGCACGCTTCCCACCGACCAGTCTTTCCGATCGACGAGGGTGCGGGCTTTCGCCAGCCGCGCGCCCAGGCACTGAGCGCACCGGTTGATGCCCTCGAACTGGGTCGTGCACTCGGTGCAGATGACATTCCTGCACTCGACGCAGATGCCCAGCCCTGCGCGTTCCGGGTGGTAGTGGCAACGCCCTGATCCGAGAGCCATCGAGGGCGAAGCCTAGCTCCAAAAGGTTCATCGCTCTTCGAGGAACTCGTTGCTCCTGGGCTCTCGAGCGATGGACCTTGACGAATTCTGCGGAGACACCGACTGGTCCCCCGCGCTCCAGGCCGAGTTCTGGGCGTTGCTCGCGAAGTCGCGAAAGCGCCCCGCCGGGAAAGTGGCCTCGGTGCGTGGATCGGCGAGGTGCTGGTTCGCTCCCACGATGGACGCTGGACTGACGCGCCGATGCTGATGCAGCGGCGCGTCAAGATCGGCAGGAAAGCCATCAACCCCTTCGCCATCGCGTGGAAGACGGCCTGGTACTGGCACCCGATCGTCCGTCAGGTGCGCGGGCTGACTCAGAGCTCTTCGAGGAACTCGTCGTTGTAGGTGTACCGGCCGAGGCGCTTGAGGAGCGCCTCCATGGCCTCGACGGGCTTGACCGAGAAGAGCATGCCTCGCAGCTTCTTGACCTTCTCGTATTCCTTGTGGACGAAGAGCTTCTCTTCTTTACGCGTACCGGACTGCGCGATGTTGATCGCAGGCCAGATGCGCTTCTCGCCCAGCAGGCGATCGAGGGTGACTTCGGAGTTACCCGTGCCCTTGAACTCCTCGAAGATCACTTCATCCATGCGGCTGCCGCTGTCGATGATGGCGGTGCCCACGATGGTGAGCGTGCCGGCCTCCTCCGTGGCGCGGGCTGCGCCGAAGAGGCGCTTGGGGCGCTCCAAGGCACGGCTGTCGACGCCGCCTGACATGGTGCGGCCCGAGGAGTCGATCTCCTTGTTGTAGGCGCGCGCGAGGCGGGTGATCGAGTCGAGCAGCACCACGACATCTTTACCGGCCTCGACGAGACGGCGGGCGCGCTCCATGGCGAGCTCGGCGACGCGCAGGTGATCGGCCGTCTTGTGATCGCTCGAAGAAGCGAACACCTCGGCCTTGATGTTGCGGCGCATGTCGGTGACTTCTTCAGGGCGCTCGTCGATCAGCACCACCATCACGTGCATCTCGGGGTGGTTGGTCAGCAGCGACTGGGCGATGCGCTGGAGCATGATCGTCTTGCCGGTCTTGGGCGGCGCGACGATGAGCGAGCGTTGACCCTTGCCCAGCGGGGCGATCAGATCGAGCACGCGGCCGATGAACTCCTTGTGGCCGTTCTCGAGCTTGATGCGATCGATGGGATCGACCGAGGTGAGATCGGCGAAGTGGGGCAGGCGCGAGGCCACTTCCACCGGCATGCCGTCGACCGTCTCCACGCTGATGATGGTGCCCTTGAGGCCCTTCATCTGCGCCTTGGCCACGATGTACTGGCCGGCGCGCAGGCGGAGCTTCTGCACCAGGTTCTTGGGGATCTCCGCGTCTTCCGGCGACGGGAGCAGGTTCTTCTTGAGGCTGCGCAGCCCCGCGTTCTGACCCTTCACGTCGAGGTCGAGCACGCCTTCCACGGTCTGCACCGGGACGGACACGGGCAGCCCTTGCGACTGGGCCACGCGCATCTGGGTCTGCTGCTGCGTCTGGGCCTGCTGCTGCGCCTGGCGCTGCTTGTACTGATCGAGTTCTTGCGCGGTGAGGAAGACGTTGACCACCTGCCCATCGGGCTGAATGACCTTCCGGAACGCCTGGCCGTCTTCCGCGAAGAAGACCGGGTTGCCCTTACGACGGCGGCGCCTGCGCTTGCGGCGGCCTCCGGCCTGACCGGGTTGTCCAGGCTGACCGGGTTGGCCACCTTGTGCTGCGGGGCCACCTTCGTCGGGGCCTTCGTCACCACCGTCGTCGTCGCCGTCATCACCCTCATCACCGGGGGGCGGGGGCGTGTTCGTCGGGTCGTTCGGGTCAGGCAGATCCTGTTCACTCATGCGGCTTCACCAGCCTCGACTCCACGTGTTCGGAGTCAGGCTTCCTCTTCTCGCTGTGGGGCAGGGTGCTGACCGCGGGGTACGTCGACCAACCACGCGCGCCCTGAACCGACCCGGGGCCTCTTCACGAGGGGCCCGAACGAGCCGGCGGGGCTGTCGTAGCAGCCACTTACCCAGACTTCACCTGATTTTAAGCGGTGCGGCGGCGAAGCAGGAAGGCGAGGCCCAGCAGGAGGAACGCCCCCGGCCCGGCGGCCGAACAGCCCTGGGTGACGAAGCAGGTGGTGCCGGCCCCACCCTTGAGGCCGCAGGTGCCCACGCCGCCATCGGGGTTCTTGTCGTTGCAGCCGCCCGTGGCGCACTCGGCGTTGGTGCTGCACGCGGCCCCGTCGGCGCGTTTGGCGATGCAGGTGCGAGGGCTTCCGTCGCAGAAGGTGCCGGCCGCGCAGGTTCCCGCGTCGCAGTTCTGACCTGCGGTCAAGAAGCTGGTGCACACGCCGTCGGCCGTGGCGCTGCCGCCGTTGCACCACGAGCCGATGCACGAATCGGTGATGGCACAGGCGCCGCCGACTGCGGTCTTCGGTTCCACGTAGGTGGTGCACTCGACCGGGGTGGCGGTGGCGTTCGACTTGAGCTCCTGGCACTTGAGCGCGGCGAGCTTGTCGATGCAGGCCTGGGCCTTGTCGGGGTGGAACGTGAGGCGGCCCTTCGTCTGCTCCGACTTGAGGAAGCCGGTCTTCAGATCGAACTGCCCACCGACGTTGTTGGTGCAGGAGGCCATGTCGGGGCCAAACGCGCCGGCGTCAGCGGTCTCGCCCGCAGAGCAACAGGCGTAGACCTGCGTGCAGTACGCCTTCGCAGCGCTCGCGGGGAACGCGTCGACGGAGACGCCGCAGCCGAAGCCGATTGTGACGACGATCAGTGCCATCCAGATGTTGCGCTGCATGAAGCCCCCGAAGTGATGCTGGTTCGGGAGGAGCGTGCCTTTGCCCACCGCACGACACAACCAGTCATGGCTGACGGCAGTCACCGTCTCGCGACAGCGTTCACTTCACGTCGATGGTGTACTCGAGCCGCGCCTGCACCTTCGGAGACTCGAGCAGCCACGAGGCGCTGCCGAGCTGCTCCGCGAGTGACTGAAGACCGGGCGGCAGTTGCTGAGAAGGCACCTGCGCCTGGAGCAACGCATCCGGAGCCGCCGCGCCGATCAGCGCGCCGATGAGGCCCGGTGAGCTCTGGTAGATGTTGATGTCGAGGTCGCCCATGACGCCTGACTTCACCTTCGCCAGCGCGATCGCATCCATCACGCCGCCGAGATGATCCACCAGGCCCCGCGCCTTCGCATCTTCGCCGCTCCACACCCGGCCGCGGGCCACCTTGTCGACGGCCTCCTTGGGCATCTTTCGGCTCGAGGCGACCTCGGTGATGAAGGAGTCGTAGAAATCGTCGATCCACTTCTGCGCCGCGACCCGCTGATCCGGCGTCCACGGATCGAAGGTATCGGTGATGCCCGAGAGCTTGCCGCGCGAGATGGTGATTTGCGTCGCACCGAAGTCTTCCGCGAGCTTCTTGATGGCAGGCTTCGCAAAAAAGACGCCGATGCTGCCGGTGAGCGTGGTGGACGACGCCACGATCTCATCGGCGCCCATCGCCACGTAGTAGCCGCCCGACGCAGCCACGTCGCCCATCGAGGCGATCACCGGCTTGCGCTTCTTCGCCTCGAGCACCGCGCGGTACATCAGGTCGCTCGCGAGCCCATCACCACCGCCTGAATCCACCCGGATCACGATGGCCGCCACGCTGGGATCTTCCGTCGCTTCGTTGAGCGCCTCCATGAACGACTGAGCGCCCGCGACCAGGTCACCAGTCAACGGCGTCGTCTGGTTCTTGCCACCTGCGATGTTGCCCAGCACCGGGATCACCGCGATCGACTTCTTCTTGCCCCAGCGCTCGTCACGCGTTTCGAACGGGCGGTAGTCACGCGACACGCGCGCGTTGGGCAGCTGTGCGCGGATGTGCTCCTCGAACTGCTGCGGCGTCATCACCGCGTCGAGCTGACGCAGCTCCACCGCACGTTTGGCCGGCTTGAGCCCCTCGTCGAGCGCCGCCTGCCAGGCCGCCGGCTCGATGCCCCGGGCCTCTTTGATGCGGGCCGCGATCGTCTTCACGTTCGTGTCGAGGTACGCGTTGATCGTCTCGCGCTGCGCGTCGCTCATGTCCTGCCGGGTGAACTGCTCGGGGAACGTCTTGTAGTCACCGACGCGCGCCACATCGACGTCGATGCCGAACCGTTTGGCGGTGCCGCCGAAGAACGTGATGCTCGTGCGCAGGCCGTCGATCATCACCATCGCCTCGGGAGCGGCGTAGATGCCGTCACAACCGGAGACCATCAGGTACTCCGCGTCTCCGGCGGACAGCACGTAGGCGTAGACCTTCTTGCCTGCCGCGCGGAGCTTCGCGATCGCCGCCCTCACTTCATCGGCCCGCGCCAGGCCGACGCCCGCGCCTTCCACCTTGAGCACGAGGCCCGCGAGCTCCGGGTCTTTGGCCGCGTTCTCCAGGAAGCGCACGAAGCGCAGGTACCGATCTTCGCTGGCCAGCCCGAGCAACGAGCCCACCGTGGTGCCTCCCGAACCGGCGAGGTCGTTGAGTGAGATGACCGCGATCTTCTGCTGCGGGATCACGCTCTGGTACTTGTCCATCGAGAAGCGGCCGGCGAACTGCCAGTTGAGCTCACCCGCGCCGTACGCGACGCCCTGCGTGTAGCCCACGTTCTCCAGATCGAGCCCGATGCCGCCATGAAAGTAGAGCGGGTCGACCGAGTTGAAGCTGTGGCTCACGCCCGCCAGCAACCGCACGCCCCCCAGCAGCTTCGCCTGCACGGTGTACTGCAGCCGGCTGCGGTTGACGGGCAGCGTCTCGCCGACCACCCAATCGACGCCGAGGGTGAGGTATTCGCCGAACGGACGCACGCCCACGCCCACCGTCCACTCGCGGGGGAAGAAGGTGCTCAGCCCATTCAGGTTCGCCTGCGGGGCGTTCAGGTTGCGCACGAAGGCGCCCAACGACAACCAGCGCAGCGGCCGCGACTGCACGCCGACGTCGAGCGTGGTGACCCACTGCGTGTTCTGGCTGGAGAACCAGTTCACCGTGGTGCCGACCGAGAACGACTCGGGACCCGCTGAGAACGCCAGCGAGGTCTTCGCGCGCTCGAAGCCCAGTCCGGTGCCGGGGCGCAGCCATTGAAAGCTGACGCCGAGGCCGACCATGTCCGCGATGCTGGTGGCGAACCAGAGACCGTCGTTGTCCTGCGGGCGGATGTTGCTGCGCTCGTGCACGTACCAGGCGTTGAGCCGGCCGACGCGTCCCAGGCCCGCGGGGTTGTAGACCATCGAGGTCGCTTCATCGCTCCACGCCGAAGAGCCCGGCAGCAGCGTGGTGCCCCGTGAGGGGTCGGTGCCGCTCAACACCGCGGTCTGGGCGAAGGCAGGGCAGGCGACGAGGGCGAGGACCAGCGACAGGCGCAAGCGCATCCGCGCCGTGTACTACGAGTCTCTCGCTGAAACGGAGCCACCTCGGCAACCACGCGAATCTTCGCAAAAGTGCGTCGGCCGCGAACTTGCTCTGCGAGGGCCCATGCCCTCCATCTCGCGCCTCGTTTTCGCTGCGGTTCCCCTCGAGCCTGCAGACGTGCCGCAGCCGGTCCGCAACTCGGTGGAAGCCTTCCCTTCGACCGCGCGCACGGAAGACGAGGTGACGCTCGAGCGGGTGCTGCGCGCGAAGCCGTCGTTGGTCTTGCCCGATCATCTCTCCACGGCCGCCGCAAAGCTGCTCTACGTGGTGACGCACCGTGAACTCTCGCGCGGGCTGGCTCCGCTCTCGGTGCGCGTGGGGCTGACCGATCACGTTCGACTGCAGCCCGATGGGGGCTTGTCGCTCTCGTCTCCCGGCAAGCCGACGCTGCAGTTGAACAATCGGCACGATGATCTCGCGCGGCTCCTCGAGGGGGCGCACGTCTCCGAAGCGAGCTCGATCGAGGCGCTGCTTCATGAAGCGGTGCACCGCTTCTATTCGGCAGGTCAGTTCGATGGTGGTGGCGCGGCGGTCAATGAACGGGGCGAACGCGCCTTCACCTTCGCGACCATTCAGCAGGTGCTCGTCTCACCCGATCCTTCGCAGCCAGGCCTCGAGTGTCTGGCTTCGGCCGCGGTGCACCTGTGGAAGTCGGCGGGGCTGGTGCCACCGGGGCTGAGCCGGGAAGAGTTCGAGCACCGCTACACTTCGATTCACGGTGAGCGGGGTGGGGTGCGCCTGGGCCCGGAGTTCAACAAGACGCTGCGGGGTGGGCGTTCGGAGATCCGCCTCGATGCCAACGCCACGGCCGCTTTCGCGAATGACCTGCGTGCGGACGACTGGGCGAAGCTGACCAGTGCAGCGAGTGGCCGGTACTTCGTGCGCACGTTGCCCAGCATCGAGGCGGTGGTGAAACACTTCGAAGGCGGTGGGGCGGGAGTGCGATCGACCTGGGCCGATGGCGGTCACTACTTCGTGCTCAGCGGCGCGAAGAAGGAGAACGGCGAGATCTTCGTGAACGAAGACGACTCACTGCGATTCGCACCTGCTCGGCGGAAGAGTGAGACGGATGAGCCGTACCGAACGCCGTACGACGTGCGCCTTCACACGCGCTTCTGGACGCTTGAGCGCAGTTGAGGCGTTACCAGGCCCTCACCCTCACCCTCTCCCAAAGGGAGAGGGGATCACGGATCACCAGTCGTCGGTGCCGCTGGCGCTGTCGAGCGGGTCGCCACCCTTCGACTTCTTCTCGCGGTTCACGTTCTTGCCGCCGCGATCTTCGCCCTGCCACTCCTCGGTGCCGCCCTTGTTGTCGAGCGGATCGGCGGAGCGGGTGACCTTGTCGCTGCCTTCGGAGTTCACCAGGTGGTTGACCATGCGCTCGACTTCACCGCGCAGTTGGCCGAACTCGTCACCCTGGAACGCGACGCGCTTGATGGCGATGCGCTTGCCGGTCTTCAAGTCGAAGTACGCCATGGTGAGCTCGGTCGATTCGCTGCTCGCTTCTTTGAGCACGCCGATCACCGCGCGCTCGAGCTTGAGCGAGTTCGCCACGCTGGTCATCGTGCCGCCGCCCTTGTCCTTGAGCGCTTCACCGGCGAGCCTGTCCATCAGAGCGTCGAAGGCCTTGTAGCCAGAGGTCGCGGTGAGCTCGCTGGTGATCTCCTGATCTTCCGGAGTGATCTCGACCATCAGGCCCAGCTGCTTGAACCCGGGGCGTTCGATCTTCACCAGGTGTTTGCCGATGGGCAGCGTCTGCAGCGTGTACGGCGAGTAGCCCTGCAGCTCGCCGTTGAGGAACACGCGCGCGCCGGAAGGTTTGGTCTTCACCGTCACGCTGCCGCGCAGCTGCGCGTTGCGGCTGGTGGCCACTTGCGCCTTGAGCGCGAGGAAGTTCTGGGGGTAGCGCTTGCGATCGAGCTCGAAGGTGGGGCTGAGCGCGAGCAGATCGAGGATGGCGATCTTCGCCTCTTCCACGTCACCACGGGCCTGCAACACCGAGCCGAACATGGCCACCGAGTCGCAGAGGTTGCCGCAGTTCTTCATCGCGCCGACGGCCTTGCCGTACTCCTTGATGGTCGCGCGCAGCTTGCGCTCGGCGTCTTCGTAGTTGCGCTCGTCGAAGGCGGCCTTGCTCTCCTTGAAGCCGGTCTCGGCACGTTTGAGCGAGGCGGCCGCTTCTTCATCGGCCGCGACCCCGAAGAGGTCGTCGCTCGTTCGCACCTTGAAGCCCTGGTACTCGTTGAGCGCGTCGTTGGCGAACGACTCGATCTTGAGGGTGAGCGCCTCTGAGCCCTTGTCCATGGGGAGGATCAGCGCAGAGACGCGCTTCTCCGAAGGCGGCGCCGCCAACGCGTGTGTCGCGACGAGACAGGAGACGATCGGGATCAGCAGGGCGGACTTCATCGAACACACCTCAGGGAGTACCCAGCACGACGTTGAACGGACGCCCGCCCGAATTGTTCGCTCCGGCGACGGCGCCCGCCGTGATGCCGCCCACTGCCACCACGCCCACCGCGGTCCAGAACCACCACTTCTTGTACACGGGGCCGCCCGCTGACGGTTCCTCAGCGGTCTCGGTGACCTCGGCCGCAGCGACGGCGGCGCTGCCCGGTTTGGCGATGAACGCGCCGATCTTCTTGGCGCTCTCGTTCACTTCTTCAGCGGAAAGAGACAGGCCGGCAAGGCGGTTGCCGGTCTCCACGTCCCAGACCTCGGCGAGGGCGCCGTCACTGACCACGAGGAAACGCGCCTTCACCACGTCGCCCAGCTTCTTCGCACCGGCAGGCAGCGCGCCTTTGACGCCCACGCCCTGTCCGACCACGGTGGTCGCCGCGTCGCGCACCTCGAGGTAGCCGGGGGCCGCGGTGAGGGTGGGTTTGGCGGTGCCGCCTTCTTTGCTGACGTCGGCGTAGGCGCCCGCGGGCTCGAAGCCGGGCTTGGAGAAGGTGAGCAGGTGACGGCCGACCGGCACCGAAGGCGCTTCGGCGATGGGCGTCAGGCCCAGTTCCTTGCCGCGCAAGCTGACCATCGCGCCGGGGGGCGACGAGTCGATCGCCAGCGGGCCCACGCCCTTGGCGCTGATGTCGGTGAGGGCCTTGTCGAAGGCCTTCTTCACGTCGGCGCCGTACACCTGGGGATCGCAGGTGAGGTCGGGGTTGTTGAGCAGCGCGCGCACGAACTCTTCGGTCGCTTTCTTCGCGTGCGTCTTGCCGCCGTTCTGAATGGCCAACGCGCCCACGAAGAAGTGCGCGTCAGCCAGCGACTTCGCGTCGGCCAGATGCGGGTTCTTCACGAAGAACTCGAGCGCTTCGTTCCACTTCGTCGCGGCGCCTTCGTAGTCGAGGTCGTCGTAGGCCTGCCGGGCGTCCTTCACCAGCTTGTCGCCGGCGTCGTCACGGGCGGGCAGGGAGAAACCAGCGGGCACGTCGACCAACTCCACGCTCGCGGCCTCCAACGCCTTGTTCAACTCGGCTTCCGCTTTGGCGGCTCCTGCCTCATCGGGTGAAGAGACGAAGACGGCGGCCCTGGAAGGAAGGAGCGGCTTGGCAGGAGCGGCGGCACCCTTGGGCGCGGCCAGCACGAGGAGAATGAGGGGGAGCACGGCGCACAGCCTAGCCCACGCTTTTCAAAGATCACCTCCGTCGTATGACCGCAACGGGCAGGAGATCTGGAGGCATTCCGCGAGGTTGGCCTTCGGCTATTTCTTGCCGCCCGGGATCAGGCTGGTAAGGTCCGCGCGATCAGGCCTGTAGCACTCGTTTTGGGGCCCGCAACGATTTGAAAGATCGAGGTATTTCGTGAGCGAAGCTGAACAGGTGAACAGCGGCAAAGGTGGCGGAAAGCGCGGTAAACCGCCTCCGGCCGGTGCAGGCGGTGGCGGCGGAGACCGCCCCATCAACCTCTCCGACGAAGCCCGCAAGCGCTACCTCGCGTACGCGATGTCGGTGATCACCTCGCGCGCGTTGCCTGACGTGCGTGACGGCCTCAAGCCCGTGCAGCGCCGAATTCTGTACGGCATGTGGAACGAAGGCGTCAGCTCCGACGCGAAGTACCGCAAGTGCGCGAACGTGGTCGGCGTGGTGATGGGCCAGTTCCACCCGCACGGCGATCAGTCGATCTACGACGCGCTGGTGCGCATGGCGCAGGACTTCTCGCTGCGCTACCCGCTGGTCGATGGTCACGGCAACTTCGGGTCCGTCGACGGCGATGCGGCGGCGGCCATGCGCTACACCGAAGCGCGCCTGCAGAAGCTCGCCGAAGAGATGTTGGGCGAGCTGCAGCAGAAGACGGTCGAGCTGAGGCCCAACTACGACGGCACGCGCAGTGAGCCGGTCGTGTTGCCCTCGAAGCTGCCCCAGCTGCTGATGAACGGCACCACCGGCATCGCGGTGGGCATGGCGACCAACATTCCCCCGCATCACCTGGGCGAGCTCATCGAAGCGTGCCTGGAGCTCATCAAGGATCCGAAGCTCGAGACGAAGGATCTCTTGAAGGCGGTGAGGGGCCCCGACTTCCCCACCGGCGGGCAGATCCTCAACTCCAAGAAGGAGCTCAAGGAGATCTACGAGACCGGCCAGGGCGCGGTGCGCCTGCGCGGCGAGTGGAAGCTCGAGGAGCGCGCGCGAGGCGGGCAGAACATCATCGTCACCTCGATCCCCTACACGGTGAACAAGTCGACGCTGGTCTCGCGCATCGGCGAAATCATCACCGATCGCAAACTGCCGGCGCTGGTCGACGTGCGCGACGAGTCGACCAAAGAAGTGCGCATCGTGATGGAGCTCAAGCGCGACTCCGACGCTGAGCTGGTGATGTCGTACCTGTTCAAGCACACGCCGCTGCAGACCAACTTCAACGTCAACCTCACCTGCCTGGTGCCCGGTGAAGGCCCCGACGCGGGCATGTCGCCCAAGCGCCTCAACTTGAAGGAGATGCTCTGGCATTTCCTGGCCTTCCGCCTCGAGGTGGTGACCAAGCGGCTCACCTTCCAGCTGGAGCAGCTCAAGGCGCGGCTGCACATCCTCGAGGGGTTCGAGAAGGTCTACGACGCCCTCGACGAGATGATCAAAATCATCCGCAAGTCGGAAGGCAAAGCCGACGCCGCGGGCAAGTTGATCGCGCGTTTCAAGCTCTCCGAGGAGCAGGTCGAAGCGATCCTCGAGATGAAGCTCTACAAGCTGGCTCGCCTCGAGATCCTGGTCATCCAGAAGGAGCTCAAGGAGAAGCGGGCCGAAGCGAAGGAGCTCTCCGAGCTGCTCAAGCCCGACACCGCCGGCAAGAAGGCGCGCTGGAACCTGGTCAGAGACGAGCTCTCCGCGGTCGGCAAGACGTATCAAGACAAACGCCGCACCAAGATCTCCGGGCCCATCGAAGAGGTCGAGTACAACGAAGAGGCCTTCATCGCCGACGAAGACTGCCAGGTGGTGGTCACGCGCGATGGCTGGGTCAAGCGGGTGCGTGAGCTGAAGGACCCCACCTCGACGCGCATGCGTGAAGGCGACGAGCTGATGGCGCTCATCGCGGGTTCGCTCAAGTCGAGCCTCATCTTCTTCTCCAGCGCGGGCGCGGCGTACACCACGCGCTTCAACGACGTGCCGCCCTCCACGGGCTACGGCGATCCGGTGCAGAAGCTGTTCAAGTTCGACGACAACGAACGCATCGTGGGCGCGGTCTCACTCGATCCGCGCCTGCCGATCCCCTCGATGATGGTGGCCGTCTCGAAGGACGGCTACGGGCTTCGGTTCTCGCTCGATGCCCACAAAGAAGTGTCGACCCGTTCGGGCCGCCGCTTCGCGCGGTGTGGCGAAGGCGACGAGATCATCGGCGTGCAAGGCTGCATCGAGAAGGATCTGCTCGGCGTGGTCACCAAGAAGACCAACGCGTTGGTGTGCAAGGTCGACGAAGTGAACGTGCTCGCGGGCCCGGGGCGCGGCGTCACGGTGATCAAGACGGCCGATGACGATCAGGTGATGGCCTTCATCTGCACCACGAAGAAAGACACCGAGCTGCTCATCGAGACGGCCAAGGGCAAGAGCCTCAAGTTCTCGCTCGCCCGCTACGAAGTGACCGGCCGCGGCGGCAAGGGCCGCGAGATGTCGAAGAAGGACGAAATCAAGACCGTCTCGAAGGAGCCAGTGCACGTGCTGCTGCCCGAAGTGAAGACGGACAAGAGCGACAAGCCTGAGAAGAGGAGCTGACCCATGGCTGCCAAGAAATACGACGCGTCCGACATTCAGGTGCTCGAGGGGCTCGAGCCGGTGCGCATTCGCCCCGGCATGTACACCGGCGGCACGGGCGCCGACGGGTACCACCACCGCCGCTGGGAGATCGTCGCCAACTCGGTCGACGAGGTGATGACCGGCCACGCCTCGCGCATCGAGGTGCGGCTGCACAAGAACGGCACCACCATGACGGTGGGCGACGACGGGCGCGGCATCCCCGTCGACATGATGAAGAAGTACAACAAGTCGGCGCTCGAGGTGATCTTCACCACGCTGCACTCCGGCGGGAAGTTCGAGAAGAAGAACTACACCCACTCCGGCGGTCTGCACGGCGTCGGCTCGTCGGTGGTCAACGCGCTCTCGACTGAGCTCGTCGCCGAGATCAAACGTGACGGCAAACACCACGAGATGACCTTCAGCCGCGGCAAGGCGGTCTCGAAGCTCAAGACGATGGGCAACGCGCGCGGCACCGGCACCACCATCACCTTCACGCCCGACCCGGAGATCTTCGGCGCCAAGTTGAAGTTCGACGTGGAGCTCATCAAGGAGCGCCTGGAGTCGAAGAGCTACCTGCACAAGGGCCTGGAGATCGTCTTCGTCGACGAGACCGCCAGGCCCGCCACCGAGTCGAAGTTCCGGCACGACGGCGGCATCGCCGAGTACATCACCAAGCTCATCGCCGACCGCAGCAAGGCCATCGTGCCCCCGGCCTCGACGCCCTTCTACAAGTCGCACGAGAACGGGGTGAAGCTGGAGTTCGCGCTGGCGTGGAGCGAGGCCACCGACGAGCTGGTCAAGAGCTACGTCAACGGCATCCCCACCAAGAACGGTGGCACGCACGAGAACGGGCTCAAGTCGGGCCTGGTGAAGGCGGTGCGCAACTACATCGAGACGCACGAGCTGACGCCCAAGGGCGTGACGCTCACCGCCGAAGACATTCGTGAAGGCATGGTGTGCGTGCTCTCGGCCTACGTGGTCGAGCCGCAGTTTCAGGGACAGACCAAGGAGCGCCTGAACAACCCGGAGACCCAGGCGCAGGTCGACAGCGTCATCCGCCCCGCGGTGGAGAAGTGGCTCAACGACAACAAGACCATCGCCGAGGCGGTGGTGGCCCGCATCATCCTGGCGGCGCGCGCGCGCGAAGCGTCACGAGCGGCCCAGGCGGTCACCCGCAAGTCGGCCATCAGCCACAAGCTGAACCTGCCGGGCAAGCTGGCCGACTGCTCGTCGACCGATCCGGAAGACAGCGAGCTGTTCATCGTGGAAGGTGACTCCGCAGGTGGTTCGGCCAAACAGGGCCGCGATCGCCACACGCAGGCGATCCTCCCGCTGCGCGGCAAGGTGCTCAACGCCGAGCAGGCCAGCACCGACAAGGTGGCGGGCAACAAGGAGCTCCAGGACATCGCCAGCGCGCTGGGCTGCGGGCTGGGCGCCGACGTCGATCTCACCCGGCTGCGCTACGGGAAGATCTTCCTCTTGATGGACGCCGATGCCGACGGGCTGCACATCTCGACGCTGCTGCTGACTTTCTTCTACCGGCACCTGCGGCCGTTGATCGTCAACGGGCACGTCTTCATCGCCCAGCCGCCGCTCTACAAGGTGGAGATCGGCAAAGAGGTCTACTGGGCACTCGACGAGGCGCACCGCGACCAGATCATCAAGGACCACGGCCGGGTGAACAGCAAGCCGAACATCATGCGCTTCAAGGGTCTGGGTGAGATGACCCCCGATGAGCTCAAGATGACCACCCTCGATCGCAAGAAGCGCATCGCGCTCAAGGTGAGCATCGACAACGAGCTGGAGACCGACTCGACCATCAACGAGCTCTTCGGCAAGGACGTCGGGCCGCGTTTCCGGTTCATCATGGAAGGCGCCGACAAGCTGAAGGAACTCGACGTGTGAACTTGTCTCCCTCTCCCCTCCGGGGAGAGGGAGGTGGTGAGGGGCCCACCGGCCCCACTAAAACGCGAACGAGAACCGAGCCAACAACTGCGCCGCGTTCTGCAGGTACCCGCCCTCGAAGCCGATCGAAAACCCCTTCCCGAAGAACACGCCCATGCCCACCGCGGCGTGAGCGCGAAGGAACTGGGGATTCCCAAACAGGATCGCCAACCCGCCCATCAGGTCGAAGTACAGCCGGCTGACGTGAAAGCGCAGGTACGCGTCGACGGGTACGCCGACCTCCACCGCGGGGCGCACGTTGAGCAAGATGCCCGGGCGAAACCCAATCGACACCACCTTGCCGAGCGCGAACTGCACCTTGAAGTGAAAGTCGAACTGGGCGGCGTTCTCGAACCAGTACCCACCACCGAGGTCGAGGCCGAGCGTCACCGCCTCAGCACGAGAAGGCGCAAGTACGGCGAGCATCAGCACGAAGGTCAGCGCGAAATTTCGCATCGAGCAAACTCAGGTCAGGTTGGTGAGCGGGCCGCGGCAGAAGGCAGCTTCACCGTACGTGGTGAGGTTGCCCCCGTAGCCGTTGATGATCGAGACGAGCAGATCGTTGTGGTACGCGTTGGTCCACTTCACGAAGCGGCCCATGCGGAAACCGGCGCCGCCGCCCGCGAGCATGAAGGGCATGTCGTCGTGAGAGTGCACGTTGCCGCGTGACACGTCGCTGCCCCAGAACACGAGCGTGTGATCGAGCGCCTTGCTGCCATCCATCTCCTGGATGGAGTCGAGCTCTTGCAGCAGCGTGGCCAGCACGCCGGCCTGCCAGGTGTCGCGGGTCGCGACCTTGAGCCGCTCGGGATCGCCGTCGCCGTAGTGGGTGAGGTTGTGGATGTCGGAGGTGATGTTCAAGTGTGGCATGGCGACGTGGTTCATCGCGTCGCTGAACATCACGGTGGCCACCCGGGTGAGATCGCAGCGCAGCGCCAGGGTCAGCAGATCCATCTGCAGGCGGGCGACGGTGGGGATCTCGGCCTCGCGCTCGAAGTCGACCATGCCGGGATCGGTGGGCGACTGGCAGGTACCGGGGGGCAGGGCCGTGAGCCGGTTCTCCATCTCGCGCACCAGGGTGAGGTGCTGATCGAGGCGCGCCTGGTCTGACTTGCTGACCGACTTCTTGAGCGCAGCCAGCTGCGTCTGCACTGCGTCGAGCACGGAGCGGCGGCGCACGCGCAGCTTCTCCATCTCGGTGGGCGGCATGCCCGAATCCATGAACAGGGTGCGGAAGGTGACGCGCGGATCGTTCTGCGCGAGCAGTGGCTGATTGGGCCCGCGGTAGCTCACCACGCCGGCGACGTTCGAGAGCAGCGCGTGCACGCCGAGCTGCAGGCTGGGCACCCGGGTGCCCTGACCGATCAAGCCCGCGATGGTCTGATCGACCGAAGGCCCCAGCGCATAACCGGCCCGGCTGCCGTCGTTGCCGACGAAGGTGCCCGTGTCGAGCTTGGCGCCGGTGAGGAACGCGCCGATGCCACGCTGGTGCTGCTCGCCGGGGCCGGAGACGGCGACCTGCATGTCGACGCCGCTGGTGAAGAGCAGCTTGCTCTTCCACGGGGCGAGCGACTGGTGAATCGGCCCCAGGGTGAAGTTGTTCTCGTCGCCGGTGGGGAACCACTGCGGCGTGTAGACGCCGTTGGGGTGGTAGATGCCGATGAAGCGTTTCTGCGGCATCGACTGCGCGAAGGCTTTGTGCGGGGCGAGCGCCTCGAGGAAAGGCAGGCCGACCACGATGCCGCCTGCGCCCCTGAGGATCTGGCGTCGGGACAACTTCATGGCGTCATCTCCGGGTTCGCGTTGCGCCGGAACGACTCCGACTGAACGATGGCCAGCATCAGCTCCTTGAAGTTGCCGCCTGACTTCATGAAACGATCGCCCACCAGCGTGGCGGTGCAGGTGTCGGCCTGGGTGAGGGAGCGGCCCAGCGCGAAGCGGTAGAACTCCTTGGCCACGCAGTCGTGCACGTTGCGGCTGGTGGCCAGCTTCGCGCTCAATTCGGCGACGCCGGTGACGTCGCCGATCACCTGCGTGTCGCGGGAGATCTTCACGCCGCCCGTCGCGTCGATGGCCTGGCCATTCTCGGTGTCACGCCACAACCCCATGCCGTCGTAGTTCTCGAAGGTGAAGCCGACCGGGTCGATGAAGCGGTGGCAGCCGATGCACCCGTCGCTCTGGCTGTGGGCGGCGAAACGTTCGCGGGTGGTGGTGCTGACCGAAGGCGCGGGCGGGGTGATGTTCGCGCCCGCAGGCGGCGGCGGCGGCACCTCACACATGAGCTGATCGAGCACGAAGATGCCGCGGCGCACCGGCGAGCTGCCATCGGGCATGGCCTTGAAGGCGAGGAAGCCGGGCTGGGTGAGCAGGCCCTTTCGCTGCGTGCCGGGCATCTCGTTGCGCACGAAGGCGGCCGACGGCGCAGCGGGCCCGTACATCGACATCGCGTCGTTCGTGTACATCACGTTCGAGGTGAGCAGCGCGCTCAAGGTGCCGTCGTGGGCGAGCACGTCTTTGACGAACAGCTCCAACGAGGTCCGCCAGGCGGTGGCCAGGGCGGGCGAGAACTGCGGGTAGACCGCGGGGTTCTTCTCGGTGTTCTCCACCCCATCCAGGTAGAGCCACTGGGCGAAGAACCGCATCATGCCGTCGGCAGAGCGGCCATCGGCGAGCATGCGCCGGGCCTCACGCTCCAGGCCCTCGGGCGTATCGAGCGATCCGTTGGCGGCCGCCTCGAGCAGCTGCTGGTCGGGCATGGTGCCCCACAGAAAATAGGAGAGCCGGGAGGCGAGCTCGAAGCCGCCCAGGGTGACCACGGGCATGGGCACCGGCCCCAGCGCCTGCTCGTCGCGGTAGAGGAACTGAGGCGACTGGAGCATCGACTGCAGCGTCACTTCGATCGCCCCATCGAAACCTTCGGTGGCGTTGATGGTGGTGAAGAGGGTGTTCAGGTTGGCCCGCTCTTCGGCGTTGAGGGGGCGGCGGAAGGCCTTCAAGCCGGTGGTGGCGATGAAGAGCTCGCCGCAGGCCTGATCGGTGGCGCCGCAGGGCAACACGGTGGAGCGCCGGTTCACCAACGTGTCTTTGGCGAGGAACTCGGCCGCCTCGAGGTAGCCGGCCACGTGGGCGCCGGTGACCTGGTTGAGCACCGCGTCGTTGTCGAGGCCATGGGCCAGCGGTTCGCGGGGAAAGTCGCGGGAGGGCCGGTTGGTCGCCCCCAGCAGGTCGCGCACGGTGAGATCGTACTCAGCCCGGGTCAGCAGGCGGAGCGGGGTGCCCAGGGTGACCGCGGGAACACAGTCGACGTTCGGCTCCTCGACGGGCGGAATGACGATCGGTGGCTGCCCACCGGGTTTGCAGCCGGCCAGGAGGCCGAACACGAGAAGGGAGACCGTTCGCACGCGGGGGCAGACTGCCAGCCGGGGTCCCGCGGGTCAAAGGCCGGGAATGAGGTCAGTGAAACGAGTCTTGCGCGTCACGGTGGCATGGTCCAAAAGGCCACCACGAAGACGGGGCGTAGCGCAGTCTGGTAGCGCGTCTGCCTTGGGCGCAGAAGGTCGTCGGTTCGAATCCGGCCGCCCCGACTTTGAGTTGTTCGTCAGTGCCCATAGCTCAGCTGGATAGAGCACCGGCCTTCTAAGCCGGGGGTCGTGGGTTCGAGTCCCGCTGGGCGCGCTTCTCTTTAAGTTCGATTGACGTAGGGCGGGGCATTGGGTACTCCGCGCGCGCCTTTGTCTTTTTGCAACGTGTTGATGGCGGCTTTAGCTCAACTGGTTAGAGCGCAGGACTGTGACTCCTGAGGTTACCGGTTCGATCCCGGTAAGCCGCCCATCGCAAAGCACGAGCGCTCATAGCTCAGCTGGATAGAGCATTGGCCTTCGAAGCCAAGGGTCGGGGGTTCGAATCCCTCTGAGCGCGCTGTGATTCCCTACTTCGAGTTACCGGCGCTGAACCTGCCCTTCGGGCAACGCGTCGACATCTTCGGAGTGCTCTCGGCCGCGGGCGTGATGGTCGGCGCCTGGCTGGCAGCGCGTCAGGCGCGGCAGTACGGGCCGGGGAACGATCAGCCGCTGCGCGAGATGGTGCCGTGGGCGGTGCTCTTCGGCCTCTACGGCGGCCACTTCATGCACCTCTTCGCGTACCACCCGGAGCTGCTGACGATGGCA
Organism: Archangium sp.; assembly: GCA_031412555.1. Lineage (GTDB taxonomy): Bacteria > Myxococcota > Myxococcia > Myxococcales > Myxococcaceae > Archangium_A. Next base: position 967 of record JANODF010001037.1, on the reverse strand, counting down.
GACCCGCTGCTGGTGCTGCGCTTCTGGGAGGGCCTCTCCTCCATGGGCGGCGTGCTCGGCGCGCTGGTGGGCATCTTCATCTTCTTCCGGCGCATCAAGACGCCCATCGGGCCGTACCTCGACGCGTTGGCCCTGGGCACCGCGCCCGGGTGGATGGTGGCGCGCATCGGCTGCTTCTTCGTGCACGACCACCCCGGGGTGCACAGCGACTTTTTTCTCGCGGTGAACTTCCCCCTGAGGACCTACGGAGGCCCGCGCCACGACCTGGGCCTGTACGACGCGCTGGTGCTGGGCGTGTTGTCGCTGGTGCTCTACGCGCTCAAGACCCGCCGGCCGGCCCAGGGGCGCCTGATGGGCGTCCTGGCGGTCGGCTACACGGTGCCCCGGTTCTTTCTCGATTTTCTGCGGGCGTCAGACCTGAGCTTCGTCGACCGTCGTTATGCCGGCCTGACGCCGGCGCAGTACGTGGTGATCGGGTTGTTTGCCGCGGGAGTCTGGCTGCTGACGAGGCCTGCTCCGGAGATGCCGAAAGAAGTGGGTTGACAGGACCGGCCGAAAAACTTTATAGGCGGCCCCGCAACGAGTCGGAAGCGTAGCTCAATTGGTAGAGCAATGGACTCTTAATCCATAGGTTGAGGGTTCGATTCCCCCCGCTTTCACAGTACGAAACGGCCGGTGACCCCAGTGGGCACCGGCCGTTTTGTTTTTCGGGCACCACCGGGCAGGTGGCGTAACTGGTAGCCGCGCCAGACTTAGGATCTGGTTCCGCAAGGAGTAGGGGTTCGAGTCCCCCTCTGCCCATGCTTTCGCCGTGAACGCGGTGTGATGAGGAGAGACGCATGTCGACCTTCACGTTGATCACCGGCGTCAGTCGCGGTCTAGGCAAGGGCGTGGCGCGATCGCTGGCCGCCCAGGGCCGTTCACTCATCCTCACGGCGCGTTCAGGGGCGGCTGCGGCTTCGCTCGC
>JANODF010001036.1:0-3608 GCA_031412555.1 Archangium sp. | reverse complement strand
GGCCGCCGCCACCCTCCTGCTAGCTGCCTCATGCACCGCCCCGCGCGCCAACTGGAGCGGCCGCAGTTCACCTTTCTCGAGTTCGCGTTCGATCAACCACTCCGGCAACCAGCCGAAGCCGATGCCTTCGAGGATGGCCGCCTTCTTCGAATGAAAATCAGGCAGGTGCACGGTGCTCTGCGTGTCGAGCTCGGCGGTGGCGAGGTGAAGTCGTGGATCACTGCCACGCACGGTGAGCAGCACGTGCTCGCTCAATTCTTCCCGGGTGACGCGGGCACGTTTGCTCAACGGATGACGACGGTGCGCGACCAGGCGCGCCTTGAGGCGGGGCAGCTCGTACATGGTGAGGCCGTCGAGCGGCGTGTTGGGCAACACCGAGACCATCACCTGCGCGCGCTCTTCGGTGAAGCGCTGCTCCACGCCGCTGAGCGAGTCGACCGAGAGCATCACCTTGGTGGGCGCGCCCTGCTCCCGCACCTGCTTGACCACTTCGAGCACCGGAGCGAGCGGCACGATGGCGTCGAACACCACGCGCAACACCGGCTCCCAACCCGACTGCAGCACCGTGCAGGTCGCCTCCAGCGCACGTTCGGCCTCCAGCATCACCCGGCAATGCCGCAACACCGCGTCGCCTGCCGAGGTGAGCCGGGTGCGGTAACCGGTGCGGTCGAACAGCGCGAGGCCGGTCTGCTGCTCGAGTTGTTTGAGCGCGTAGAGCACCGCGGGGTGGCCCTTGTGCAGCTTCTTCGCCGCGGCCTGAAGTGTGCCTTCGCGGGCGAAGGCGTCGAGCGTGCGCGCTTGATCGAGGGTGATGTTCACGAGGGCGATTGTTCATCACTTCGACAATGAGGCTCAACTCTTTGTCACTGTCTTCGAAGCGCGGCGACATCCTACGAAGCACCACATGGACATTCCCTGGATCCGCGGGCGGGTGACGTCGCAGGCACACGTGGGCCTGCCCGAGGGCACGGTGGAAGAGGAGTACGCGCGCAACGGCTTCTTCGGCCGCTACGCACATCTCTACCGGCAGCACGCGCCGGTGGGTTGGACCCGCATCGAAGGCCCGCTCAAGCCGCGCGCGTACGATCTGCGCCGGCTCGAAGGTGAACGGCACGACGACTGGCTCTCCGCGCGCCGGGGCGTGTTGGGCAACGCCGACCTGAAGCTCTCGCTCGCCACGCTGAGCGCGCCGATGCCGTACCTGTTTCGCAACGCCGACGCAGACGAGCTGCTCTTCGTGCACGCAGGCGCCGGGCGGCTGGAGACCGACTTCGGCCCGCTGGCGTACGAGCCTGGCGACTACCTGCTGCTGCCGCGCGGCACCGCGTACCGGCTCAGCCCGACGAGCCCTTCACGGCTGCTGGTGATCGAGGCGTACAGCGAAGTGAACTTTCCCGAGAAGGGCATGCTCGGGCAGCACGCCTTGTTCGACCCCGCGGTGCTCCAGGTGCCCACCCCGGAGACCTCGTCGCTCACGCCCGGTGCCTCCGGTGAATGGGAGCTGCGCGTGCTGCACGCGGGCGAGGTGACGAAGATCTTCTACCCGTTCAATCCGCACGACGTGGTCGGGTGGAAGGGCACGCTCGCGGCCCTCAAGCTCAACGTGCGCGACATCAGGCCGGTGCTCTCGGATCGCTTTCATCTGCCGCCGTCGGCGCACACCACCTTCGTGATGCACAACGCGGTGGTCTGCAGCTTCCTGCCGCGGCCACTGGAGAACGGCGACCCGGCTGCGCTGAAGGTGCCGTTTTACCACTCGAACATCGACTTCGATGAGGTGCTCTTCTACCACTCGGGCGACTTCTTCAGCCGTGCGGGCATCTCGCCGGGAATGCTCACCTTCCATCCGCAAGGCATTCACCACGGGCCGCAGAGCGCCGCGTTCGAGCGCAGCCGCACCGCCAGCCGCACCGATGAAGTGGCGGTGATGATCGACACGAAGCGGCCGCTCCAGGTGCTGAGCGCGGCGTTGCCAGCCGAGCTGCCTGAGTATTGGAAGTCCTGGAAGGAGCAGCCATGAAGCCTCAGTTCCCCGTCGCGCTCGACAACCCCTGCGGTCTCGATGGCCTCGACTACGTGGAGTTCGTCTCACCCGAACCCGAACGCCTCGACGCGCTCTTCAAGGCCTTCGGCTTCAGCAAGACGATGCGGCACCTGGAGAAGCCCATCGAGCTGTACCAGCAGGGCGACATCTCGTTTCTGATCAACCGCGAACCGGGCTCGTTCGCTGCGAACTTCGGGAAGCTGCATGGCCCGAGCATCTGTTCGATGGGTTGGCGCGCGAAAGACGCGAAGCGCGCACGTGAGGTGGCCCTCATTCGCGGTGGGCGCAGCTTCGAGGGCCATGCGCTCCCTACGATCTTCGGCATCGGCGACAGCTTGATCTCCTTCGTCGACACGTATGGCCGCCCCGACTCGTGGACGCGGCGCGGCTTCGTGCCGCTTGAACGACCGGAGCTCGTGCCCGACAAAGGGTTCCTCGCGCTCGATCACCTCACCAACAACGTCGAGAAGGGCACGATGGGGCAGTGGGCCACCTTCTACAAACAGGTCTTCGGTTTCGAGGAGGTCCGCTACTTCGACATCCGTGGCGCGAAGACAGGGCTGACTTCATTCGCGTTGCGTTCACCCTGCGGGCGTTTCTGCATTCCCATCAACGAAGCCGACGAGAAGAAGTCGCAGATCAACGAGTACCTCGAGGAATACAAGGGCCCGGGCATTCAGCACCTGGCCTTCATCACCGAGGACATTCTGGAGTCGTTGCGAAAGCTCGAGGGTTCACCCATCGAGATGCTCGACATGGATGACGCGTATTACGCCGACGTGTTCGCCCGCGTGCCGCGCGTGACCGAGGACAAACTCGAGCTGCGAAAGCGCAACGTGCTCGTCGATGGTGATGACGAGGGGTACCTGCTGCAGATCTTCACGAAGAACCTGGTGGGGCCGATCTTCATCGAGCTCATTCAGCGCAAGAACTACGCGTCGTTCGGTGAAGGAAACTTCGGCGCCCTGTTCCGCAGCATCGAGCGGGAGCAGCAGAAAAGAGGTGTCTTCAACTGAAGTCGGGGTGGGCTGTTTCCCACCAGCCTCCGCCTGTAAGCTCGCGCGCGGGGGCAGTGAATGGCTCAGTGCAAAGGCCTCATCCTCACCTCGCGGCTGCGGTACGTGCAGGAGGTGCATGGTGAAGAAGCGTCGCAACGCCTCACGCGTGAGCTCGCTCCCGAGACGCAGGCGCTGCTCGAGCGCCGCGTGCTGCCGCATGAGTGGGTTCCGTTCTCGGCGTTCATCGACGTGAACGTCGTCGCGGACCGGATTCATGGGCGCGGTGATCTCGCGCTGTGCCGTGAGATGGGCGCGTGGGCGGCGACGGCCACCCTGCCCCGCGTGTTCCGGTTCTTCTATCGGTTCGGATCTCCCATGTTCCTGTTCGAGCGCGCGTCGAAGCTCTGGGGCGCGCACTACGACTCGGGCCGCATGGAGACGCATCGCGATGACGAGGGCTCGGTGCATCTGCGCATTCATGAATTCGGCATGCCGCACCGCGCGCATTGTTTGTCGGTGCTCGGGTGGTTCACGCGATCGATCGAGATGTCGGGCGCGAAGGTGAA
>JANODF010001035.1:0-23108 GCA_031412555.1 Archangium sp. | reverse complement strand
GGGGTGGCCCTTTTCTTTATGGGCCCCCCCCCCCTTTGTGTTTGTTTTTGAACCCCCCCCCCGCCGGGGGGGGCTCGGGGGCCGGGCGGGCGGGGTGTGGGGCTTACCTGGGTGCTCCGAACGGCCCCTCACCCCAACCCTCTCCCCGACGGGGAGAGGGAGTTTCAGTTCAATCAGGATCCTTCGGCTCGATCTCCCGCGCTTCTTTCTTCTCATCGAGCATGCGCTTGAACAGCTCCAGCAACCGCTTCTCCGCATCGCCATCCGCGGTGCGCACGCCGGGTTGACACTCACACGACATCCGCCCGGTCATCGCATCACGCGCGTACGCGCAGACCCCCGGGCACTCCATCAGCGGGCTCTCCTCGAGCAGGCCCGGGCTCACGCTGGTGACGCCCTTGAACGCCTCGCCGCCACACGCCGGCATGCTGTCGCCCAGCTTCTTCCAGGGGAAATGATGGTGCGTGCTCCGCCCGCGATCGCCCGGAGAGAACGTGATGCCCAGCCGGCAAGTGCCCGCGCCGCCAATCACGTCGAGTGACAACTGAGCCCCCAGGGGCAGCGGCCGCCACACCGTCGCGGTGACGTCGATGCCATCACCTGAAGGCGTCGCGTGCAGCTCGAAACACGCCTCTTCCGAGACCTGCTCGCCGCGTTCACAGCGCGCCTGCGAACCCGAGACGAACACCCGCGGTCTGCGCAGCACCAGCACCGACGAGCCGACGTCGTACGTCATGTAGAAGCGGCTCCACGCATCGGCGCCGAGCAGTCCATGCACGGCGTGCGGGGGCGCACCTGGCTCCACTTCCAGCGAGCCCACCGCCAGTCCGAAGCCCGGCGCGAACTCGAGCGAGTCCCACGTGTAGCCGTTGAGCTGCGAGAGCTCCGGCGGCAGCACCACGCCTTCCGGCAAGGCGAGGCCCTCGAGCAGCTCGAGGCCCGGCTTCATGCCACTCGCGCGCGCCCAGTCGTCGAACACCCGGCTGCGCGGCTCACGCAACGAGAAGAGCATGGTGAGGTCGAAGTGTTCGGGCCCCTGGCGCACCCGAATGGGAATGAGCGGCCAGTCGAAACGCGACTCCTTCGTGAGCGCGAGCACCTGCGCGTCTTCGCCGGAAGCCTCGGCTTCCGCGGCCCACTTCTCCCTCGATTGGGACGGGCGGAACTTCAGCGTGCGGGCGACCGGGTTGACCTCGAGGGCCAGCTCCTTGAGCTCAGGCGCGCCGAGCACCACCACACAGGTCTTGCCCGAAGCGACCGCGGCCTCGAAAACACGAAACCGGGTGGCGCCCACCTGCAGGCCGAAGACCCGCACAACTGGAAACGTCTCATCGGGCCCGAACGCATCGGGCACCGAGACGCGCGCCACGAATGAGGGATCAGGCACACACTTCGAGGTGACGAAGCTGACGGGCTGCGAAGGGTCGAACGAAACCTCAGCGTCGAGCTCGTTCACCTGCCCCTTCACCGCGATGCGCGGCGCGGGCGACGAGAGCAGCGGGAACGACAGCCCGACCAACGAGTCCACCCCTGGAGGGCCGGTGACGCGGTGACAACTGGAGAGGAGGAACACTGCGACGAGCAGGCGGGGCAGCACCGCCGCACTCTGACAGATGATCACTTGCCTGCGTCGAGGACCCCAGCATCTCTACCGGGGACGGTCATCTGGCCGCCGGTGAGGAAGTCCTGCACCTGCGTGCCCGGCGGCGGCATCAGCTTGAAGTGCGACTCGTTGATGCCCACGTTGGTGGTCAGCTTGAGGAAGCTGATCGCGTTCTCGCTGCCGTCGGGATCGATGACGGTGCTCTTGATCACCATGGCCGACTTCTCGTCGACCTCGAGCAAGATGCGCTTGAAGCGGGGGTCGGCCACCAGGGGCGTCAGCTCGAGCTGCGTACCGGTGCACTTCGGGCACGCCTTCTTCACGATGGAGAACTCGTTCTCCAGCTTGCCCACGCCGAAGAGAAAGGTGACCGAGGCCGAGAGCTGGTTGGTGTTCATCGCCGCGCGGGTGATCAACTTCGCTTCGGGGTCGTGCGCGAACACGCGATCACCGGCGAGCACGAAGGTCTTGGGAGAAGGCTTCAGGTACTCCCAGCGCATCAGCGCCGGCTTCTTGAAGGTCACCGTGCCGCTGGAGGTCTGGGTGCGCTTGAACGCCTTGTAGAGGTACTCCTGCTTGAACTCGGCGGTGAAGTCCTGGGTCTTCTCGTAGAAGGACTGCACGCGATCGACCAGCGCCTTCACGTCGGGCGCCAGCTCGGCCTTCTTCACCGGCACCCCGGCATCGGCGCCCATCGTCACGCCCGCGTCAGCGACGGGCTTCACGCTGCCCCCGTCGACCGGAGCAACAGCCATCAGGAACGAAGCCATCCAGGGGGTGAGCATCATGATTTCCTCTGACGGAGCGAGCCCGCCGGCCTTCATCACTGGTTGCGGTAGACACGGCCCCGCTGCTTGACCGAAAGGTACGAGAACTGCTCGGTCAACGCGGTCTTTTCCTCGACGGACAGATCGCCCTGGGCGCCCAGGTGCTCCAACCGCCACGACACCGCGCGGGTGACGCAGGCACTGGCGGCCGCGGAAATATTCATGCTCTGGGAAAATCCCCTCATGGGGATCCAGAACGTCCCGTCTGAATGGGCGAGCACTTCATCGGAGACGCCGAAGCGTTCGTTGCCCAGCACCATGGCGATCTTCTCGTCGAACTTGAGCTCGAAGAGGCTGGTCGCTCCGGGGCGAATGGCCGAAGCCATCACCCGGTAGCCCTTCTTCTTGAGGGCCGAAGCGCAGGTCTTGAAGTCTTTGTACACGTGCAGGTCGAGCCACTTGTCGCAGCCCTGGGTCACCTTCGAGTTCGGCGCGAACTTCGCGTCGGGGTTTCGAATGACGTGCACGTCTTGAAGGCCCATGCCTTCACAGGTGCGGAGCACCGCGGCCATGTTGAAGGTGTCTTCCAGGCGATCGAGCACCACGGTGACGTTGCGGGTGCGGCCTGCCACCACGCTCTCGATGCGCTCCCGCCGGGGGGCGAGGAGCAGATCAGCCGGGAGCGGTTTGCCTTCGGCGGGCTCGTATTTCGGGCCACCGCCAACCATCAGCGGCTCTTCCGCTTGGTCAGCTTCTTCTTGTCGTGCTTGAGCTGGCGCAGCATCTTGGGATCGACCTGCTTGATGCTGGTGGCCTTCGCGCCCTTCTTCATCGGCGCCGGCTTCTTGAGCGAGGCCTTGCTCTTCGACTTCTTCGCGGCGACCACCTTCTTCGCAGCCACCTTCTTCTTCGCAGGCGCGCGCCTGGGCCGGGAGGCCTTGGCGGTGGTGGTCTCGTTGGCAGCGCCTTCAGTGAGCAGGTGGCGGCCCTTGAGGCGCACCTTGTGCTCTTCGTTGGCGAACAGAATCCGCGCGCACGCATCGAGCACGGCCTGAGCGCCTTCACCCGTGGCGCCCGACAGCTCGAACACCTTCACGTTGCGCTTGGCCATCGCCTCGGCGAACGCGGGCAACGCTTCACGGGCGTGCGGCAGGTCGAGCTTGTTGGCCACCACGATCTGCGGCTTGTCGGCCAGCAGCGCGCTGTACTTCTCCAGCTCGCGGTTGAGGATGTCGAAGTCTTTGACGGGCGAGCGGCCTTCGTCGGCGGCGCTCAGGTCGACCAGGTGAATGAGCACCCGGCACCGTTCGACGTGACGCAGGAACTGGAGCCCCAGCCCGTGGCCATCGCTGGCGCCTTCGATGAGACCGGGAATGTCGGCCACCACGAAGCTGCGGCGCTCGCGGTAATCGACCACGCCCAGGTTCGGCACCAGGGTGGTGAAGGGGTAGTCGGCCACCTTCGGGCGCGCGGCCGAGATGCGGCTGATGAAGGTGCTCTTGCCCGCGTTGGGGAAGCCCAGCAGGCCCACGTCGGCCAGCAGCTTGAGCTCGAGCATGAGCTTGCGCTCCTGCCCCAGGGTGCCTTCTTTGGCGAAACGCGGGGTCTGCCGGGTGGCGGTGGCAAAGTTCATGTTGCCCCAACCACCGCTGCCGCCCTTCGCGACCACCCAGAGCTCACCGGGGGTCGAGAGATCCTTGAGCAGCTCGCCGGTCTCGTCGTCGCGCACCAGGGTGCCGAGCGGAACCTTGATGGTGGTGTCTTCACCGGCCCGGCCGTTCATGTCGCTGCCCATGCCGTGAGCGCCGGAGCGCGCCTCGTGGCGTGAGGAGAAACGGAAGTCGAGCAAGGTGGTCAGCTGCGGGTCGGCCTCGAAGATGATCGAGCCACCATCGCCGCCGTCGCCGCCGGAAGGGCCGCCCTTGTCGATGTACTTTTCGCGATGGAAAGCCACGGCGCCGTTACCGCCATTGCCGCCCTTGACGAAGATTTGAACTTGATCGACGAATTTCATGAGCGGAACCGATAGCAGCGGAACGCTGCGAGACAGACGGGAGCGAAGCGGACGGCTGGCCGAGGTGAAGCGACCCAGCAACCCAGAAATGGAAACAGGCGCTCGAGTCCGGAGACTCGGCGCCCGTTTACCGAAGAACTGCCTGAATCAGCTCGCGGCGGCAGCGGTCGCAGCGGCGACCGGGTAGACCGAGACCTTCTTGCGGTCGCGGTCGTAGCGCTCGAACTTCACAACGCCGTCGATGGTCGCGAACAGGGTGAAGTCGCGGCCCTTCTTGACGTTGGTGCCCGGGTGAATCTTGGTGCCGACCTGGCGAACGATGATCGAGCCGGCCGTGATCTCCTGGCCGCCGTACACCTTCGTTCCACGTCGCTGTGAGTTCGAATCACGACCGTTGCGTGATGAACCTTGTCCCTTTTTATGAGCCATGGCTGGTTGGTTCCTTTAGGCCGAGATCGAGGTGATCTTCACCTCGGTGAAAGGCTGACGGTGCCCGCGCAGGCGGGTCCATCCTTCCTTTTCTTTGCGGAAGTGCAGCACACGACGGGCCTTGGCCTGGCGGAGGATCTTCCCCACCACCTTGGCGCCCGAGACGGTCGGTTTCCCGACCTTCACGGCTTCGGTTCCGCCGATCATGAGCACTTCGTCGAACTTCACCTCAGCGCCAGAGTCGCCTCCGACCTTCTCAATGCGGAGAACGTCGCCTTCGGCGACCCTGTACTGTTTGCCACCTGTTCGGATGACGGCGTACATCGTTGTAACCTCGCGGGTTAATTCAAGAAACGTTCCGGGGCTCCGATTTGGAGTTCGGAAAGGACGGCCGCCATAAGCCAATCCCCCTCCCCGGTCAAGGACCGGCGTGCCACTGGATCAGGGTTCTTCCATCCACTTGCGCAAAGCGGGCACGGTTTTCGAGGCCCAGCCCTTCGCGGTGCGCTCTTTCACGAAGGCCGCCACCAATGCATCCGCCACCTTGGAGGCGCGGGTGGCCAGCTCGAGGCGCTCGGAGAGTTTGTCGTCTTCTTCTTCCTGAAGCAGCGCGGGCAGCTTGGCGGATCGGATGTCGAAGAACTCGGCGTCGATGGTGAAGTCGTAGACCTGCTCGCCCCAGGTGAGCTGGATCTTCGCGGTGTGCACCAGCAGGCCCTTGGCCATCGCGTGCTTCACCAGCTTTGCGTACGGCGCGGTGACGCCCTTGACCTGAATCTCGGTCACGTCGCCCGCAGCGGCGCGCAGGGTGGCCTTTCCGTTGAACACCACGTTCACGGGCAGGTCGTCGACGTTGAGCACCGCGTCGGTCGACTCGCTCTTCCACAACAACCAGGTCAGGCACTCGCGGCCCAGCCAGGTGCGGCCACGCAGCAGGGCCTCTTGTGCCTTGGCGAGCTCCTTTTGCGACTCGTCCTTCTCTTCTTCGACGGCCGCTCCGTCCACACCGACTTCACCACGGGCGAACGCGCGTTCTTCTTTTTTGCTGGCCATCAGCCGGCCTCCGGAAACAGTTCTTTGGTGGGGGTCATCGCATCGAGCGCACCGGCCGCGAGGAACGCCGCGGGCACCCGGGGGATGAGCTTCACTTCGAGCGTCGACTCGAGCACGGCCTGCGCTTCTTCGACCACGGTGCGCGAGGTGGCCCAGACGAAGACGTCGCGCGAGGTGAGATCGAAGCTGAGCTCGAACACCTTGCTGACCGGCGCCTGCTTGGCGCGCAGGGTCTTCTTGAGCGCGTCTTTCTGTTCTGACTTTTCCCGGCGACCCGGGGCGCGGGCATTCTTCTTCTCGAAGGCCTGGCTCCACTCGAGCAAACCGACGCGCAGCGCGCTGGTGGGCACCTTGAGGCGATCGACGCGCCAGGCGAACAACGCGTGCAGGCCGTGAAAGAGCGCGCCCGCGGAGAACTCGGTGGAGTCGTTCTGCTCGAGCTCCACGAAGCCCGCGGCGCGTTCGTCGTCACTCTTGGGATCGATGGGCTCGAAGCCCGCCTTGCCCAGGACCTTCTGCAACCAGCGCTTCACATCTTTGTCTTTGGGGACGGCGCCTTCCATTCGGAAGCGCGCCAGATTCACAGAACCACGACGAATCGGCATGCGGCCTCATCGGGTGTGGCCTGCATGCGGTCAAGGCTTTTGCGGCTTCACCTCGGCCCAGAACACCCCGCGAAAGTCGCCTTCCGCAAAGCCGCGGGCGGTGTCTTTCGGATAGGCAGCGTCGAGCCTGGCCTCGAGGGCGGGGGCGAGGCTCTTGCCGTGGCAGACCAGGCAAGGCGCCGCGGTCCAGATGGCCTCCGCGTAGCCCACCGTACCGTCGGGGAGCGTCACCACCCGCTGCGCCTCGGTGCCCGGCTTCTCCGTCGCCAGCTCAGCCATCACCGGTACCAGCCAGGGCCTGGGGGCGTTCGCCGGGTTGCGCAACCGGGGCGCGCTGCGGCCGACGGTGACGTTGCCCCGCGAGGCCTCCTTCGCCAACTCGGGAGCACGTTTGCTGCACACGTCGATCGCCGCTTCTGGCGAGACCTTCAAGGCCCCGAGCAGGGTCTCCTTGAGGGTCTTCTTGAAGGGGTTGATGGCCGACTTCGCCTGCTCCACCGGCGTGGGCGCAGCGCTGAGCATCACAGAGAGCAGGAGAGGGATCATGGAGCCTGAGAGCCAGGAGGTGTGGTGATGGGTTCTCTTTTTCGCGCTCCGGGAGGATAAGCGCGACCATGGATCGCCGCCTCGCCTTCCTCACCGCATTTCTCGGCTTCACCGCCGTGGCCCTGGGCGCGCTCGGAGCCCACGCCGTCAAAGGCGCCGTGCTCGGTTTGCCCGACGCCGTCGATCGACTCGGTTGGTGGGAAGTGGGCGCGCGGTACCACGTGGTGCATGCGCTGGCGGTGGGCCTGGTGGGCGTGATGTCGGCGCACGTGACGGGCCGCTTCCCCTGGATCGCCGCGGTGCTGTTCACCCTGGGCATCATCCTCTTCTCCGGCAGTCTCTACGTGATGGCCATCACCGGCGTGCGCACCCTGGGCACGGTGACGCCGTTCGGTGGTCTCGCGTTTCTCGCGGGGTGGATCGCCCTGGGCTTCGCGGCCCGCGGGTTGGGCCGGCAGAAAGAAGCGCCTCGGCCGGGCGAGCCGTAGATGCGCTGGGTGGTGGTGTTGACGCTGCTGTGCAGTCCGCTCGCGCTGGCCGCCGAAGATCGGCCGCACCTGTGGGGCTCGGTGCACCTGTACCCGATGACCTCGTTTCCCGATCTGCTCGGTGGGGCGATCACCGTGCACGCGATTCCGTGGATCGATCTGCAGACGGGTCTGTCGGCGTTTCCCGGCCGCTTCGGCTGGTGGGTGCGCGGTGGGCCCCGATTTCTCATCGGTGATTTTCGCGACGAGACGCACCGCGGGTTCACCTGGCGGGTCTCGGTGTTGGCGGGCTACCGCGCGTTTCGCGACCCCAAGGCCGATGCCGCCGGCTTCAGCGGCCTCATCTCGACCGACGTGACGCACTTCTACAGCCCGCACCTGGGTCTCTCGATTCAGGCGGCGTGCGGCGGCATGTACGACGACGTGGCGAAGCGGGTGTTGCCTGAGCTTCGGCTCGGCGTCGGGCTCTCATTCTAGGCGATCGGGTCCGCTCACCGTTCGCATCGAGCACAGTCGAGATGCCACCTCCGCTTCGGGCGGCAAGTGATGCCTCGACGCTCTTTGTTTATTACGGCTTCACGCTCTGCCAGCTGGCGTCGCCGTTGACGAAGCCCTGAACCCACGCGTTCAGACTGGTGCTCTGCGGGCCTTGCAGCGTCGGCAGATTGTCGAGCATCACGTGCTCGTTGCCACCGACGACGAAATACTTCGCGTTGCTGGTGGTGTCGTACGCGCTGGCGGTGAGCGCGAGCGTCTTCTGCTCGAAGGTCGGCCCGTCGACCCCGGAGAACCGACTCAGGGTGCCATCCTGCGTGTACGCCAGCAGCCCGAAACGCCGGTTGGGCGCGCTGTCGTGCAGGTACTTCGGGAAGAGTGAGAAGTCGTTCGCGCAGCCCGTGCAGCCGGCAGGAATGGCGAGGTTCCACGAGGTGAGCCACTCGCTGAGCAAGGTGCCCGCGGGGTTCACAATCTGCGCGCAGTCGGCCAGCACGTGCACCTCGGCGTTGGGCCATGCAGCCGCCACCCGCGCGTAGTTGAGCTGCGCTCCGAAGGCGCCGGCGCTCGAGCCCGAGAGGAACACCCGCGTCGCGTCGGGGAAGGTGTCGCGCAGGCGCACCAGGAAGGCCTCCATGTTCTTGCCGCCCTTGTGATGCACGGTGCGCGCGGGAATCTGGGCGCCTTGCCCGGGGTAGTTCACCACGTTGTCGCCGCCGTGCACGTCGCCCGTGCAGTACGGCACGAAGACGTAGCTCATGTCTTTGAAGGGGTTGTTCGCCACCGCGCGGTTGAAGGGCGCTGCCTGCTTGGTGGAGTCGGTCGCGAAGTCGCCCCCGCTGTAGCCGGTGCTCAGGTTGGTGGCCGCGAAGGCGCAGGTCAGCGAGCTCCAGCAGGCGCCGCCCCCCATCAGGTAGATGAAGACGTCTTTCGAACGCGTGGTGATGTTCACGCCGACGCCGGTGGGCATGCCGTTGCCGCAAGCGCTGTCGGGAAAACCAGCCCAGGTCCACGTCTCCACCGGCGCGACGATGGGCATGCCCGCGTCGAGGGGAACGCCGGCGTCGACCGCCACCTGCGGGGGGAGCACGCACCGTTTGTCGGTGCAGACCTGCCCACCACTGCAGGTGTTGCAGTTGAGCGCGCCCGCACCGCACGCATCGTCGGTGGTGCCGTCGCGGCATTCGCCATCGGCATCACAACAGCCGCCGCAGTTGACGATCGAACACGGAGCGTTCGTGGGGGTGCAGGCAGAGACCAGCAGAACGCTCAGGAGGAGGGGGACGAACGTGGGTCGCACGGTGGCGACCTTGGCTCAGAAGGGGCCAGCTCGCCACGCCCCGTGCGCCAGGTGGGGCGATCACGCGGCCGCCGAGTGGCGTTTCCCCTCGGAAGGCCGTTGGCGCGGAAGGTGCTCAAGAGTGGTCAGCCCTCACACCAGGAGCACTCATGAACCTCGCCGCACTCGCCCTGTCCTCGCTGTTGTTGGCCGGAGCCCCCAAGACTGCCGCAGACCATCACCTCGATGCCCGAACGGACGGGGGCGTCGCGCTGACGCCGATGGATCAATCGAACAGTGAGCAGGACCGCAAGCTCACGCAGAGCATTCGCAAGGCGCTGATGGATGACGAACGCCTGTCGTTCACCGCGAAGAACGTGAAGATCATCACCCAGGCCGGCACCGTCACCCTGCGCGGCCTGGTTCCGAACAAGGCGGAGCGGGACGCCGTGCGCGCGCTCGCGCAAAAGATCGCTGGCGAGAAGACCGTGATCGACCAGCTCGAGTTGCCCGCCAGCGAAGCGCCCCAGAACACGAACTGAAGTCCAACCTCATCCCAAGGAGTTCGCATGCCCAGGAAAGCCGTTTTCGGAATCGTCAACAGTCAGCGCCTTGCCGAGACCGTGGTCTCGGATCTCACCAGCGCCGGCTTCGCCAGCACGGACATCTCGATGCTCCTGCCCGACAAGGGCAGCACCCGCGACTTTGCGCACGAGAAGAACACCAAGGCCCCTGAAGGCGCCGCCGCGGGCGCAGGCACGGGTGGTATCGCCGGTGGCACGCTGGGTCTGCTCGCCGGTATCGGCGCGCTCGCCATTCCCGGCTTCGGGCCGTTGATCGCCGCGGGCCCGTTGCTGGCGGCCTTGAGTGGCGCCGCGGTGGGCGCTGCCGTCGGTGGGCTCACCGGTGCGCTCGTGGGCATGGGGATCCCCGAGCTGGAGGCCAAGCAGTACGAAGGGAAGATCCGCCAGGGCAACATTCTCATCTCGGTGCACACCGAAGACGGGAAGGAAGTCGACCGGGTGAAGCAGATCTTCAACAACCTCGAGGTCTCCGACATCGGGAGCACCACCGAGTCGGCCGTTCCGAAGGTGCGCCCGTCTGCGCCCGCGCCGCTGCGCCCTTCTGCGCCCCCGCGCTGAGGGAGGGGAAAACAGCTCTCCTCGGGACCTCCCGGGGAGAGCTGAGTAGTCTCTTCAAAGTCAGGTGGTCGACGCAGGGGCGTCTGGCCTGCACTCTTTTGAGGAGACGCGTCGATGTCGGTCAGTCCACAAGAAGCCAAACGTGTCGCCGCGCTCAGTGATGAAGCGCTGATGCTCGAGTGCGAAGAACAGTTCTTCATCGCCTCGGGCCCCGGCGGCCAGCATCGCAACAAGACCGAAACCGGCGTGCGGTTGATTCACAAACCCACCGGCTACACGGTCACCGCCACCGAACGGCGCAGCCAGCTGCAGAACCGCGGAGAAGCGTTGGAGCGGCTCCGCGGCGCTTTCGTGAAGATGTCGTACGTACCGGAGAAGCGCATCGCCACGCGGCCTTCACGTGGCTCGAAGCGCCGCCGGTTGGAGTCGAAACGAATCACCTCCGAGAAGAAGCAGGGTCGCCGCGGCGATTGGTGACGCGCCTCAGGGTGCCATCAACATCATCGAGTTCACCTTGTTCACCATCTGGAACACGGGCTCGGGCACCTTCGGGTCGGCCACCTTGTTCTTGATGGGCGGGATGGAGCGCAGGTACGCGAACACCGAGCGCAGATCTTCGTCGGACGCCTTGGAGAACGACGCCCAGGGCATCGGCGGAAGGATGGGCCGGCCAGCGCCGCCCAGGTGTTTCCCGGTGCGGAACATGCGGAAGAAGGCCTCTTCCGTCCACCCGCCTGAGCCCGTCTCGAGGTCGGGGGTGAGGTTGGCGGTGTAGACGACGCCGAAAGGCAACGCGAAGGCGGTGAAGGTCGGGCCCACCACGGCTTGATCTCCGGGAGCGAGCTTCGACTGCGGGTCCGGCGCGCCCTCCGGGTGACCGGAGAGCAGGCGGTTCATCTGCGGTATCGAGACCCCTCGCTGCGCGTCGAACATCATCGGGGTGTGGCAGTCATTGCAGCCGCCCATGCGGATGAGGGTCTCACCCCGGGCGATCTGATCTCGAGTGTATTTGTGAGCGGGCGCGGTGCCCTTGACCACTGGCTTGAGCGTGAAGGTGGGCGGCGGCGGTGCTCCACCTTCTTTGGGCGGCGCGGCAAGCGCGACGGCAGCGAAGGTGAGTGCGGACGACGCCACGATGGCAGCGATTCGAAAGCGCATGTGATTCCCCCTGGTGAGACGAGTTGGCGATGCGGGGATATCGCTGCGCGGCGCAAAACAAACCCTGCCTTCCCGGGAAGGGGTGGGCTGACAGTGGGTCGTTCACATCGCGATGTTCAGGTCTGGAAGTGCGTCGCGGAGCGCGTCGAGGCCCTTCGCCGTCACGCGGCTGTTCTCCACGCGGAGCGACTGGAGCGCGCGTGGTCGGGCATCGGCGAGGGCGCGGCAACCGTCATCGCCGAGCTGACAGTGCGAGAGGTCGAGGCTCTCGAGTTGGTGGATGAGCGGTGAACGCGCGAGCAAGGTAGCGCCCTGTTTGCCGATGCGGTTCCACGAGACGTCGAGGTGCCGCAGCGCGGGGAAGAGCCCGGGGTGTGCGAGGAGCTCGCAGCCGCGGGTGCCGAGCTGGCCGTTGCTCAGTCGCAGCTCGTGGAGGTGTGGCCAGGGTGCGGGGTCGAGCAGACGTACGAACTCGTCTCGTGCGTCGGAGAGCATCAGGTCGAGCACTCGGACGGTGCGCGCGGGCGACTCAGCGCGACCGAGCCCTTGCCAGACGCGCTGGGGCAACATCACCCAGGAAAATTGCAGGCGATCGAGCTTCCCCACCCACGGTTCGCGCAGGAGTTCGAGCGCGAGGTGATGCGGCGTGTGCCAGTTGAAGCTGAGGCTTCTGACTCGCTGAAGCGCGGGCAGCGCGAGGAGCCCGTTCACGTCTGCTTCGGCGGCGTTGGTGAAGTGGACTTCGAGGGCGCGCAGCGTGGTGACTTCGTTGATGGCGGCTTCGTGTTCGCGCAGTGCTCTCAGGTGAAGCTGAAGTGCGGCGGGGAAGCCTCTTTCGAATTGCCAGGGCAGGCCCGCGGGTGACCAGGCAGCGCGGTTGGCTTGCAGGAGTTCGAGCGCACGATCGCGGAGATCGGTGCGGGTGGGATCTTTCGCGAGCTGGCACTGCAGGGTGATGAATTCACCGCGGGGGTCGTTCTGCTCGGTGAGCGCGTCGGCGTAGACCAGGCGGGCGGCGTCGTCCTCGGGGATGATCATGACCGACAGCCCTCTCCCCAACCCTCTCCCCCTCGGGGAGAGGGAGCTCTTGAGTTTTGAGTTTTAGAGCTTGAGCTTCTTCTCGAGCAGCTCGTTGATCAGCTTCGGGTTGCCCTTCCCCTTCATCGACTTCATCACCGCGCCCACGAAGAAGCCGAGCAGCTTGGTGTTGCCCGCCCGGTACCCTTCGACGTTCTTCGGGTTGGCCGCGAGGATCTCGTCGATCACCTTCTCCAGCGCGCCCGTGTCGGAGACCTGCGCGAGACCCTTGCTCGCGATCACGTCTTTCGGCTCAGCCCCTGTCGCGAACATCGAAGCGAACACCTCTTTGCCTGCGTTCTGCGAGATCTCGCCTGACTCGATCGCTTGCAGCAGGGCGGCGAACTGAACGGGCGTGAACTTCACGTCTCCCGGCTTCACGCCCGACTCGTTGAGCAACCTCGAGACTTCGCCGATGAACCAGTTGGCGACCTTCTTCGCGTCACCCACCGGCGCGAGGCAACGCTCGTACAACTCGGAGAGCTCGCGATCGGCCGTGAGCACACCTGCGTCGTATTCGGTCAGCTTCAGCTGCTCGACGTACCGGCGGCGCCGCGCTTGTGGCAGCTCGGGCAACGACGCCTTCGCCTGGACCAACTGCTCCGCGCTCACCAGCAGCGGCGGGAGATCCGGCTCGGGAAAGTAGCGGTAGTCGTGTGCGTCTTCCTTGCTGCGCATCGAGCGGGTCTCACCGCGCGCGACGTCGAAGAGCCGGGTCTCCTGAACGATCGCCCCACCGCCTTCGATGACCTCGACGTGCCGCGCGATCTCCGCGTCGATGGCCAGCTTGATGTTGCGAAACGAGTTGAGGTTCTTCAGCTCACAGCGCGTGCCGTACTCCTTCGCGCCCTTCTTCATGATCGACACGTTGGCGTCGCACCGGAAGCTGCCCTCTTCGAGGTTGCCGTCGTTGACGCCCACGTAGACGAGCACGTCGCGCAGAATCTTGAGGTACTCCACCGCCTCGTCGGCGCTGCGCAGATCAGGCTCGGACACGATCTCCAGCAGCGGCGTGCCCACCCGGTTCAGATCCACCAGCGTCAGCCCAGCGACCGCGTCGTGCACTGACTTGCCGGCGTCTTCTTCGATGTGAATGCGGCGAATCTGCACCCGCTTGCCGGCCACCTCGAGGGTGATCCCGCCCCACTCGCAGATGGGAAATTCGTACTGCGTGATCTGATAGCCCTTGGGGCTGTCTGGATAGAAGTAGTGCTTCCGCGACCACTCACTGCGCTCGTTGATCCGGCACTCGAGCGCGAGGCCGGCACGGACGGCGAGCTCGACGACCTTCTCATTGAGCACGGGCAGCGCACCGGGAAAACCCAGACACACAGGCGTGGTGTGCGTGTTGGGCGCCGCGCCGAACGCCACGCCCGCAGAGGAGAACAGCTTGCTGCGCGTGAGCAGCTGCGCGTGCACCTCGAGACCAATCACCGGCTGGAAGTCAGAGAGCGCCACGAGGCATCACTCCTTGATCAGGCGAAGCGCGAAGGGATACCGGTAGCCGCCGCCCTGAAACGCTTTCACGCCCGCCACCACGTGCAACACGACGCCGGCCAGCGCCGTCAGCGTCATCGTGCACAACCCGATGAAGACCATCGTGAGCGGCACGCTGATCATGTAGCCGATGGTCAACGTGATGCTGAAGTTGAGCGCTTCGATCGCGTGCGACCTCACGTACTTCGACTCGTTGCCCTTGATCAGCAACACCAGCAACGGCCCGAAGAAGAGCGAGACCATCGCCGAGATGTGCGCGATCAAACCCCAGGTCTTCTCGTCGTTGGTGGGCGTGAACCCAGTAGAGGAATGGTCGAGGGTGGGCGTCACGGGTTGGGACTCCAGGTGCAAAGGTCACGTTCGCGCTCGAGGGCACGCGCAGCGCGGAGAAGGGTCACTTCATCGAAAGGCCGGCCGAGGAACTGCGCGCCGATGGGCAGCCCCTTCGACGATTTCGCGGTGGGCACGGAGAGCCCTGGCAGCCCGGCGAGGTTGCAGGGCAGCGTGAGCACATCCATCAGGTACATCGCGAGCGGGTCATCGAGCTTCTCGCCCAGCGGCCAGGCACAGGTCGGTGAAGCGGCGCTCAGGATCACGTCGACGTCTTTGAAGGCCTCTTCGAAGTCACGGCGGATGAGCGTGCGCACCCGCTGCGCCTTCACGTAGTACGCGTCGTGGTAACCGGCCGAGAGCGCGAAGGTGCCCAGCATGATGCGGCGCTTCACCTCGGGGCCGAAGCCTTCGGCGCGGGAGCGCTGGTAGAGCTCGAGCAACTGCTTCGCGCCTTCGGTGCGATGGCCGAAACGCACACCGTCGTAGCGAGCGAGGTTGGACGACGCCTCGGCCGGGGCGATCACGTAATAGACGGCGAGCGCGTGCCGGGTGTGCGGGAGGGAGATCTCCTTCACCTGCGCGCCCGCTGCTTCCAACGTCTTCGCGGATTCACGGATGGCGGCGGCGATCTCGGGATCCATGCCCTCGACGAAGTACTCGCGCGGCAAGCCGATTTTCAGGCCTTGCACGCCGCTCTCGAGTGCAGCGGTGAAGTCAGGCACGGCGACGTCAGCAGAGGTCGCGTCGTGGGGATCCCGCCCCGCGATGCACTGGAGCAGCAGCGCCGCGTCACGCACCGTGCGGCCGAAGGGCCCGACTTGATCGAGTGAGCTGGCGAAGGCCACCACGCCGCTGCGGGAAACCCGGCCCCAGGTCGGCTTGAGCCCCACCACGTTGCACAACGCCGCGGGCTGGCGAATCGAGCCGCCCGTGTCGGTGCCCAACGAGCCGAAACACTGCCGCGCGGCGACCGCAGCCGCTGAACCACCGCTGCTTCCTCCGGGCGTGCGATCGAGCGCGTAGGGGTTGTGCGTCTGCTTGAACGCGCTCGACTCGGTGGAGCTGCCCATCGCGAATTCGTCGAGGTTGGTCTTGCCGAGGATCACGGCTCCGGCGGCCTTCAAACGCGCCGTCACCGTCGCGTCGTGCGGCGGCACGAAGCCCGCGAGCATCTTGCTGCCGGCAGTCGTCTCCAGGCCAGCAGTGAGGATCATGTCTTTGAGCGCGACCGGCACTCCGTCGAGCGGACTGAGTTTGGTGCTTCGAGCGTCGGAGGCTTTCGCGGCATCCAGCGCTCCTTGCGCGTCGACTCGGAGGAAGGCTCCGATCTTGTCGTCGGTGGCGGCGATCTGATCGAGGCAGGCTTGCGTTGCTTCGACGGCGGAGAGTTCTCTTTTGGCGAGGGCCGCGCTCAGCTCGCTCAGGGACTGGGTGATCATTCGATCACCTTCGGGATCGCGAAGCTGGTGCCCTCTTTTTGCGGCGCGTTCTTCAGGGCCACGTCGACGGGGAGCTCGTCTCGCACTTCGTCGGGCCTGGCGTTGGTGAGGGTCGCGAAGGTCGTCGGAGCGACTCCTTCGGTGTTCACGGCGGCCAATGCGTCGACTGCGTCGAGCACGGCGGAGAGTTGCGTCGAGAACTGCGCCTCTTCTTCGGCGGAGAGAGAGAGGCGCGCGAGTTTTGCGACGTGACGGACTTGGTCGAGTTGGAGTTTCACTGAGGCCCTCACCCCGACCCTCTCCCAGAGGGAGAGGGAGGCTACTTCTTCAGGCGTTCGATGCTGTTGCGCGCCACGGCGGCTTCAGCGCCATCGGGCAGCACTTCGAGGTAGCGCTGATAGAACTCCACCGCCTTCTCGTTCTTGCCCTGAATCCGGAATGCTTCGGCCAGCCCCATGATCGCCGGGCCGTAGCGCCCGTTCAGCTTGAGCGCCGTCTCGAAGGTCGCCGCCGCAGCCGACGGGTTGGCCATGTCGAGCAACGCCAGGCCCCGTCCGGTGATCGGCTCGACCCGTTCAGGCTTGAGGTCGGACGCCTTGCCGTAGAAGTCGAGTGCCTGCTCAGGCTTGTCGCGTTCACGCAGGCGATCGCCCTGCGCCAGGTACCAGTCGAAGCTCTTCTTCTGCTCGACCACCACCGGCGGTGCGACGGGCAGCCCCGCATCGACGACCACTGCGCTGCCTGCATCGATGGCCGGAACACCTGCGTCGGGAACGCCCGCGTCTTCCACGCCCGCATCGAGAAGGCCGGCATCGGCCACTTCTTCTTCCACGCTGGCGTCGAGCACCTCGACCGGCACCTGCGGCGGGGTGAGCGCCTTCACGCGCGCTTCTTCATCGAGCCGCGCCTGCTCCGTCGCGCGGGCTTCGATCAGCCGTTTCTGCTCGGGCTCGTAGTAGCCGAAGTACCAACCCACGCCGCCGCCGACGAGCAGGCCGGCCAGCACGAGGGCGATCCACTTGCCGCTGCCGCCGGTCTTGCCGACAGCGCGGCGGAGCTCTTCATCACTGGGCTCCGGCGTACGACGGGCCGCGGACTGCACGGCGACATTCAGGGGCGGTGCAGGCGGGTGGCTGAACCGGCCGCCCTGCAACGTCTGCATGATCGGCGGAGACGAAGTCTGAGGCGGCGGGACCTCGGGCGTGCGGCCCGAAGGACGGCGCGGCGCGGGCGGCTCGGGGGGCAGCGTCTCCTGCACCGGATCTGCGGGAGGCGGCGCGGGCGGAGAGAACTGCCCTCCACGCCAGGTGTCGGTGATCTTCGCGCCGGGCGGGAGGGGCGGCTGCAGACCGCTGTGTTGGCTTTGACCTGCGCTGTGTTGGCTTTGACCTGCGCGTTGCTGGGCCTCGAGCGAGCGGCCCTTCGAAGCGTCGTCGACGATCTGGAAGAAGCTGGCCAGCTCGGGGATGTCGCCCAGGCGCTTCCAGGTCTCGCCGCTGAGCGAAATCTGATCGTCGCGCGAGACCTTGCCCTCGATGATCCACTTCTGGAGCATCGTCAGATCGCGGCAGGGAAAGATGTTTCCCGAAGGCTGCTTGAGCTTCCACTCGCGGCTGGGCGGGGCCGGCGGCAGCTCGGAGCTGTGACCGCTGTTGCTCAAGTTGATCGGCGGGTCACCGCGCGAAGGCAGCGTCACCACCAGCTGCTTCTTCTTCACCCGGAACACGTGACCACACGTGGTGCATTTGACGGTGACACCGTCCTCGGTGACGCGGGCGTCGTCGAGCTCGTACTCCGTCTGACATTTGGGACAACCGACGTCCATGGGTGGTTCGCACCGTAGATCACCCAGAGGTCCCCGTCGTGGAACTTGCGGGCAGGTGGCCGAATCGCCGCCGAAAAATTGCGGGCCCGCCGCCCCCCCCTACAGTGGCCGGTGGATCAGCCTTCTACAGGGGTGTCTCAGCATGTCGGTCAAGCGCAAGGGCGATAAGTCCGTTCTCTCGAAGCAGGACATCGCGACGAGGCGGAAGGTGCTCACACAGAAGAAGATGAAGCACTCGGGCACGGGTCGACGGGCGATCCTGGGCGTGGCCCTGCTCGCCTTCAACGTGATGGCCATGCTGGCCGTGGCCACCTTCGACGCCCACGACCGGCTCGGCCCCGGGTTCCGCAACGCGGTAGGGCCGGTCGGTCACGCCCTCGCCGAGGCCCTGCGCGGACTGCTGGGCATCTGCGCCTTCGTGTTGCCCCTGGTCGGGCTCTACGCCGCCGGCATTCTCTTCGTGGGCGATCGCGAGCGCCGCCGCTGGCCTCAGGCGATCGCCCTGGGCCTGCTGCTGATCGCCGGCGCCATCCTCTGCCAGCTCATGTTCAAGGAAGACGCCTCGTGGGCGCACGCTCCGGGTGGGCTCATCGGGCGTGAGCTGGGAGGGCTGATGACCGCGCTCTTCTCCACCGTGGGCACCGTGGTGCTGGTGAGCGCGATCGCCGCGGTCGCCTTCATCGTGGGTACGCAGTTCGCGTTCCTGCGCCTGTGCGGCTGGGCCTGGGAGAAGGCGTTGGTGGGTTTCGAGGCGCTCAAGGTCTGGGCGCTGGCCTTCATGGAGAAGCAGAAGCAGGGCTACGCCGACCGCAAGCTGGCCGCCGAGAAGGCCGCGGAAGAAGAGGCTGCATTCCTCGCCCAGCTGGAGACCGAGGAGGCCGAGCTCGCCGAGCTGGAGGCCACTGCCAATGAGGCCGAAGCCGCCGCCGAAGAGGCGATGCTGGAGCAGCAGAACAAGGAGAACCTCAAGCTCGCAGACCTGGTGGAGAAGGATCGCCTCAAGGCCGAACGCGAGAAGGCGCTGGTGCAGCTCGAGGCCGCGCGGCTGGCCCGCGAAGCGCTCAAGACCGCTCGCGCCAACCAGAAGGATCAGCGCAAGGAAAACGCAGCCGCACTCGCGCCCGGAATTCTCAACGGCGCGCAGCAGAGCTCGCCCCCGCCTTCGATGGCGCAGCAGCCTTCACTCGCCGCGAACAACGGCGATCCCGCGTGGGCGTCGGCGTTCAACTTCGGGCCTGCGGGCGCCTCGCAGCCCAGCTCGCCTCCCCTGCCTTCGGAGCTGCTGCAGTCGGTGCCCCCGCCCCGCCGCGTGCCGAACATCATCGAGGCGCCGGCCGCCCCGCCTCCGCCCCCGGTGGAGTCGTTCGTCTCTTCACCGAAGATCGCCCCGCTGGAGGCCGCCAACGCCGCCGCTCCCGCGATGCCCGCGATCTCCGCCCCCATGGCCCTGGCGCCCGCCGGTGCCACCGCGCTGGCCCGCATGCCGTTGATCGTGGAGCCCAAGGCGCCGCCCAAGCCCACCCGCCGGGAAGACTTCGTCTTCACCAAGGGCCGCTCGAACTTCGAAGTGCCGCCGCTCGATCTGCTCGAGGTGCACCGCAAGGAGCGCACCGCGGTCGACAAGAGCACGTATCTGGAGACCGCTGAGCGCCTCACCGCCAAGCTGCGCGACTTCGGCATCGACGGCGAAGTGGTGGAGATCCGCCCCGGCCCGGTGGTCACCATGTACGAGTTCAAGCCCGCGCCCGGCGTGAAGATCAGCCGCATCGCGTCGTTGTCAGACGACCTCGCGATGGCGATGGAAGCCATGCGCGTGCGCATCGTCGCGCCCATCCCCGGCAAGGGCGTGGTCGGCGTCGAGGTGCCCAACAAGGATCGCGAGATGGTCTTCCTCAAGGAGATCGCCGAGCAGGACGCGTTCCAGAAATCGAACACCCGGCTCACGATGTGCCTGGGCAAGGACATCGAAGGCACGCCGTACATTCTCGATCTCGCCAAGGCGCCTCACCTGCTGATGGCAGGCACCACCGGCTCGGGTAAGTCGGTGAGCGTCAACGCGATGATCATGTCGATCCTCATGAAGAGCACGCCCGAAGAGGTGCGCTTCATCATGGTGGATCCCAAGATGCTCGAGCTCTCGGTGTACGAGGGCATTCCGCACCTGTTGTTGCCCGTCGTGACTGATCCGCGGAAGGCGGCGATCGCGTTGCAGTGGGCGGTCGACGAGATGACCCGCCGCTACAAGCTCTTGTCCGAAGCGGGCGTGCGCAACATCACCGGCTACAACACCCACGTCGAAGCCGAGGTGGCGAAGAAGCGCGCTTCGAAGACGGTGGTCGATGCGAAGCCCACGGTGATCAAGCCTCCGAAGGTGGAGGAGAAGCCGGTCATCCAGTCGAAGGTGGTGGAAGCGCCGCCTGCCGAGCTGCCGTCCCTCGAGGTCGCTCCGGCCGAGGTGAAGAAGAAGAAGCGCATGTTGATCGTCGACGTCGCAGGCGAGTCGGGCAACGCGCCCGCCACCGAAGCGAACGCGCTCGAAGCAGCGCCCTCCCCCGCCGGTCTCGAGCTGGGCGTCGCGGTGCCGAAGGATCTGCCCGAAGATCCGCGCGAAGAGATCGCCGCCGAGGTCGAGGCGCTCGCGAAAGAAGGCGAGATTCGAGTCGACGATCAAGCCATCAGCGAGTCGGAGCAGGAAGCCGCTGCCCTGGCGATGGCCGCCTCCGAGAGGGCCGCGGTCGAGGCCGAGAGCGAGCAGGAGCTCAAGAAGCTGCCGTACATCATCGTGGTCATCGACGAGCTCGCCGACCTGATGATGGTCGCCTCGAAAGAAGTCGAGACGTCGATCGCCCGCCTCGCGCAGATGGCGCGCGCTGCCGGCATTCACCTGATGGTCGCCACCCAGCGCCCGTCGACCGACGTCGTCACCGGCATCATCAAGGCGAACTTCCCCACGCGCATCAGCTTCATGCTGCGCAGCAAGCCCGACTCGATGACCATTCTCGGCACGGTCGGCGCCGAAGCGCTGCTCGGCATGGGCGACATGCTCATCATGCCCCCCACCAGCGCGCACCTGCAGCGCGTGCACGGCTGCTTCGTGTCGGAGGCCGAGATCAAGAAGGTGGTCGATCACCTCAAGGCACAGGGCACGCCGGTCTACGACGAGAACATCTTGAAGCCGCGTGAAGACGACGGTGACGGCGAGAGCCCCGAGGACGATCTGTCCGACGAGCTGTACGACCAGGCCATCGCGATCGTCTCCGAGATGAGGCAGGTCAGCATCTCGATGCTCCAGCGCAAGATGCGCATTGGCTACAACCGCTCGGCGCGCATGATCGAACGCATGGAGCGCGAAGGTCTGGTCGGCGCGGCCGATGGCGCCAAGCCGCGTGACGTGTTGGTCAGGCCGGTGGGTCAGATGCCGGGAAGCGCCAGCATGTGAAGAAGCTCCCTCTCCCCCGCGGGGGAGAGGGTTGGGGTGAGGGGTTGGGAAACCTTTTGCAGTACTGTCCGCCGCCATGCGCAACGGCTGGCTGGTGGTCGCGGTGTCGCTGTGGGGTTGTGCAAGCGGGTTCGCAACGTTGGACGTGAAGACGTTGCCGACCGCCAAGGATCACCCGAACGCGAAGTACGTGGTGCTGCTCGACGAGACGATCGCCCGCTACGTCGCCGAGGGGCCCGGGGGCGCGCCGCAGGTGATCCTCACCTCGCGGTGGCGAGCGAAGATCCTCAAGCCGACCGTGCTCCCGCCGATGCGCGCCTGGTACAGCCGCACCTTCACGCACGTCGAGTCGATGCGCGGCCGGGTGGTCAAGCCCGATGGCACCGAAGAGCGCATCGACGACGAGAAGCGGTCGGATCGGCCGGTCTTCGACGGCAGCGTGCTCTTCACCGACGACCGCGTGGTGGAGATCCCCGTGCCTCCGCTGCCCGTGGGTTCGGTGTTCGAGTCTGAGATCGTCACGCGCCGCCTCGACGTGAAGCCCTACGTGCTGCAGGAACGTTTCGGTGACGAAGTGCCCGTGGTGGCCGCCCGGGTGATCGTCACCACACCCCGTGACTGGGTGATCCGCTGGGCGGTGCAGTCCTTCGACGGGAAGCCTTTCGCACCCCAGGAAGAGGTCGAAGGCGACCTGAAGAAGTGGACCTTCGAGCGCCGCGATCTGCCGGCGGTGAACGTCGATCCGCAGGGGCCGGCGTCGTGGGCCCTCGTGCCCCTGGTCGCCGTGCGCCTGGAGGAGTGGAAAGAGCAGGGCCAGACGAAGCAGGCCTTTCCTTCCCCTGAAGCACTGTCCGCCTGGCTGGCCGCACAATACGCCGAGCAGGCCCGCGTGACGCCCGAGCTGGAGAGCACGGTCAAGCAGGTGCTCGCTGGTGTGCCCGACGAGCCGAACGCGAAGGCGCGCGCGCTCTACGAGTACGCCTGCCGGAGCATTCAGTACTGCGCCATCGAGATCGGCTACGGCGGGTGGATCCCCCATGACGCACCGACGGTGCAGAAGGGCCGCTACGGAGACTGCAAGGACAAGGCGACCTACTTGCACACGCTGCTGCGCATCGCGGGGGTCTCCTCTGCACCGACGCTCATCTATTCCCACACCGGCACCCCGATGCCGTTTCGGCTCCCTTCGCTGGGTGCGAACTTCAACCACGCGATCCTCGCGGTCGATCTCCCCGATGGGGGCACCGTGTACGCCGACCCGACCTGGCGCGCCGTGCCCTTCGGTCAGCTGCCGCCCAACGATCAAGAAGCGACCGTGCTCGAGCTGCGCGACGGCGGCGCTGCGTTGAAGGTGACGCCCGCGAGCCTGGCCGAGAACAACCTGGAGCGTCAGGCCGTCACGCTCACCCTCGATGGCCGAGGTGATGGAGAAGGCACCATCAGCCTCGAGACCCGCGGTGCGAACGCGCTGCCGGTCAAGCAGCGCCTGCTCACCGGCACCGGCAAACTCGCTGAGTGGTTGGGTCTCCAGGTGTGGAACCGATCGGCCCACGTGGCCAGCGCGAAGCCGACCCTCACCGGAGACTTCGTCGACCGGGTTGCGGTGGAAGGCACCCTCGAGGTTCGTCAGCTGTTCGCGCGCAGTACGCAGGGCGACGCGCTGCTGCGGTTGTCCGATCTCTTCGAGCCCTGGGGCCATCCCTGGCCCGAGAAGCGGAAGACCAACGTCGTGTACCCCTACGCAGAGACGATGGAGTCGAACCTCGTTCTCAGGCTGCCCCCCGGCGCAGAGGTGAGAGCGTTGCCGCAGGACATCGAGGTGGAGTCCGTCGACGGTGCCTACCGCTCGCGCTGGAAGAAGATCGAAGGTGGTCTCGAAGTGACACGCACGATGACGCGCCGCAATCGGGTCATCCCCG
>JANODF010001034.1:0-10061 GCA_031412555.1 Archangium sp. | reverse complement strand
AGCCCTGCGGCCCGACCTTCGTTGACCACCAGGCCCGCGGCTCCGGCTTTCACGGCCTGCTCGAGGAATTCATGAGCGTCGTAGCGATCTCCTTTGAGCGCGACGAACAGACAGCCTTCGGTGAGTTGGCGCGTGTCGGTGCAGACAGATTCGTACGACAGGGCTTTGCCCACGCGTGACTTCGTCGCGTTCGTGGCTTTGAGGACTTCCTGGTCGTTGAAGCTGGCTGACATGGTTTTGGCCCCTCACCCCGGCCCTCTCCCCAGAGGGGAGAGGGGGATAGGTCAGACTCCCAGCGCCTTTCGCGCTTCTTCGAGATCGTCGAAGTGGGACTTCACGCCGTCGACCTCCTGGTAGGTCTCGTGGCCCTTGCCCGCGATGAGGACCGTGTCTCCCGGCTTGGCGAGGGAGAGTGCGAGCGCGATGGCGGCCTTGCGATCGGCCTCGACCAGGTAGCCCTTCTCACCCGTCTTGAACTTCGCCGGGCTCATCCGCCTCAGCTCTCCGCTCTTCTCGAGCCCCGGAATGATGTCCTGGATGATCTCGTCGGGATCTTCCGTGCGCGGGTTGTCTGAGGTGACGATCGGCAGATCGCACTGAGCGGCGACCTCGCCCATCATCGGGCGCTTGCCGGCGTCGCGATCGCCGCCGCAGCCGAACACGACGATCAGCTTGCCCTTGGTGATCGCCCGCGCCGACTCGACCGCACGGGTGAGCGCGTCATCGGTGTGCGCGTAGTCGACGAGCGCGGTGATGCCGCCCTTCTCCACGCGTTCCATTCGGCCAGGCACCCGCACGACACGCTCGATGCCTTCCTGCACGTCTTTGCGCGACGCACCCGCGGCCAGGGCGATGCCCGCGGCGCAGAGGATGTTGTCGAGGTTGTGCGCGCCGATGAGCGCGGACTTCACCACGATGTCGCCCGCCGGCGTCTTGAGCGTGGCCTTGATGCCGTTGCCCGTGAACTCCACGTTCGACGCCGAGAGCTCACCTGCGCCCGCGCGGGAGAACTTCCACGACTGGCGCTTGAGCTGCCGCATCTCGTTGTAGACGCGGTTGGTGTACGTGTCGTCGGCGTTCACCACCGCCAGCCCACCGGGCGAGAGGTTCTCGGTGAAGAGACGGCGCTTGGCCTGGAAGTAGGCCTCCATGTCCTTGTGGTAGTCGAGGTGATCGCGCGACAGGTTGGTGAAGCCCGCCGCCTTGAAGGTCAGGCCGTGCACGCGGTCTTGCGACAGCGCGTGGCTGGAGACCTCCATCACCGCGGTGTCCACACCCGCGTCGACCATCTCGCGGAGGATCTTGTGCAACGAGATCGGGTCAGGCGTGGTGTGCGTCGCTTCTCGGCTCTGGCCGGAGAACCGAATGCCGATGGTCCCGAACAGCCCGACGCTGTTCATGCCGGCGAGCATGATGCTCTCCACCAACCAGGCGGTGGTGGTCTTGCCGTTGGTG
This sequence comes from Archangium sp., assembly GCA_031412555.1. Lineage (GTDB taxonomy): Bacteria > Myxococcota > Myxococcia > Myxococcales > Myxococcaceae > Archangium_A. The sequence continues at coordinate 8,606 of JANODF010001034.1, read as the reverse complement.
CCGGTGATGCCCAGCAGCACCAGCTCACGCGCCGGGTTGCCGTAGAAATTGCCTGCCACCAGGGCGAGCGCCTTCCGCGCCGACGGGGTGACGAAGAGCGGCACGGTCAGCCCGCTGATGGTCTTCTCGGACAACACGGCGACCGCGCCCCGCTGCACGGCCTCGTGCGCGTACTGCATGCCATCGGCCTTGGTGCCGGGCACCGCGATGAAGAGATCGCCCGCCTTGACCAGACGTGAATCGGCGCAAATGCCGGTGATATCGGCCTTCGCCTTCGTAGAGGCGACGGGTTCCGTTCCAACACCAGCAAGCAGCTCAGTGAGTTTCATGAAGCTGTGTCTTCCTGACCGCGCAAGGCGGCCTTCAACGAGGTGAAGCTGGCAAATGTCCTGCCAGCTCCACGGTGATGCGGGTTCCCTTGTCCACCAGGCTTCCCGCTGCGGGCTTCTGTGAAACGACACGTCCACTGCCCGCGAGATGCGGCTCGAGAGCCGCGGTCAACAACTGTGCAACCGCAGCCCGGCCGGCGAGCCCTTTGACATCGGGAACCCGCACGGATCCTTCAGACACGACTTCTTCGGTGACCGTGTCCATCTGCTCCAACTTCTCCAACCCCAACACGACGACAGATTTGCCCCTGGGCTCTGGCTTGACGGCGACGACCTTGGCCGGTGGCGCCTCACGAGAGACCGGCGCACCGAGGTGCGGCATGGCCTGCAGGGCGATCTCTTTGAAAGCGGGAGCAGCGACCAGACCGCCGTAGACGTCGGTCTTCGGCTCGTCGATCACGATGAGGATCACCGCGCGCGGATCTTCGGCCGGCACGATGCCCACGAAGCTGGCGATGCGTTTGTCGGAGTACCCGCGCGCGATCGGATCGACCTTCTGCGCGGTGCCCGTCTTGCCGGCCACCCGGTACTCATCCATGCGCGCGCGCGGCGCGGTGCCACCCTGCTCCACCACCGACTCCAGCATCGCGACCACGCTGCGCGCCGCCTTCACGCTGACGGCGCGGCGTACGGCGACCGGCTTGTTCTCCAGCAGCACCACACCATCGGCGTCGACCACCTTCGAGACGAGGTACGGCTTCATCAACACGCCGTCGTTGGCGAGCGCCCCGTAGCCCGCGGCGATCTGCACGGCGGTGGCGCTGATGCCCTGGCCGAAGCTCTGGGTGGCGAGCGCAATCTCCGCGCGCGGAAACGGAATGGCGCCTTTGCCTTCACCGGGCAGCCCGAGGCCGAACCGTTCACCGAAGCCGAAGCTCTTGTAGGTCTCCACCAGCTTGTCGCGGCCCATCTTCTGGGCGACCTTGGTGACGCCGATGTTCGAGCTGACCTGCAGGATGCCGCGCGGCTGCAGCAGGCCGTGAGGGTGCGTGTCGTGCACCACGTTGCGCCCGATGCGGAAGGAGCCCTTCTCGCAATCGAACTCCGAGCTCTCGGAGATCACCTGGCGATCGAGCGCCGAGGCGATCACGAACGACTTGAAGGTCGAGCCGGGTTCGAACGCGTCGCTGGCCGCGCGGTTGCGAAACGCATCGCTGTCGGAGCCACGCGGCGAGTTGGGGTTGAACCGGGGCCAGTTGGCCAGCGCGAGGATTTCGCCGGTGCGCGGGTCGAGCACCACCGCGGTACCCGCTGCGGCCTTGGCGTCGATGACCGCCTTTTCGAGCGCGCGTTCAGTCACGTACTGAAGCGTGGAGTCGAGCGTCAGGGTGAGGTTCGCCCCTTCGCTGCTCTGCGATTCATCCACGCCGTTGGTGAGCAGCTTGCGGCCCTTGGCATCGCGGAACCCGGCCCGCTTCACCCGCTCGCCCGACAGCTCGTCTTCGAAGCTCAGCTCGAGGCCATCGAGGCCGTGGCTGTCGGTGCCGACCAGGCCCACCACGTGCGCGGCCAATTCGCGCTGCGGGTAGAAGCGGCGCGGCTCCTTCGCAAAACCGATGCCCGGCAGCCCGAGTGCTTTGACCCGCGCGGCTTCACCGTCGGTGACCTGACGTTTGACCCAGGCGAAGCGGCGGCCCTTCTCGAGGCGCTCCTGCAGTTCTTTGCCGTCGATGCCCAAGACCTTCGCGAGTTGGCGAGAGGCAGCGCGCACGTCGGGCAACATCGAAGGGTCGCTCCACACCGAGTCGACCTCGACGGAAGAGGCCAGCTTCACGCCGCGGCGATCGACGATCTCACCCCGCCGCGCGGGGATCTCCATCGCGCGCACGTATTGATCCTCGGCGTAGGCCTTGAGGCGATCCTTCTGGTTGACCTGAAGATTGGTGGCGCGCGCGAACACACCCACCAGCAACGTGAAGAACACCGCCCCCAGGAGGAACACGCGCACGCGCATCCACTTGGTGGGGGGCTCCATCGGCTGCATATTCTTCAGGTCACGCATTCAGTTCTTCTTCACCGCGATGACCACCGTGGGCACCGTCATCTTGAGCTGCTCTCTGGCCAGCGGCGCGAGCTTGGCGGGCGAAGTGAGCGTGGCCAGCTCGACAGCCAACGCGTCGTTCTCGCGCTGCAGCTCGTTGCTCTTCTGATCGAGCCGCGACAGCTCGTAGCCGAGCTTGACCACCATCACGCGCGAGGTGACGTGCACCACGCCGACGGTGGAGATCAACAAGACGGCCAGCGCCGCCGGGAGGATCTCCAGCAGGATCACGGAGAGAGACAGCCCGCCCTTGTTGCGCGCTTCGAGAACGACGCTCATGAGATCTTCTCCACGCCACGCAGCTTGGCGCTGCGGGATCGGGGGTTGGTTTCAGCCTCGGCTTCGGAGGCGACGATGGGTTTGCGGCTCAACGCCTTGAAGTCGGCGCGCTGCACGCGGGTGATCGGCAGGCCTTTGGGGGTGTCATCGGGCGCCTCGCCACACAACGCGCGAAACGAGTGCTTCACGGCGCGATCTTCGAGCGAGTGAAAGCTGATGATCGCCGCCCGGCCGCCGACTTTGAGCAGCGTGGGAATCGAAGCGAGCGCGTTCTCCAGCTGCTCGAGCTCACGATTGACCGCGATGCGCAGCGCCTGGAACGTGCGGGTGGCCACGTTGATGTCTTTGGGCCAGGCCTTGCGCGGCACGCCGGCTTTGACCGCGTCGACGGCCTCGCGGGTGGTCTGGGGTTTGCGGGCCTTCAGCTCGCGCGCGACGCCGCGGGAGTGCCGCTCGTCGGCGTATTGGTAGAGCACATCGGCCAGCTCGTTTTCCGGCAGGCGCGCGATCAGCTCGGCGGCGGTCTCGCCGTCATCCGACATGCGCATGTCGAGAGGGCCGTCGTTCATGAAGCTGAAGCCCCGCTCTGCCACGTCGAGCTGCGGAGAACTGACTCCGAGATCGAGGAGAAACCCATCGACCGGGCCGGGAACCAAGGAGGCCGCGTCACCAAACTCACCGCGCACCGGCGTGAAGCGATCGCCGAATGGGGCCAGGCGCGCCGAGGCCGCCTCGAGCGCCCGGGGATCCCGGTCGATGCCGAACACACGGGCGCCGCGCTGCAGGAGCGCCTCCGTGTGTCCGCCACCACCCAGGGTTCCATCGATGATCACACGGCCCTCCGAGGGCTCGAGCAACGCCACGGTCTCCGACAGGAGCACCGTCTGGTGAACGAACGCGCTCACCCGTAGAGCAGGACACCGCGATCGAAGGAGCGCACGGCCTCTTCCGATTGCGAGAAGTAATCGAAGCTGTCGTGAGCACCGGCGCTGCGGAAGATCGCGTGCAGGTAGGGCGAGAGGCCGGACAGCTTGATGTCGCCGCCCAGCTCGCGCAGCGTCTCCGCCCGGCGCACCAGGGGCTTCACGCCGCGGTAGTCGAAGTGCGTGACGTCTTCGAAGTCGATCACGATCTCGATGACGCCTTCGAGCGTCTTCCTCGCCAGCATGTCGGTGATGTCCTGGACGTCAGCTCGATCGAGCTCACCCTCGAGCACCATGGTCATGATGCGCGACGTTTCTGTAGCGCGGTTCAACTGCTTCGTGACTGCCTGATTCGCCAGCTCGCTCACTCGTATTTCCCCTGATCCGAAGTTTGAAAAGTTCAGCCCTGCCGAAGCTCAGTCAGCACGCGCATTACGTCGGCCGAATCGGCCTCCTGGCGGGCTTCTTCCTGCGCCTTCGCCCACCCATCGCGTGACCACAGCTCGATCACCTTCACCATGCCGGCCCACACGAGATCCTTCTCGAGGCCCGCGTACGCACGCAGCTGCGGGGGAATGAGCACCCGCCCCAACTTGTCGAGCTGCAGCTCCTGGGCAGAGGCCACGTAGAGCCGGAGCAACGCCTTGACCCCGGGCTCCATGGGGTTGCGCCGGGCGAGCGCCGTCTCGAACTGCTCCCACTCGCGCACCGGGTAGCAGTGCAGACACTGATCGAGCGCCGTCGTGACGATCAACCGATCGTCGTAACTGCCGACGAGGGTGTCGCGGAGCTTCACCGGGAAGCTCGTTCGCCCCTTGGCGTCGATCTGATGTTCGAAGACGCCACGGAACACGTCTCGCTCGCTCCGTTTTCGTTGAACGACTGCGCGGAAAAACCACCCGATCCACCCGTCTGCCCTGATCCACCACCACGAGGGATTTAGATCCGCTCGATACCACTTTCTGCCACTTGAGCCGCGAAAATAGGGGCACTTTTCAGAAGGGTCAAGAAAGCGGGATCAGGGCCCGGTGATCGCGTAAGAACTAGGGCTTGTGACGCCGGTTCGGCTCAAGGTCGCCTACAAGTCTCCGGAATCCCTATTAGGGGAGCTGACCAAGAGTGTCGGCCGGGGCGGGGTTCGGATCGAGACGAAGAAGGCTTTGCCGGTGGGAACGAAGTTCGTCTTCGAGCTCCGATCACCCGGCGTGCGAGATCCAGTGGAGGTGCACGGCACGGTGTTGACCGTGACCGAGACGTCACCTGGCAGCTTCGTGCTGCACATCCGCTACGAGCCGCCGAAGAACCGGCTGGGCCTCGATGGCGTGATCAAGCGGATCTTCGAGACGTCCCAATTCGACAAGAAGCGAAAGGCGCCCCGCATTCCCCTGCACGTGCGCGCCACCGAGAACCGGCCCGATGCGCCGACGTACCGGTTGCGCGACATCAGCGCGGGCGGCGTGGGCATCGACGTCGAAGCCGACACCCTGCCCCGCCACATCAAGGTGGGGGTGCCGTTCTTGATTCAGATGAAGCTGACCACCGGCGTGCTCAGCGTGCCCGGCCAGGTGGTGTGGGCAGTATCGACGCGCGCCAGCGACACCATGCCGCCCCGGGTGGGCGTAGCCTTCGGCGCCTTGAACGCTCAGGTCTCCCAGTTGCTCACCGATTTGCTCACCCTCAAGGCGCTCCCCACGCCCCCGTGGATCGCCCGCGTCACCTTCGGCGCTGATTCGAACGCCACTCCTTGAAAAGTCCTTCGCTTCACGCAGCCGCCGCCAACCATCGCGCCCAGGTGCTTCGCAGCAGCCGGTGCGGTTGTTTTCATTGCCTGTCGATCTTCGAGCCGACCGCGATCACCAGTTGGGTCGACGACAACACCACGGCGTTGTGCCCGGTCTGCGGCGTCAACGCGGTGGTGGGATCCGACTCGGGCTCGTTCATCACCCGCGAGTTTCTCGAGGAGCTGAAGCGGCGCTGGTTCGACGGGCCGTGAGCCTTCACTCGATCCAGAGCTGACCTCCGGCGTGCCAGACCTTGCGCCCCAGCAGCCAGGTCTCGGCATCAGCGGGCGCATAGCCGAGGGGGAAGAGCCGTTTGCGCTGCGCATCGCCCAGCCGCAAGGTGGCTTTGCCTTCCACGTCGCCTGACAACATCTGCACCTTGCCGTTGGCGCCCTGCACGTGGAGCTGCAGCCACGGCTCTTCGCGCGCCACGCCCATCACCTGCACGGACGCGGCGATCTTCGGCACCACGTCACTGCCGCCTTTGGTCGAGGGATGAGAGAGGAACGCGCGGGGCGTCAGGGTGTGGTTGGTCGAGGCGATGGAGAGGCGCTCTTTTTCGAAGGCCCCGTTGAGGGCCCGCCTGCGCACCGGCGCCGACGAGGCCTCGAGCCGGCCGTGTTCGTAGACGTACTCGCGGCCGGTGAAGACGATCTGCCCGGCGTTCATCGCCCACTCCGTGAGCAACAACGTGCCCTGCGGCGTGAGCGCGTCGGGGCCCCAGTCTTGAACGAGCAGGTGCATCACCGTGTCGGTCTCGCCATCGACGATGGCCAGCTCCCAGTCGCGCACCGGCATGCCGCTCGACTCCGAAGCCCGGCTGGCCACCAGGAGCTCGCTCTTCGCGTCGCCGTCGAGATCGAGGCGCTGCACCACGAAGTCGGTCACCTCGCCGTTGAAGGCGCGGACGTCCCACTCCAGGTGGCGTTTGCCCGGGCCTTCGATCACCAGCCCCGGCCGCGCTTCACCGCTCGAAGGAACGCACTTGCAGATCTTCATGCTGCCCTGCTGGGTGCACGCGGCGGCCTGGCAGCCTTCGATCTCGACGGGCTGCGGGGCGGGCCACAGGGGTGCGGCGCACAGAATCAAGCTCAGCAACATGAAGTGCATGTTGGCGCAGATGGGAGCGCAGTGCGAACGTCGGCGCATGTCGACGGCCCTCACCACCCTCGAGCGTTTCGCCGCCAAGCAGGCCGGCCCCCATGAGGTGATGCGCGCGCTCGCTTCACACCCTGACTACTTCGTACCGATCGGCTTCGCGCCCACCCTCGGGCGCAGCGAGTTCGATCGCATCGTGATGCTCAGCACCCAGGGCGGGCCGCCAGCGGGCGAGCTGTACGTCTTCACCGACGAGTCGTGTCTCGACCTGGTCAGTAAGCAACCGATGGGCAGCTTCGTCACGCCGGTCAGCGGCATCGAGCTGTTCTGCGCGTTGCCGGCGAACCAGCCGCTCAAGTTGAAGGTGAACCCGGGCGGCACGCTGGATCACTTCTGGTTCGTCAGCGCCGAGGCGATTTCGCTCGCACGGCTGTGGGGCCGGGCGATTCGCCTGGAGACCCTGCTCGCCAACCCCGCCTTGTCGAAAGACGGCCTGCACGCCGCGTTGCGCACCTTCGAGGCCTTCACCATCCTGGTGCACCCGAACGACGCGGTGGCCACCGCACAGGGCCTGGGCGGCTACAAGAACCCCGCGATGGTGTTCACCTCGCCTGACAGCTTCGAGCGGGTGCTCGCGCAAGCGCCGGAGATGCGAGTGGAACACCTGGGCGCGAAGGCGTTGTTCGAGCTGCTTCCGCGCGCGGGCGTCGATGGCATCGTGTTCAACCCGCTGGGGCCGGGGCCGAAGGCGTTCTTCCCGCTCAGCCTGGGCGTCAGCGTGTTGCAGCTCGCGTGATGCTCTCCCTGGCGCTGCTGCTTTCGCTCGCGGTCGATGGAGGCACGGTGACGCCGTTCGAAGGAACGTTGGAGCCGGGCGTGACCTACGTGCTGACCGGTACGGTCGACGTGCTCCGGCCGCCCACTCTCAAGCTGCCTCATCACCACGCCAGCCGCGTGGAGTGGGTGGGCGACGTGGCCATTCCCACCGGCAAGGTGCGGTTGGTGTTCAAGGTCGAGCGCGTCGACATCGAGCGCATGAGTGAGCGGCGGTGGAACAGCACCTTCACCTGCCGGGTGTTGAGCGCGACGCTTCTGTGACCTGCGGGGACACCGGTGGGCTCGAAGTGTCGCCTGTGAGGAGACAGTCAGTGGGGGCTTTGAGACCGCGGGCGTCATGGCGCGTGTGGTGCACACGGGGCGTGGGCAGTCATCCCCACTCCCCAAGGAACACCCCATGACGACGTCTTCAAAACGCACGACGAACCTGCTGGCCACGCTGCTCGGTGGACTGGTGCTGTTCGGTGCCTCGACCGCGCTGGCCCAGGTGAAGATTCCCCTGATCACCTTCCACAGCCCGAGCCGCGGTGACTTCTTCACCACCAGCAACCCCGCGTGGACCTGCGCCTACTTCAACAACTGTCCCGCGGGCACGCCCACGCCGGCCGCGCACGGCTATGTGATCGTCGGCATTCAGGGGCACGTGTACAACCCCGCCAACCCGCAGCCCGCCGGCACCAACAAGTTGCACCTGTGGTTCCACCCGGGTCGCGGCGACAACTTCCTCACCACGGATCCGAACTGGGTGGGCGCCCTGGGCGCGGTGCGCGACGGCTACACGCTGGCTCGTTTCGAGGGCTACATCCCGCCGACCGGCTCGATGCCGCTCAAGAGCTACTGGAGCGCGACCGAAGGTGACAACGCGGCGGTGACCAGCTTCCGGTGGTCCGTGCCCGCTGGCTACACCGAGTATCGCGTCGAAGGTCACCTGCTGCCGCCCGACAACGCGTCGTGCTCGGGCGCGCCGAGCACCTCCAGCGCGTTCGTGGCCCAGGCCAACGTGGTCTCGCGCTGGAACCAGCCGTCGTCGGACTTCATCGGTGGAGACCGCATCCGCTTCGCGGCGCCGGCCGATTGGTACACCTACGACTACTGGGGCCACACCTACCCCGTGCGCGGCTACTCGTTCTCCAGCGCAGCCCCGGGCTACCCTGCCCCCGGCCGTCCCATCCTGTCGCTGCTCGCGCGGGTCACCACCGGCCGCATCCTGGTCGGAAACAATTGGTACGAGGCTGGCCAGTGGTTCCAGGCGCTCGGC
>JANODF010001033.1:0-9946 GCA_031412555.1 Archangium sp. | reverse complement strand
GGAGGACCCCCACCACCCACGTTGCCCGCGCTGCCGGTGGGACACAGCGATTGAGACAACGTCTGGTTGATGTCGAGGCCGCTGCGAATGAGCGGGCCGTTCATCGGCATCGCAGGGTCGTAGCTCCACAACGAGAGCGTGTGCGTGGAGGAATTGACCGAGATGATCTCCGGCCTGCCGTCGACGTTCAGATCTCCGATGGCCACCCAGCCCGAAGGCCCGCTCACCTGCGCGAGCACCGTGCCGTCAGCCCGCGAAACACCCGCGGCCCACACCACGTCTTGCGTTCCATCGCCGTCGACGTCGGCCACGGTGTTGTCGCCGGTGAAAGGCAACGTGCGAATCACCGCGCCGGTGCGCCCATCGAGCACCTGGCTGCCGGTCACCACCTCGACGTGGCCATCACCTTCGAGATCCGCCAGGGAGATGGAGCGGCAGATGTTGGCGGTGGCCGTCCACAACGTGGTGCCGTCAGCACCATTGAGCGCGTACGGGCCGGTCGCGCCGCAGCCCACCACTTCATTGCCCGGCCGCTCGTCGATGTTTCCCGAAGCGAGCTGGCTCGAGGCGTTGATGATGCCGGCGCGCGCCCACTTCTCCTGCAACTGACCGTCTTTCACCGCGAGCGCGCGGGTGGTGCCGAGGTTGTTGTACGCGCCCGATTCGAAGGTGACGACCACGATGTCGGGCCGGTCTTGCGCGGTGATGCGGCCGTCGCAGTCGTCGTCGTCGAGCTGCGAGACGATGGGCGCCATCATCACGTCGGAGGTGTACGGCGCCGCGGGGTTGCCCCACGCGTACTTCACCACCGGGCGGAACTGACCCGAGCTGCGGGTGAAGCGGCACGACTCCACGCAGCTGCGACCCGCGGCGGCGCCTGCATCGGGAGGACACACCGGCGGCTCGGAGACGCACTGGCCCGCGGTGGGCGCCACGAGGCACACGCCCGCGTCGAGCTGACCTGGAATGGCGCGGGAGAGATCGCAGAAATCAGTGCCGGTGCAGTCGCTGGTGTCGCGGCAGCTGGCTCCGGGCATCACGCAGCGCTGGAAGCTGCAGACCTCGCTCGAACCACAACACGCCGAGCCGCAGGCCGAATCGCCCGCGCAACAGCTGCCACCCGCGCAGACGCCGCCATCACCACAGGGCTCGCCGTCGACGCAGGTCGATGCACCGCCACCACCGCCGCCCATCGCGCCGCCACCGGCGCCTCCACCCAGCGCGCCACCACCGCCCCCTCCGGCGGAGCCGGCATCCACGCCGCCGTCACGATTTCGCACCGTGATGGAGTTGGTGCAGTCACATGCGGAGAGACAGGTCAGCAGTCCGAGCAAGAGGAGACGCATGAGGGGCGGACCATGGGAGCGAGCCGTGCTCCCCGTCAACCGCGGAGCGCCTTCAGGCCCCGCGCAGGCGCATCACATCGGCTTTGTTGAACACCCCGTCGCTCTCGTAGAAGTCGACCACGCCGGTGTCCAGGTTGTGGATCGCCCCCACCACGCCGATCTTCTGATCCTCCACCATCTGCTCGAGGATGAAGCTGCGCTCGACCACCGCCTTGACCGAACGAAGCACGTTGATGCGCGCGACGCTCTCGACGAACTCCCGATTCTTCGAGGTGCGCTGCGCGGCGTCCAGGAAGGTGCGCTCCTCGTAGATGGCGGGCTGCAGCTTGGCGAGCAGCTCGGTGAGATTGCCCATCTCGACGTGGTCGCAGGCGCCCTTGATGGCCCCGCAGCTGGTGTGGCCGAGCACCACCAGCAGCTTGCTGCCCGCGAGATTGCAGGCGAACTCCATGCTGCCGAGGATGTCGGTGTTGATGATGTTGCCGGCGATGCGAATCGAGAAGATGTCGCCCAGGCCCTGATCGAAGATCAGCTCGGCCGACGTGCGGCTGTCGATGCAGGACAGCACGGTGGCAAAAGGCCACTGACCGTCTCGCGTCTGGTTCGCCTGCGTCAGCAGGTCGCGGTTGGTCTTCAGGTTCTGAACGAAACGGATGTTGCCCTCGCGCAGGAACTCCAGCGCGCGCTGAGGAGTGGTGTTGGTCTGCGTCTCTTGGGTGTGAACGTTCATGGGTGCCCCCTGCGGATGAATGTTGGTTCAGGAGCGTACCGCAGCGGCGTCACTTCGACGGCGCCCTTCAGCACGTCGACGCAGACCGACCAGAAGCCGACGACGACCTTCGTGCCGGCGTACCAGGCCGCCCACCGCTTGAACTGGGTGAGCTGCGCCGCGGGAGTCTTCGGGAGGTTCGACGCAGCGAGAACCGTGGCCATCGCGCATCAGCCCTGCGGCACGCTCAGCACTTTGCCGGTGGCGTTCACGTCTGCGTAGAAGAGGTGCGACTTCACCTTGTCGTTCTTCTGCAGCACGTCGAACTGCACCTCGACGCTGAACGAGCCATCACCGGTGGGCTTGACCGACTTGATGTTGGCGGCTTCCCAGTTCAGCTCGCGCGCCAGCTCGCTCTTGTTGGCGATGGTGTCGATGATCTTCGCGGCCTGCTTCGCGCCGGCGGGGCTGTTGAGGTGCGCGGCCAACGCCTTCGCGGCGGCGGCGGGCGACGGGCGCGTGCTGCTGGGACCCCAGGCCTGCGCGGGGCCCTGCTGCTGCCCGGTCGGCGCCTTGCCCGGCTGCGACGCCAGCTCGGCCTTCACCTGTTTGATCTGCCCCTGCAGCGTGGCCACGTTCTTCTCGAGCGTCTTGAGGGTGGCGGTGGCCTGCTTGAGGCCCTCGGCGGTGTAACGCGAGCGCGCCATCACCTCGCGGTGGTCCTTCAGCGCCTTCGTAGCGACGGGCAACTGCTTCTCCAGCGTGGCGAGGCGGGCCTTCAGGGTCTCGACTCGGGGCTGCTTGACGGGGGCGGGCGCGGCGGCGGCAATGCGGCTCATGTGACTCCGAAGGAAAGTTGAGGAAGGACTGTCGCACACCACTCCCTCACTCGAAGCGGGAAAACTGAAACGACGCTGCCTATGCTGCCGCGCCATGACCAACCTTCGTCAGACTCTCCTCATCGTCGCGATGTGCACCTCGGTGCTCGGCTGCAAGAAGGAGGAGGCGCCCGTGCCCGCCCCCGTCCCCGAGAAGAAGGCCAAGGTGAAGGCCGCGGTCGCAGAGGAGCCTGAGGCCGAGCCCGAAGCGGAGGCGCCCAGGAAGGCCACCACCACCCCTGACGAGCACAAGTGCAAGGCCGGCAACGCCGCGAGCTGTGCGCTGGCGGGGCGCGCACGCATCGACTCCGAAGAGTACGCGCTCGCCAAGCCGCTGCTGGAGAAAGGCTGCAAACACGGCAGCGCGGAAGCGTGCGACGACCTCGGTTGGATCTACGACGACGGCCTGGGCATCGACGTCGACAAGGTGAAGGCCGAGGAGGCCTACGGCAAGGCGTGCACGGGCAACTTCGCGCGCGGCTGCACCAACCAGGGCGTGATGTACCTGAGCGGTGAAGGCGTCGAGAAAGACTCCCAGAAGGCCGTCACCCTCTTCACCAAGGCCTGCGACGCGGAGAACTGGACCGGGTGCAAGAACCTCGGCCTGCGCTACCTCGCCGGTGATGGCGTCGCGAAGGACATGAGCAAGGCCCGGAAGTTGTTCGAAGACGGCTGCACCGCGGAGCACGCCGGCAGCTGCTACGACCTCGCCGTGATGTACCAAAATGGCGAAGGCATGGCGGCCAACAAGAAGAAGGCGAGCACGTTCTTCAGCAAGTCGTGCGACCTCGGCAACCAGAAGGCCTGCGAGTTCGTGAAGTAGGCAGTTCGCTGTGTGGACGGTGAGTTCACCCCGGGCGGCGTGTGGATTTGCACAAGTCCCGGAACCGCTGGAGCCGCAGCACAGTCATCGTTTTGCACCTGGGCCTCGACTTCGGGGTCACCGTGGCGTGCGTGGTGATTGGTTGCTCATGACGTCGCTCGGAACCGCGTGCGCGCATGAAGCGGGGGCCGTGGTTGCACCGCCCCCATTGCGAGCGTTCGCTGCCAAGAGTGTCTCTCGAGACCACGAGGCGCAGTGAGCAACGAAGCCCACCCCACCCCGCGCTGGGGGACCCACTTCGTGATTCTCGGGCTGGTGGCCCTCGCGGAGATCGGCTTCCTCGCGCTGCGCAAGCCCAGCTCTTCAGCGGCGAGCGGCCTTGGCCCGGGGGTCGACATCGCCGTCGGGCTCAGCGCCGGCCTGCAGGAGCTCGGGCTCATCCTGCTGACGCTCACCGTCGCCTTGAGCTACGCGGTGGCCTCGACCCTCATGCTCTTCGCGCTTCGCCGACGCCGGGGGGCGATCGGGTGGGCGCACGGCACGAGCGCTCTCTTCGTCGTCGCGTTCCTGGCCCTGTTCTCTGGCGACAACGCGCGCAAGAAGGCGGAAGAGGACCTGCGTCACCAGAGGATGCTCGAGGCGCAGGCCCTCGCGGAGCGCCAGGAGCAAGAGGCTGCGGCGCGTGCTCAACGTGACTGTCTGCACGCCAGGGTGCGCTTTGAACGGCTGGCCCCCATCGGGCGTACGCGTCGAGCCAGCACCTATCCAATCGAGCTCGAGCTCGACCTGCGCTGCGAGCGGAACTACGTCGTCAGCGTGGCACGGCTCGAGGCCATCCGCCTGAGGGCTGAGGGCGCGGGGTGGAAGCTCGAGCCCTTCGAGCAACGCTATGAGCCCGCATTACAGGTGGCGTGGGAAGACATCGCCGTCGGCGGCTTCGTGTCGGGCGCCACCGACGAGGTCTTCGAGCAGGGTCGATTCACGCTCGAGGTGCAGTTTGCACGCGACGGAGGCTCGGAGGAATGGACTCCGCAGCCAATCGAAGGTGTACATGTCACGACGCGGTGGATGCCGTGACTGCTTCTCCCATCAGGTGGAGGGTCGACCCCACAGCCCTCACCCCGACCCTCTCCCAAAGGGAGAGGGAGACAAGGTGTGGACGCTGAGTTCACTCCGGGGGCGGCTTGTGGACTTGCAGTCACGGGCAACCTCTTGCTTTCGGGGGAAGCGCAGCGGCACGGCAGTTGAAGCAGCCCGCCCCATGGTTCCCCCCCGAAGCAGCCCGAGCCGCCCCCCCGTCTCCACCGTCATCGGCCGCGCTGCCCGCATCGACTCGTACGCACGCACCCTCGCCGGCCAGGGCCCCACGGCCGCCACGCAGCTCGCCCGCTACCTCTGGGACCAGCACGGCGACCGCGTGCACGACCTCAACGATCGCGCCGACGTCGGCCGGCTGATCACCCGTTCTCCCCTTTCCGATGACTCCCGCTGCGCCGGAGCCGCTCTCTTCAACGCGCTCCTGCTCGACGGCAACTCGGTGGCGAACGCCCGCGCAATTGAGTGCACCGCCACCAAGCGCGACGTGCCGCTCAGCGACAGCGAACGCTGGGCCCTCGCCTCGATGCGCGCCCATCACCTGACGCCCTACGAAGCCGCCACGCTGCAAGACACCTTGTTCCGAATCGCTGACACCTTCGGAGCAGAGCTCGCCGCCACCCTCGCCGCCTTGCGCGCGCTGGGCGGTTTCCCCAACACCCGCTCCGCCAACTTCCGCATGGAGCGCACGGGCCTGACCTCCTTCCACTGGACCGTCAGCAGCACCGGCACCCACGGCACCGCGCACGCCGATTCCTGGCCGCAGCTCACCGGGCTGGCCACCGTGAGCGGAGGACCCGGCGCCACCGAGTTCCACCACGAAGGCCGCTTCATGCACGCGTTCATCGCCGACGTGACGATGAGTGAGACCATCGCGGGAACCACGCTGCGGGCGCGCTCGATTCACGGCAAGCCGGGCGACGTGCTCCCTTCGGCGATCCGCTCCCGCACGCTGTTCCTCGCAAACGGGAGAGTCCGCAAAGGCCCCGTCGAACACTTCAATCCTGCGACCGGCGTGTTGATCAGAAACGCATCCCCAACGAGAGCCCCAGCGATGCGAGCACCTCCTTCGCCTCCTTGAGGTGCGTGCACCCGAAGCCCTTCATCTCGAGCAGCTCGGCTTCGGTGCGCTCACACAGGTGCTGCACGGTCTCCAGCCCCGCTTTGGAGAGCTGGTTCGCCAACGCCACCGAGAGCTCCAGCTCCTCGAGCGCGTCTTCACCCACGTTGGGCACGTCGCGCGGGAACTCGTCTTTGCCGGAGACCTCGACGTCGAACCACCGCGCGTGCTGCGTGGTCAGCTTCGACGCGAAGTGCGTGGCGACCGTGACGAAGCGCGCGTTCAGCGTGCTGGGCTCGACGCTCGCTTCGACTGCGGTCTCCGTCTGGCCCCTCACCCCAACCCTCTCCCCGAAGAGGAGAGGGAGTTCCTTCGGCGTGAACGGAGCATGAGCAGCAGACCGAACGCCAGCAACGACGCGCTCTCTCCGCCCACGCCGCAGCCGCAGCCCATCGGCTTTTGCTCAGCCACCGTGAACGTCTGCACCAGGCCAAACGCCACCCCGCCCGCGGTCTCGGCCACGGCGCAGTAGAAGAACGTGCCCGCCGCGCCCGGAATCACGTGCGTGAACGGCACCTCCGACTCGGAGTCCGTCAGCGCAACGCCCTCGAGCGGCAGCTTCTCGCCGAAGCTCGCCGTGCAGACGATCGGCCGCTCGCGACCGACCTGGAACCAGGCCTTGCCCGTCATGCCGTAGCTGTTCGCAGAGCCATTGAGCGTGGCCGTGCCATCGGCCGTCACCGTCGCCAGGTCCGTGCGCGCCGTCGGCGTGGTGCTGACGGTCTTGAAGCTGACCACCTCACCGAACGCCGCACCGCCCCCGTTCGAGGCGAGCGCGCACACGTAATAGGTCAGGCCCGGCTTGAGCCCGGTGAGCGCCACTTCGTACGGAACGTCGCTGGTCCCCGTGCCCAGGTCGATGCCGCCCATCGCCGGCACGCGCGTGCCGAAGGTGTCGTCGCAGCTGGCCGGCATGGTGGTCGAGTAGCGGAACCACCCCGAGCCCACCGTGCCGCGCGGGTTGGCGATGGCGTTGAGCGTCGCTTCACGCGTGGTGAGCTCGCTCGCGATTTCGGTAGTCACCGTGGGCAAGGGCGCCTCCACCGTGAACGAGAGCAACTGGCCGAACGCCGTGCCCACCAGGTTCGAGCTGATGGCGCAGAAGAAGTACGTCACGCCCGGAGCCAGCCCGCTGATCGGCTGCGAGAAGCTCTGCGTGCTCATGCCCGCGCCCAACGCGGTGCCGCCGCTGAACGGAGTCCGTGTACCGAACGAGTCGTTGCACGCGCCGGGATCGAACGGGCTGTAGCGGAACCAACCCGACGCCGTCGCACCGTTGGGGTTCGCCCCGCCGTTGAGCGTGGCCAGCCCACCCACCACGTTGGTGGCAGACGAGGTCATCACCGTCGGAGCAGCCGGCGTGCGGAACCGCATCACCGTGCCCACCGAGAGGCCGACCCCGTTCGAGGCCAGCGCACAGAAGAAGTAGTCCGTGCCCGGGGTGAGCCCGGTGACGTTCTGCGAGAAGTTGGTCACCGTGAATCCACCACCCAGCGCTGAGCCCAGGGTCGTGGGAGCGCGCGTGCCGAAGGTGTCGTTGCAGGTGACCGGGTCCACCGTGGCGTAGCGGAACCAGCCGGTGGTCACCGCGCCATTCGCATTGCCTGAACCCGGCAAGGTCACCGTGGTGCCGGTGATGGCCGTGGCCGCCAGCGTGGTGACCGTGGGCGCGCCCGGCGTGATGAAGCTCTGCACCGTGCCGAACGACGTCGAGGCCGAGTTGCTGGCGATGGCGCAGAAGTAATACGTGGTGCCCTGCATCAAGCCCGTGGCGGTCTGGCTGAAGTTCACCGAAGCGTTGCCGCTGCCAAGGCTCGAGCCCGTGCTGGTCGGCGCGCGCGTACCGAAGGTGTCGTTGCAGGTGCCGGGGCTGGTGGTGGCGTAGCGGAACCAGGCCGTGGTGGCCGCGCCTCCGGGGTTGGCTGAGCCGTTGAGCGTGGCGCTCATGCCGGTCACCAGCGTCGCCGCGGTGGTGGTGACCTGCGGTCCCGCTGCGGGCACGGTGAACGACTGCGGTGTACCGAACGCGGTACCGATGGCGTTCGAGCCGATGGCGCAGAAGAAGTACGTCGCGCCCGGAGTGAGCCCGGAGAGCGTCTGCGAGTACGGCGCCGCGATGGTGCCGCTGCCCAACGCCACGCCACCCGACGCCGGCGAACGCGTGCCGAAGGTGTCACTGCAGGTGGTGGGGTTGGTCTGCGAGTAGCGGAACCAACCGGTCGCCGCGATCGCATTGGGGTTGACCGTGCCGTTCAGGGTAGCGCTGGTGCCGCTCACCCCGCTCGCCGCGACCGTGGTGACCACCGGGGGGGCCGGCGTGGCGAAGCTGAGCACGCTGCCGAACCGCGTCCCGAAGGAGTTCGAGGCGATGGCGCAATAGAAGTAGGTGGTTCCCGCGGTCAGCCCACTGATGGTCTGCAGGTAGGTGATGGGCGTGATGGCCGTGCCCAGCGCGGTGCCGCCCGTGGCAGGCGAGCGCGTGCCGAAGGTGTCGTCACAGGTACCGGGGTTGGTGGTCGCGTAGCGGAACCAGCCCGTGGTGGCCGCGGTGTTCGCGGTGACCGAGCCGTTGAGCGTGGCGCCCGAAGAGTTCACCCCCGACGCCGCCGTGGTGGTGACCGACGGAGGCCCCGGGGTGGTGAAGACTTCCACCGAGCCGTTCGAGGTGCCCGCCGCGTTCGATGCGAGCGCGCAGAAGTAATACGTGGTGCCCGGGGTGAGGCCGGTGAGGTTCTCGGTGAAGCCCACCGGCGAGGTGCCTGCGCCCAACGCGGTGCCACCGGTCGCCGGGATGCGCGTGCCGAAAGTGTCGTTGCAGCCGCCCGGGTTGCTCGAGGCGTAGCGGTACCAGCCGGTCGCCGCCAGGCCTCGCGGGCTCGCCGAGCCGTTGAGCGTCGCGGTGGTGCCGGTGATGGCCGACGCCGGCGAAGTGGCCACCGCAGGGCCGGCGGCGGTGGTGAAGGAGAGCACCGCTCCGAAACGCGTGCCCACGCCGTTCTGAGCGATGGCGCAGAAATAATACGTGGTGGCCGAGGCGAGCCCGGTGATGACCTGGCTGTAGGGCGTGACGACGAAGCCGGCTCCGAGCGTGGTGCCGCCGGAAGAAGGCGCCCGCAGCCCGAAGCTGTCGTTGCAGGTGACCGGGTTGGTGGTGCTGTAGCGGAGGTACCCCGTGGTCGCGCTGCCCGCGGGGTTCGCTTCACCGTTCAAGGTGGCGCCCGAGCTGGTGACCGCCGTGGCGGCCAACGAGGTGACCACCGGCGTGCCCGGCGTGGTGAATGACATCACCGCGCCGAAAGACACGCCCGCCGAGTTGGACGCAATGGCGCAGAAGAAATACGTGGTGCCGCTCACCAGGGTGCTCAACGCCTGGCTGTACGCCACGGCCGCGGTGAGGTTGCCCAGGGCTGCGCCGCCGCTCGCGGGTGAACGTGTACCGAAGGTGTCGTTGCAGGCGCCCGGGTCGACCGTGGCGTAGCGGAAGTAGCCGGTGGCCGTCAGCCCGCTGGGGTTGGCCGAGCCGTTGAGCGTCGCGCTGGTCGAGCCGACCCCGCTCGCCGCCACCGTGGTGACCACCGGCGCGGAAGGCGTGGTGAACGAGACCACCGAGCCCAGGGTGGTGCCCACCGAGTTCGAGGTGATGGCGCAGAAGTAATAGGTGGTGAGCGAGGTGAGGCCGGTCAACACGGCCGTGTACGCCACCGCGCTGCTGCCGCTGCCCAGGCTGGTGCCGCCGGTGAGCGGGGTGCGCGTGCCGAAGGTGTCGTTGCAGCTGCCGGGGTTGCTGGTGCTGTAGCGGAACCAACCCGTGGTGGCGTCGCCGCGCGGGTTGCCGCTCGCGTTGAGCGTGGCCCCGGTGGCGGAGAGCGCGGTGGCCGCGTTCGTGTTCGCCGTAGGCACGTTGGTGGTGGTGAAGCTGAGCACCGTGCCCACCGAGGTGCCCTGGCTGTTCGAGGCCAGCGCGCAGAAATAGTA
>JANODF010001032.1:0-5093 GCA_031412555.1 Archangium sp. | reverse complement strand
GGCAAGGGGCCGTTCGCCTCCATCGACATGGGCGGCATGTTCACGGTGCTCAAGGTGCGCGACCGCCCCGACCAGGAAGACGGTACGGGGTGGTACCAGCACCCGAAGGGCACGGTGGCCGAGCCCGCCTCTCGTGAGCGGCTCACGGCAGACGGCATCGATCCTGAGAGACAGAGCTGAACCTCCCCATGGCGCTGTAAGGCTCCAGCTCGCCCCCCGTCAGCGTGTCCGTTCGACACCCACGGGAGACGAGACATGAGTGAAACCTGGAGCTTCTTCGTTGCCGCCCTCTCGACGATCTTCGTCATCGTCGAACCCCTGGGCGTGGTGCCGGCGTTCGCGGCGATGACGGCCGGGCGCCCGGCAGCCGAGGTGCGGCGCATCGCACTCCGGGCCAGCGTGGTGGGCGCGGTGGTCCTCTTCCTCTTCGCCATCGGCGGAAGGATGCTCCTGGGGCTGCTCGGGATCAGCATCGACGCCTTCCGGATGGCTGGCGGGCTCCTGCTGCTCCTCACCGCGCTCGACATGCTCAGGGCAAAGCAGGCGTCCTGCCGTTGCAGCAAGGAAGAGCTCGACGATGCGAAGGCGAAAGACGACATCGCGGTGGTGCCGCTGGCGATTCCGCTGCTCTCCGGTCCCGGGGCGATGGCCGCGGTGATGATGCTGATGTCGCGTGCGACGGGCCCGAGCCAGGTCTGTGCCGTCCTCATCGCGGTCGCGATCACCTTCGTCGTCTCCTTCGTGGTGCTCCGCAGCGCTTCGGCGATTTCGGGCGCTGTCGGCCCCTCGGTGATGGCGGCGGTTCAGCGCGTCCTCGGGCTGGTACTCGGCGCGATGTCCATTCAGTTCATCGTCGAGGGTGGCGTCAGCCTCCTCACCTCGCTCGAGGGGTGAGCACGTGCTACTGAACTCGCTCATGGAAACCCCGAACGATGCGCTCCTGCCGATGACGGAAGGTGTGGTCGAGCGGCTGGTCTCCAATCACCGCCAGTTTCTGTCGTTTCTCGAGGCCCGCGTCTCGAGCCGCGCGGTCGCCGAGGAGCTGCTGCAAACGGCCTTCGTTCGCGCGGTCGAGAAGAGCTCCACCATCGAGGCCGACGAGAGTGCGGTGGCCTGGTTCTACCGGCTGCTGCGCAACGCGCTGATCGACCACTACCGCCGAGGCGCCACCGAGGCCCGCGCCGTCGAGGCCCATGCCCGGGAAACCGACGAAGGTTTCGAGCTCGAGCTGAAGGACGCGGTTTGCGCCTGCATGACCCGCCTGCTGCCGACGTTGAAGCCGGAGTACGCCGAGATGATCGTCAGGGTCGATCTTCAGGAGACCCCGTTGTCGGAGGTGGCGTCTTCTCTGTCGATTACCCCGAACAACGCAACGGTTCGGCTGCACCGTGCTCGCCAGGCACTCAAGCAGCGCCTCGAGCGGAGTTGCGGCACGTGCGCGAGTCACGGCTGTCTCGACTGCACCTGCGGTCAGCCCGGCGGCGGCTGCGCGTGAACGCTTCGGTGTAAGCGGCCCTGCGGCGCTGCGTCTGAGGGGCATCACCCTTTCGACGAGTCCCGCTATGTTCCGAGTCAGCCCTGAAATTGAGTCACGCCACCGCGGTGCCGCGGCTATCAACGGCATGAACGTTCAGCGCGCCGCCGTCAGTCTCTTTCTCTTCGCCTCGCTCGCGGTCGCCTGTGAGCGAACACCGGCGCCGCCCCAGGTGGTTTCGCCTTCGCCGACCCGTCAGCTCAGCCTGGTCGACAAGGCAGATCAGGTCTGCATGGTGAACAACCAGTTCATGGGCCGCCCGCAGATCCCCGTCGAGGTCGAAGGGCGCACTTATTTCGGGTGCTGCGCGATGTGCAAATCGCGCCTCGCGCAAGACAGAGCTGCGCGCGTGGCCATCGACCCCTTCTCCGGCCGCGAGGTGGACAAGTCGAGTGCGGTGATCGCGCAGGATCAGGCAGGCGCGGTGGTCTACTTCGAGAACGAAGCGAGCTTCGCCTCGTACCAGGCAGCCGGCTCCTGATCGCGGCGATACGTGATGGTGTCACGCAGGAACGGTCTCGCGCATACAGGTGAGCATGGGCAACCCCAGGAGCCAGCGCGTCCTCGCGTTCATCGGTGCCGCCAGCGTTGTGCTGGCCATCGGCGGAGCCGCGGCTGCCATGTGGATGATTCGAGGTGGCTTCTCCACGCGGGACGAGCCCAGCTGGATTGAAGCCTTCGCCGCCCAGGCCGCTCGAAGAATGGCAGTGACGAGTGAGGCGAAGAAGCTGCGAGCCCCTCCGACATCTCCTGAGCTGCTTCAGGAAGCGCGCATGCACTGGGCCTCGCACTGCGCCACCTGTCATGGGGTGGGAGGTGCGGGAGATACGGCGATGGGTCAGCGGCTCTACCCCCGAGCACCCGACATGCGGGCGGCCTCGACGCAACGGCAGAGCGACGGTGAACTTTATTCAGCCATCAAGAATGGAATTCGGCTGACGGGCATGCCTGCCTGGGGAGAACCCGGCGACGACGATCTCGAGAGTTGGGGACTCGTCGCATTCATCCGCACCCTGCCTGATCTGACCGAGAGCGAGCTCGCCGAGATCCGCGCCCATTTGCCTCGCACACCGCATGAGCTGCGCGAAGAGCTGGAAGAGGATGAGTTCCTCCGCGGCGAACCCCCGTCACCTTCATCACCCTCACCCGTCGGCAAGCCTCCGGAGCATCGTCATGAATAGAACTCTCATCACCCTCAGCGTTCTCTTTTCCACCGTCGGCTTCGCGCACGGAGCGGGCCACCTCAAGGGCGTCGTCGCGAGTGCAGACGGCACGCAGGTGGCAGTCACGACCGAGAAGAAGAATCCTGAGGTGGTCAGCCTCGACAAGGAGACGCGCTTCGAGAATGGCGGCAAGGCAGCGACTGCAGCAGACCTGGCTCCCGGACTCCGTGTCGTCGTTCACCTCAGGGCAGGTGCGAAGACGCCCATGGCAGCGTTGGTGAAGTTCTCTGCGCCCGCCCCCGTGCGAGTCGAAGTCGCAGTCACCGACGAGGGGTTCGTGGTGGGGAAAGTTCCCTCCTTGAAAGCGGGCACTCCGGTGACGCTGGTCGTGACGCGCACCGTCGAAGGAACCTGTGCGACCGAGATCGTGCTGAAGGAGTTTGGCCTCTCAGTGCCGCTGCCCCTCGCCAAGCCCGTGGAAGTGACCTTCGTCCCGAAGCAGGCTGGGAAGGTTCACTTCGCCTGCGCGATGGACATGATTTCAGGTGACCTCAAGGTGGATTGAGGTCGTTGTGACCCCCTGCGCAACTCCCCGCTCCCTTTCGCCGAAAACTCCGTTTTAATCCGGAGCGCACCATGCCCACTTCAGTCTCCATTCGTCGCGGCGACACCATGTCGGCCATCGCCCAGCGGAACCGCATCTCTCTGGCGAGCTTTCGCGCTGCAAACCCCGGCGTCAACCCACGGAATCTGCAGGTCGGTCAGCGTCTTCAGCTCCCGCATCACCATCACGATGGGTTCGACCGGGCCCCCCAGACTCCAGCGCGCCCTGCCCGTCAGCCGGCTGCTCCCAGACAGGCCAACACCACGCGGACGACGCCGGGCGCTACGGCGCGAGCGACCGATCGCGTCCCCTACCGCAACGGTCGCATTCCCTCGAATGCGCTGACTGACGTCGGTGGCGGGCACAAGATGTACGGCAATGCCGCGCGGGCCTTCACGGACATGCGAGCCGCTGCACGACGTGACGGCGTGACCATTCGACTGACGGACAGCTACCGCACGTACGCGGGGCAGGTCGATGTCGCGCGCCGCAAGGGCATCTACGGAGTGCGTCAGCCCAACGGTCGTCTGGGTCTGGCCGCTCGCCCGGGAACCAGCAATCACGGCCTGGGCAGCGCCGTCGACGTCAATCTGCCTGCGAGCCCCGGAGCGGGCGCGTGGCTGAAGGCCAATGCAGCGCGCTACGGCTTCCGCACGATTCCCCGTGAGCCCTGGCACTGGGAATACAAGCCGCGGTAACCGAAACGAAGCAGGTACTGTTCCTCCGGTTAGTTGATTGCTGGACGCTCGGGGTTCTCAGAGCGCTCAGCGGCTCCACGTTGCTCCGACTGCGATGCCGTCACGTGAAGTCCGCGTGGGGCCTATCGAGTGTGGAGGAACCATGGACGCGAAAGACCCGGTCTGCGGAATGAAGATCGATCCCGCTGCGCCCAAAGGTGGGCAGGCGGAATTCGAGGGAGTGGCCTACGGCTTCTGCAGTGAGCGGTGCCGCGAACGCTTTCGGGCGGGGCCGACCCACTTCGTAAGTGCATCAGGGCCTCCCATGGGCCCCGTGGCGCAGAGTGCCGCCAAGTACACCTGCCCGATGCACCCGGAGGTGATCCGCGATGGGCCGGGGAGTTGTCCCCTCTGCGGGATGGCGCTCGAGCCGGTGGTGGCGACACTCACCGAGGAGCCCAACCAGGAGCTGATCTCGATGACGCGCCGGTTCTGGGTCAGCGCGGCGCTGACGCTCCCGACGTTCATCATTGCGATGAGCGACGTGCTGATCGGGCGCTCACTCCTTCCACCCCAGGTGAGCTCGTGGGTGCAGTTGGCGCTGGCGACGCCCGTGGTGCTCTGGGGCGGATGGCCGTTCTTTCAGCGTGGCTGGGCCTCGGTGAGGAACCGCAGCCTCAACATGTTCACGTTGATCGCCATGGGCACCGCTGCGGCGTGGGGCTTCAGCGTCTTCGCCACACTCGCCCCGCAACTGCTCCCCCATCAGGCGGCGCACGGCGAGATGCAGCAGCTCTACTTCGAGGCGGCGGCGGTCATCGTCACGCTCGTGCTCCTGGGCCAGGTGCTCGAACTGCGAGCCCGCCACGCCACCTCTGGCGCGATTCGCGCGCTGCTCGGGCTGGCGCCGAAGACCGCTCGACGCGTCTCTGCTGACGGAACCGAAGAGGAAGTGCTGCTCGAGACCATCAGCGTTGGCGACAAGCTGCGCGTTCGGCCATCGGAGAAGGTTCCCGTCGATGGGTCGGTGCTGGAGGGCGGGAGCTCCGTCGACGAGTCCATGCTGACTGGTGAGCCGATCCCCACGGAGAAGACGACGGGGAGCCCGGTGACGG
>JANODF010001031.1:0-6730 GCA_031412555.1 Archangium sp. | reverse complement strand
CGGCGGCCGCGGCGCGCAGGGCAAGCACGGGCAGATGGCCAGCCGGTCGGTCGTGGCAGCTCGAGCCCTGCCCCGCACCACGACGCGCCCCCGCGCTGCTGGGGTGAAGCCGAAAGACAAGCTGGGCATCCCTTGGCGGGTCGCGCTCGCCCTGCAGGATGACGGCTGGTGGTTCCGGTCCGATGTCGTTTGGCACAAGCCCAACCCGATGCCTGAGGCGGTGAGAGACCGCCCCACCGTGGCGCACGAGTTCGTCTTTCTGCTCTCGAAGTCGGAGCAGTATTTCTACAACACCGCCGAGGCCCGGGAGCGGTGCGCCATCGGGGCCGCTCACCCGCGCGGCGCCGGCGTGAACCCGAAGGCTGCAGCGCGCGCGTTCTCGGCGAAGCGAGCAGCCGGCGTCGACCAGCGGCAAGGCGAGTACTCCGTGGCGGAGGCCTCCGCCCGGCTCACCTCGGGCAAGTCGGCCGCCAGCAAGCGCATGGGCCGTGAACCGGGCTGGCGCTCGAAGCAGAACGACAGCTTCAGCGCCGCGGTCAACCAGGTGGTCGAGTTCCGGAACTGGCGTGACGTCTGGTCGATTCCCAGCCAGCCCAGTTCCCTCGAGCACTACGCCGCGTTCCCCGAAGAGCTCGCGCGCAGGTGCATCGTTGCGGGCAGCCAGCACGGTGACCTGGTGCTCGACCCGTTCGCCGGCACCTGCACCACCGGCGCAGTCGCGCTGAAGGAAGGCAGGCGCTTCCTCGGCATCGAGCTCAACCCCACCTACGCGGCGATGGGTGAAGAGCGCTCGCGCGGCGTCACTCCCTCGCTGTTCCTGTCCGCAGGTGCCCGATGAGGCCCTGCAACTGTGCCGGGGAGTGCATGCAGTGCGCGTTGGAGCGCCTGGTGGGCGCTGGGGGCGAGCAGGGACCCACCGCGCTCGAGCTGGAGATCATGACGCTGAAGGCTCAGGTGGCCGCCAACAGCCGCGACTACGTCGAGTTGCAGGCGCGCTCCGATGCTTGGCAGAAGAGAGCCATCGCCGCGGAGTCGCTCAGTGATGAGTGGCGCCGTGCCGCTCAGGCAGTCACTGACCTGTTCGATCCCCTCCAGTGCCCCACTTCGCCCGCCCACCTGACTGCCGTGGGCCGCGGTGCCAAACAGGCGAACGCCTCGATTCGTGGACAGCGTGACCAGCTGCTCGCCGACCTCGCGCTGTTGCGGGTTCCGGGAGGTGCCGCATGAGCGCGCTCTTTCGCGAGGACGGCAGCGAGGAGCGCTACTCCAGCGGGAAGCGCGCGTGGAAGTGCGACCACTGCGGGCTCGTCAGCGCGTGGACGGAGACGTGGGTTTGCTTCGGAGCCATCGAGGATGACCCGTACTTGATGACGTTCTGTTGTCGGGAGCACGGTGACGAGCACGAACGCGCGGTACCGCAGTTCTTCAGCAAGAGCCTCACGGTTCGGAGGTTCGCATGAACGCCGCCAGCAAACAGGCGGGGCTTGTGCTCCGCGCTGAGCGAGCGAAGCAGGCTCACCTGCGGGCCCTTCGTGAGGAAGCCACGCAGCTGGGGCTGAACGAGGCCGTGCGTCTGGAGCTGCAGGCGAGCCTCGTGGACGTCGAGCCCGCCCTGAAGCGCCTTGAGCTGTTGATCAACACCGCGGTGGCCAAGCGTCGAGCTGCCACCAGAAGACACGGACGTGCCGCATGAGACTGAGACTTCCGTTCGTTCAGGTCGCCAACGAGACGTGGGAGGACGCCGGCGCGCTCTCCAAGCTGATGACGGTCAGCGAGGAGCGAAAGCTGTCGGTGGGTGATGCCTTCATGTGGATCTGCACCCTGTACCGGTGGGGAATTTCCCTGGGGCCCGAAGGCGAAGACCCGACCGGCGTGTGCGAGTCCCCTCGAGGGGTGAAACTGATGGCGGCCGCGGTGGGCTGCCCCATCGATCGCGCCGAAGAGCTGGCCGGCTGCCTTGAAGACCTCGGGCTCCTGGAATGCCTCACCGGGGGGCCCGTGCGCGTGCGCGGGGTGAGGGAGAGGTACGAAGGGGTGACCGCGAGCGCCGAGGAGCGAAGCGAGAAGGCTCGCAAGGCCGCAGAAGCACGGTGGAACAAGCGAGGAGAGAGCCAGGGTGAGGGGCGCGGCGGTGCTCCGAATGCTCAACCGATGCTCGGAGCATCCTCGCCGCATGCTCAACCGATGCTTGGCGTTGCCAAGACGCAGACGCAGACGCAGACGCATAGAGAACGACAACTACCTCTGTCGGCTGAAAAGCCAGCCGACCCGCGGCCTGACAAGGTCTTCGAGCACTGGCGGACGGTCATGGGCAAGAACGCCCGTACCGCGTTTGACGACCGTCGCCGGAAGGCCGTCGAGAAGCGCCTGAGCGACGGGTACACCGTCGAAGATCTCTGCAGGGCCATCGACGGGTGTCGTCGCACGCCGCACAACATGGGCGCGAACGACCGCAAGGAACGCTTCGACGACCTCGAGCTGATCTGCCGCGATGCCTCGCACGTGGACCGCTTCCGGGCCACCGCTGAAGCCGCTGGGCCACCGCCCAAGGCGCGACCTGATGCCGACGCGCTCGCCGAGGTACAAGGGCTCACGCGCGCGATCGCCGGGCAGACGCAGTTGCCCTCTCAGCTCACGCAGCTGCGGTGGGCGCGCGCTGAGGCGGGGCTCGTGGGGTTCACCGACGATCCGCTGTTCGCGGCGTGGATGGTCGAGAACTACGGCGACGAGCTCCAACGCCTGGGCATCGCCATCGATGCGCCGAAGGGCGAGGGGGTCGCAGCGTGACGCTCTCAAACACTGCACTGCGCCGGCTCGCTGCCCTCGAGCTGCTGTCCGCCGAGGAACCGCTGTTTGCAGTCGCATTGCCCTTCCGGGTCGAGAGCCGGGCGAACGACCACAGGAGCAATCACTGGGGGGCCAGGGCGAAGACCAGCAAGGCCCAGCGGCAGGGCACCCATCTCGCGCTGAGCTCGCATCGCCTTCGCATCAAGCACGCGCTCGCCGTGGGGTCGCTGGTGGTCCGCGTCATTCGAGTTGCTCCGACTGAGTTGGATTCCCACGACAACCTCGGGATGGCGCTGAAGGCGATCACCGATGGGGTCGCAGACGCGATCGGGCTGAACGACCGCCACGAGTCAGTCACGTTCATCGCTGACAGCGAGGTGGGCCCATGGGGGGCTCGCGTCGAGTTCTATGAGGGGGATTCATGATCAGGCCGTTTCCGCTCGAGGCCGGGCACCCGGCAAACTTCGGGTACGTGAAGTGCTTTCGCTGCGGTGTTTGGCGCCGCGCTGATCAGGTGGAAGCCAAAGGCTTCGGTGCGACGACCGAGGGCATCGGCTGCATGGAGTCCTGCGAGCCATCAACGAAGCCGAGCCACCTCGATGCACCGAAGACGGGAACGACGCCGTGAACGATCGCGCCGATTCGATCACCGACATGTTCCCCGAGGTCGCGGCCTGCGAGGACAACGACAAGCGCTACTCCACGCACGAGCTGATGGCGCTCGCACAGGACTACACGGGCGTTCGCTTCGACCAGTGGCATGTCGACGTTGCGGCTGATGCCGAGAGCCAATGGGCGCCCCGCTGGTTCGCGGCGGTCGAGACGCCGGGGTGCGCGGGCGTGAATGGGCTCGTTCAGTCGTGGCTCCCAGCGCCTGACTACGAAGGGCCTTGGAACATCTGGGCTCAGATTCCGTTCAGCGACCCTCCGCCGTGGTTCGAGAAGGCGTGGGCGACGGCGATCGAAGCGCATCGCTGGAAGTGCGATCCGGTGCTCTGCCTGGTGTTTCCAAGCGATCGCACCGACAAACCGTACTGGCAGGAGTTGATCGAGCCGTATCGCGACGGTCGGAAGAACCAAGGGCAATGGAGCATCCGCAGGCCGCGAAGTGACCGCGCCCGGTCGATGACCCTCGATCTCGAGGTGGTCAACCTGCCCGGCCGCATTCGATACGGGCTTCCCGGCAACCCCTCCGCGCACCGGGTCGGTCAACCGATGTTCGGCACGTCGCTCCTCATCTGGAGGCACCGATGAGCGAGACGGGAGTCACACGGAGTTTAGCCACCAATAAGCCTCAATCGAGGGCGCAGTCTTCGGGTCGATTCCAGCGCGTGAAGACCGCCCGCTGGCGTGACAGCATCGGTGCTCCCGTTCGCATGGGCCGGCCGCCTTCCGTAACCGCTGAGCTTGCCGAGGTGGGCAAGCGCATGCTGCGCGAGGGGGCCACCGTTGAGCACGTCTGCCGGCACCTCGGCGTAGATCGCCGGTCCTGGTATCGGTACGTGCATCGAGATGGTGCCGAGGTGCGCGCCTACAAGGCCACCAAGCGCCGGGCGAACAGCATCAGTTCATCGCTTGAGCGGCAGATGGTGGCGCTCGACAAGAAGGGGCTGCCTCGCGTGGCGATCGCCGAACGCCTCGGGCTGCACATCAACACGGTGGTGAAGTACCTGCTGCGCGCTGGTCGCCCGAGGAGGCGTTGATGAGCTGCGAACTCTGGTCAATCAACCGCTGGCTGCGCTTCACGGGCTTTCGGCTCTACGTGTCCGTCGATGTCGATGGTCTTGCGTACCCTGGCCACAAGCCCAACCCAGACCACCAGGCGACGCGGGTCGGGCTGAAGTTCTATGGGTGGCGAGGGCTCGTTTCGTGAGACCCGAGGAGGCGCTGATGCTGGAGAACGTGGTCAGGTTCCTTCTCTTCTCCCTCGTTTGCTTTGGCGTCGGGTACTTCAGCTCATCCATTGAAGGCCGCTACCGCCAATGGCGCATCACGCGTGGGCGCTCTGCATGCGTGCGAGGCGAGCACGCGTGGGTGCCGCGTCCGCCTCATGGCGATGAGTGGCTGCTGCCCTGGCTGCGCCCAGTGCGCTGCGCACGGTGCAACGTGCGCGCCCGACTCAGCGGCGGCCTGTAGCCCCCCGGGGCTCGATCTTCCTTTCGAGCCCCCCACCCCACCCCTTGTTCCATAGGCCACACCTCGCGCGGGGTAGTTCAGAAAAGAATCGGAATTCCGGTCGCCTGCGTCGAGTGACCTGAGCGCGAGAGCTTCGCCCTGGCATGGCGGCGAAGCGAAAGGCGAAGGGCAAGACGAAGCACTGCGCCCGTTGCGCTCGTGCGGGTCGCGAACCCGAGCGCCCGCTCGCCGAATTCCCTCGGAACAAGGCGACGGCTGACGGGCTCGGCGCCTACTGCCGCAAGTGCAAGCGCGACGCGGACCGTGATCGCCTCCGCGGGCCTCGAGCTGCACCGGCGCCCCCACCTCCCCCGAGTCCGGTCGAACACCCACGGACGGCACCTGTGGGTGTTGCTCAGAATTCCGAACGAGCCCGCGCGCCCTCGCTGGAGATCAGCGACGAGCTCATCGAGCAGGCATCGAGGCTCATCGCCGAGACCGGCGCAACGCGCCGAGCTGCAGCACGGAAGTGCAACGTCTCAGAGAACACCTTCAAGGGTTGGCTGCGCGAGGCCGCGGACCTGAAGGACGACAACGATCCACGCCGCCGACTGCTCCACGCCGTTGAGAGTGCGGAGGGTGAGGCGGAATTCATGCTCACCCAGGCCTACTGGGCCGGTGCGCAGGTCGACGCGCAGGTGGCTCAGCGCTTCCTCGAGCGCCGGTTCAGCAAGGGCGACGAGAAGTGGGCGCGCACCGAACACCTCACCGTGAGTGATGGCGACGCGGCGCCGATGGAGATGCTCGATGCCCGAAAGCTCCTCGCTGACAAACTCTCCAAGCTCCTCGGCGGCGCCGGTGCAGGTGGCGGCGATACAGGACGCGCTGGCGGAGGGGACGCTGCGCGATCGCCTGAGGCAGCTGCCACCGAACCAGCTGGCGCAACTCCTGAGCGAGCTCCCTGACGCGCTCGTAGCGACGATCCTCTTCGACTGGGAAGGGCTCTGGGCCCGGCCGTCTCAGCTGGTTCCGCCCGGTGACTGGAACACCTGGCTAATTCTCGCCGGCCGCGGGTACGGCAAGACACGCACGGGCGCGGAGACCGTCCGCAGCTTCGTTGAAAAGGGGCTGGCCAAGCGCATCGCGCTCGTGGCGCCCACCGCGGCCGACGTTCGCGACGTGATGGTGGAGGGAGAGAGCGGTTTGCTGGCGTGCTGCCCGGCCTGGTTCAAGGCTCACTTCGAGCCGAGCAAACGGCGCATCACCTGGAAGCGCGGCGGCCGCGAGGTCGCGCGTGCGACGCTGTTCAGCGCCGAGGAACCCGAGCGTTTCCGTGGGCCGCAACACGACCTGGTGTGGGGTGACGAGCCCGCGTCATGGCTCGACCCCGACGAGGCATGGGCCCAGCTGCAGCTCGGGCTCCGACTCGGGAAAAAGCCGCGGGCGATCATCACCGGCACGCCGAAGCCCATCGACCTGCTCATCAGGCTGCTGGCCGAAGTGGAGAGCGGCCGCACGTTCGTCACCCGCGGCTCGACCTACGAGAACACCGCCAACCTCGCTGCCAACTTCATCGAGCAGATCGGCCGGCTCTACGGAAATTCGCGACTCGGAAAGCAGGAGATCTACGGAGACATCCTCACCGCGGTGGCCGGCATCTTCGACATGGCGAAGGTGTTCGAGGCACGCGTGGCCAAGGCCCCCGACGAGCTCGACCGCGTGGTGATCGCCGTCGACCCCGCGCAGAACTCGACCACCGGCACCGATGAGACCGGCATCATGGTCGTGGGCGTGAAGGATGGGCATGGCTACGTGCTCGAGGACGCCA
>JANODF010001030.1:0-1657 GCA_031412555.1 Archangium sp. | reverse complement strand
GGCGCGTGTTGGCTGCCGCCCTGGCTCGGTGATGAAGTCAGGAAAAACGGCCTCGAGGATGGTGGTGAGTCGACGGTGCACCTTGGTGCTCGAGACGAGCAGGCCTCTCGGCACCGGCGTTTCGTTCTCGAAGTGAGCCGGGCTTCGACGTTTCTTCGGCACTATGCGCTTTTGTCGGTCACCGGCCCTGCCCGACAAAAGCGCATCGTGGCGCGAGAAGCGCTGCCGGACCGCCACCGTCTCAGTGACGGGCGCTCACCCGCCCGTTGGTCTCTCCGTGCACGCCCTTCACGTCGTCGGCCCCCTGGCCTGTCACGAGTGCCTTGGCGACCTCGAAGAGATACTTCACGCCCACCACGCCTGAGTTGTCCCAGTACTCGGAGTGCTGCGGCTTGAAGTAGATCAAACAGACGTTCGGATCGTCGGCGCCGAGCGGAAACCAGGCTTCGTGGAACTTGTTCCACAGCTGGCGAATCTTGGTGCGGTCCGTCACGATCTCGCCCTTGCCGGACAGCTGGATCCACCGCGAGTCATTCTGCGCGGTGATCATCGCCTGGTCGTAGGCCCGAAGGTCCTTCACCTTGCGTGAGTCGAGGGCGACCATGAACCACATGCCGCCGTCGTCATCGAGCTGGGTGACGTGCAGGGGGCGGCCCCGCTGAGCAGGCTGGGGCCCGGTCTTCTCGTACGTGAGGAACATCACGTCGGTCGTCTTCGAGAGAATCGCGTGAACGTGTTTTCGTTGTTCGTCCCGGGTTTCGGTCTTCTTCGTTTGGGTGGCCATCGGGGGGGCTGATGCGCTTCTCGCGCCAGCGCTCCTGGGTGAGGGTTCGCGGAGTTGGCAACGCTGGCCCGCCTCAGTGTGGCCATTGTGCTGTGGTGCGGATCATGGCTCCCCGTCTGCTTCTTCTCGTTCTTCTGGTGGGTTGTTCGGCTCCTTCGAAGTTCGTTCGTTCGGGCCTCGAGGTGCACACCTTCACGCATGACGCGACCAACGTTCACCTGGTGGTGAAGGACGGCGCCGCGTTTCTCTTCGACAGCGGCTACGAGAAGAACGCCGCGTTGGTGGAAGCGGACGTTCGTTCGGCTGGGGTGGACCCCGCGAAGTTGAAGGCGGTGATCATCAGTCACGCGCACGCTGATCACGCCGGCGCGGGTCTGTATTTCCACCAGCGCTTCGGGGTGCCGGTGATCGTCGGTGACGGCGATCAGGGCATGTACACCACAGGAACC
The DNA here is from genome assembly GCA_031412555.1 of Archangium sp. Taxonomy (GTDB): domain Bacteria; phylum Myxococcota; class Myxococcia; order Myxococcales; family Myxococcaceae; genus Archangium_A. The sequence continues at coordinate 424 of JANODF010001030.1, read as the reverse complement.
AACGAGCCGATCTGTCCCACCGGGCTCATAGGCAATCTTCGCAAACGATACGACGAGTCGGCCACCTACTCAGCCTCTGCGCCCGACCTCATCGTGAACGACACGCTGGAGCTGAAGGAGCTCACCGGCATCGACGCGAAGGTGACCCGCCTTCCCGGGCACACCAATGGTTCGCTCATCGTCACGGTGGGCGAGGTGGCGTTGGTGGGCGATCTCTTCCGCGGCAGCATCGTCGGCTCAGGGGCGGAGACCCACTTCTACCAGTGTGATCTCGCCCTCAATCGCAGCAACGTGGTGCGCCTGCTCAAGGAACTCGCTCCCGAAGCGCAGCTCTTCTTCGTGGGTCACTTCGGGCCGGTCTCCCGCGAAGCGGTGGCCGAGCACTTCGATTGACTACGACGCGGGGCCGACCTTCTCAGCGGGC
>JANODF010001029.1:0-9357 GCA_031412555.1 Archangium sp. | reverse complement strand
GGACGCAGTTCCATGGTCACCCAGGCCCTACGCCTGCTCACCGCGGGGCGCATCATCGAGGAGTCGATCCCGGTCAGCGCCTCAAGCCCCACGGGCCCGAGTACGGCGCGCACGATGCCAGGCTCGCCCTCGGGCCCAATGACGAGGTCGAGGGTAGCGAACGCGGGCCGAGCGACGACAGCCCCAGCTACTCCGAGAAGCAGCTCTCTCCGGTTGAACATGAACTAAGCCTGCACGAGCACCGCTTCAGAATTCGGAGCGGTCAGCGATGTTTCGACAGCATCACCTTCGCCCGCTCCTTCACGCCCTGCCGCCACTCCAGCGGCTCGACCAACTCCGCCCACGGCGCCCACGACATCACGCACCCGATGAACTCGTGCTCGCCGGATACCTTGGCGCGGAGGACAAGGCTGCCGTCTTTCTCGTGCTCGAGCTGCTGGCTCGGGTGCCAGCGACGTTCAGCTATGAAATCAGCAACGGAGGCATCGAACTTCACCACCACGTTCACGGGCTCGCCCTCGACTGCGCCGAACGCGTAGCGTTGCTCGAGCTTCCGTGGCGTGAACGTCTTCTTCGACGCTCGCGCCTCGACCAGCCGGTGCACGGCGAAGGTGCGCACCTCGCCGCCTGGCACCGTGTGGGCATCGAGATACTGCAAGCCCGCGGCGATCCGCAGGCGCGCTGGCTCGACGGTGACGCGGGCCTTCTCTCGGCTGCCGCGGTGTCGATACGTGAGCCGAACCTGCTTGTGCTCGAGCAGCCCCGTCACCACCTCCTGCAGCACCATTTCACCGCCAGGGACCAAGGGCTCCGGCGATGCAGAGTCGAAAACGCTCCCAGAGTCCTGGGGCAGCTCAAGACGCGCAAACAACTCCTTCACCCAGCCCGATCGCCGCCAAGGCTTCAGTACCGCCCAAACGGGCGCCAAGGTCGCCGCGTCGGGCACCGACTGCACCCGTGCGGTCGTATTCTCTTCGAGGCGGTAGAGAACCGTCTGCCCCTGCTTGTGCTCCGTGATCCCCACGCCCGCCGTGCAGAGGTGATCGATGTCTCGCTGAACAGTGTTCTTCGCCACGCCCAGACGCTTGGCCAAAGTCAGCAGCGACATGCCCTCAGCGCCGCGCAGCAGGGCGGAGAACTTCGAACTGACGAGCGGTGGCGGCCATTGAAGCACCCTATCCGCGCACGCTGACATTCACGGTCACCGCTCCGAGTTCTGAAGCGGTGCCTGGCAAAGGTTGCGGCCCATGACGCTCTCAGAGGTGCTCATCAAACACGGCGTGACGGTCGACCTTCTCGAGCCGGTTCCCTTGGGGTGGTTGCCACTTCTCGACGAACTGCTTGGCCGCATGGTGACGAGCGGTTGGCGTCACCGCCGCATCGCCCAGGTGAAAGAGAAGTTCGGCACGCTCGGGCTCTACGTCGACCGCGAGGGCGAGTCGGATCACTTCCTCGCGTGGGCGAGCATGCTGTCGGCGGAATTCAGGGAGCCGTTATCGCGATGAAGCGTCTTCCCTTGAGCACGCGCACCATGTTCGGCCCCGTCTCGGTGCGACACCTGGCATCACCTGGTCGGCTCGTCATGGAGGCGTACCGCGGGCGCCGCCGTCTCGCTCGTCTGGAGCTCGAGCCAGCCATCGGATGCGTCTCGCTCTTGGTCGGGAGGAAGCAGGTTCAGCGCCACTTCTGGTCGATGAAGCGGGGACTCCCTGTCGAGCCGATGCACGAGGCCATCACTTCGTTCGACGTCGTCAACGCGTTCTCGGCCCAGGCAAGACTGGGTGCCGAGGTTGCGGGCGCGGTCGATACGGCGTTGATCTCATTCATCAGGCAGCGGGTCGACGAGTTGCTGGCGACGATGGGGCCGGGCTGCTGCGACGGGCCAGGCAGTTTCCGGAGTGGGATCGGGGGGAGGTCTGCGCGAGGGCAGTGAGTCCTGCCGCGTAGCGACTCTGTCCGAAGCCGAATCGGCCGCACTTCCTGAAGTTAGCGGGTACGATCAAGGAGTCCGTTGGGCCCAAGCGAGGCGCGAAGATGGCAACGACTCGGAGATACACGCCAGAAATGCTGTTCGCCAACCTCGTCAAGGGACAGGCCTTGATTACCTACAAGGGTGCGTACGAGCTGATCATCGGGGACCCGCTGCCCAGATGGCAGAACCGCGTTCACGTTCCGCCGTTGATGGCTCTCGCTCTTGGAACCACGCCGCGTGACGTAAACGGTCTGAGAATTCGGCTTGATGCGCTGATCGTTACCAGACGAGGTGGGGCGCCGGAGGCGGGCCACTTCACGGGCAAGGCATACGACGAAAGCACGTGGCGCCAGACTTTCGGCGACTGGGTCGTGCACGCTGCGTAAAGCCTCCAGAGTGCGCAGCTAAAGATTCAAGGTCTCGTCCCTCAAGGGAAGTTCCGGCGCCCCGGCTCGCGGGGTGAGCCATCCGCTCGCTTCGCGATGCGCTCCGTTCTTCGCGTCGAGCTTGCCCAGGTCGATTGCCTTGTCGCCGAGATTGACGCCTTCGCGCACCTCAAAGACCTTCAAGATCGAGCTCACACCAACCGAGTACAGGGAGACCCGAGAGGTGGACCCCGAGACGGAAGTCGCTTGAGCTGTTGTAGCCCGCATAGGCAAGCACGATGCCGCTAGCTCCTTAAGAACGCCAAATCAACAGGCGGCCGCGACTAAGTTAGAGCTTAAGAGCGAGGCACGCCTTAGGCTGAGAAACAATAAAGTACTCACCATACCTCTCAATCTTTCGCGTGGCGCCGCCAAAATCGTGGTCCAACCACGGACTTTCGAAGCGAACCGACGGAGCAAGCTCGAGATTTGGGAAGGCAATACTGAAGCTGGCACCGCTCCTTGTATATTTGCCCACGATGGCTTCCGGAAGCATGATCGTCACTCCGGATCCAGGGCCCGCAAATGCGCCGGTCAGTTCACATTTGGCGCCGAGGTTAGTTACTGACCCACCCTTGACCATGATGTCGCTACGTCCGCACGGCTCGTCTGCGTCAACCTTACCCCAAGCTTTTAAAAGGTCAGCGCGCGTTGCCAGTCCGTCCATGCCGATATCTCCGACGGCAGCCAGCAACCTGTGCGGCGGGCTGTCGTGTCCGGACTCAGAAGTGTTATCGGCAAGGACGCATTGAGGACCAGGGGACCTGTTGCCGATGCACTCCTTCCGACAATCCAAACCAAACGCAGTCGGCGCCGCACGACGTGATCCGATGAGACTCAAAAGTGACTGCGCGCCAGTTTTCGACTTCAAGAGAGGCTGCTTACCCTCGGCCGGCCTCGTTATCCGATAGGTCACGGTAGTGTCGCAATCGGACTTAAGACTCAGCAAACTGCACCCCAAGAATCGTTTGCCGTTCTCACCGACGGTAGGATCTGGCTGTAATGGTCGATCTACAACCACATTTGAAAAAATGTTTGTTTCGCTAGCATGAACACCAACCGTGCGAGTAGTTGCGCGAAGATTTAACAGATATTTCTGACTAGCTCGCGCGCATTCGCAAGTTGCGCCGGGGTCGTTTCCGTCGACAATCTCCCAGCCACCCAAATCTGGCGGTGGAGACCTACGAGGTCCGGAAGGAAGTTCGCAGCCCGCCAAGATCACGGCAACGCCAATCAACACGACGACTTTCATCAGAACGCTCCATTCTGCAGCAGTTGATCCTGCGCGAAGCATGGCAGACCTGCAGTCTTGCCGGGACCAGCCATCTCCAGCACCCACCAAAGACTCGTGCCATCCTCCGAGAAAAAGCTGCGTGTCGGCGTCAAGCCCAAGCGCACGACAGCAGCCTTGAGCTTATCGGCAACTGGTGCCCATTCATACGGACTGATAGGAATCGGGTCACCAGGCGGCTGAACAAACAGAAGTTCGAATTCATCTCCCTTCGGTCGCGATGCGACCACGAAGGGAATTTCCTGATTGACTGTTCCAAAATTAATCCACTGATCGGCCCTACACATATACGTCTTCCAGTTCTTCCAGCACGGATACTTGTAGCTGTAGCAAGCCCCATATCGAACGCTGAGGCTGGTCCGTCCATGCAGACGGCCTTGAGGATCCGGAAAGAGGCGATCGTCGCGAACCGAGTAGCGTGCAAGGCAGCCGTCTTTCGGCAGGCGGGCGCGAATCTCTTCTGATTGCACCCTGCGAAAATCATCAACGTTTAGCAGGACCTTCACGTGGGTACGAAACGTGTTCGGCTGATTAGGGTCGGCGGTGAAGTAGATCGCTGCTCGGCCTTTGAGCGCGACGCTGCGTCCTAACAGGGACCGGGAGAAGGACGGTATTTCACGGACATGTGGTCTAAGGACACAGCCCGGGAGGTTAGTGGGAACGTCGGGTATGACGAACTCAGCCTCAGGGTTCAACCTACCGTCAGGAGTTAGGCGGTCAAGGTGTGCCAGAGAGTCGGTGTATTCGTACCTTGAGGATTGCAGTTGCGCGATGTAAGAATTAATTCGCGACAAGTGTTGCTCGAGCTGCGCTGGCTGGACTTGCGATGACGGAATATCCCCGGCCTCCATAGCTTCGGAGAGTACTCTATAATGCTCGGTTAGCAGCCCGAGAACCTTCGCCGCATCTTCACTTGCGTTGACCAGCGCCCTGCGCCGCACCGCAACATCCGGCTCGAATTGTAGCTGGTACATTTCGCCTGCAACCTGAAAGTGACGATCGATGATCGAGTACGAATCGTCAATTGTCGCTAGATATCCTTGCGAAACTTCGCGCCGAATCGCTGCGAAATCTTGATAAGCCATCAACTTCAGAGGCAATTGGGCGGGAGAACTAAGCCGTTTGGGACGGTCAGCGGGTCGCGAATCGTCGGGCGTGTCGCGCTTCAGCGAGACTGAAAAGGCTCTAAATCCCTTCCAACCGTCACGACCGGAGTTGGCGATTGCCACTTGGCTGTACGACTTGCCTAGGCTGCCGCTTGAAGGTCCAGATCTAGCGACCAGATTGGCGATTAGTTGCGCCAGACTCTCCTCAGTCATTACAAGCGATGGGATTCCAGCGACAAGCGAACGATTCTCCGGCGAACCCGAGTGTATTATGTAGCCCGCCGTTCCGTTCGACGCGCAGAAGGAGTCATGAGCGCCAATCGGCAACAAGAAAATTGCGCCCGCTCGTCCTGTTGGCGACGGCAGGCGGGGATCTTGATTTAAAATCAAATCATTGTTTGACCCGGGCGGGAGTATGATTCCAACGTAGTTTCCTGGCGGAATCCGCCCTCCCTGATCGAGGAAACGATCCGTCCGGTCGACAATGCCCATGATGGCCCTATCGGACTTTCCGCCTTTCGTTGACCAAGCACAGCTGTTGCCGATCTTTGGGAGAACAATGTGAAGGCTCGGGCCCTCCGGTGTCGGGGCGACCTCCTTAGTAAGAAGATCATGCCAAAGACTTCCCTCCGGTGCGCACGTAGTCGGTGGTTGGCCGGGCGCAATGACGGGCATGTCCGACCCCGTCACGGTAAAACTGTACGTGGGGGATTGTGCGAGGCTTGCCGCAGAGAGGAGCGCGAACGTCGCAAACCACCTATTCAATGACCGAACGCTCTTTCGCAACACCACGCCCCCCATGCGCAAATCGCGCGTGACGCAAGTCAGCACTTCCTCTGCGGACGCCACACAGCCGGCTGCCTGCGAAACAGATCTTCGATCCAGAACGATGTTTAGTCGAATTTCTGACAAGACGACAACCAAGCTCAGCGAGAGTGCACCGCTGGAGCTTCAAGCAGCTGAGAGCCACCCTTCGGAAACAGCAGGCCAAGGGCGGGTCACCTTTCGGGTCATGCTGACAAGAAATCAGTGATGCGGCGGCCACGACCATGACTATCGTGAGCACCGGTGCTTGAGGGGTTGGGCGGCGGAATCACCGCGCACTGTACATTCGCGCGCTCAACTCACAGAACGGAACAATCAATGTCAGTCGATAGGATGCTGCAGCAGATCGTGGCCGACGAAATCGCTCAGGCTCTCCGCCCTGTGCACGCTGCTCTCGCCGAGCTCCGTAGCAACGCCGACGTCGTGGCGCGCCTCGCTGCAGCGCTGGGCCAGCCCATCAAGCGCGGGCCTGGCCGACCACCGAAGAGCGCGTTCTCGGCGACGCCGGTTCGCGCAGGCGCCAAGCGTGGCCGCAAGCCCGGTGCAGCACGTGACTGCGCCATCATCGACTGCGACAAGCCAGCGAAGAGCCTCGGTTACTGCAACAACCACTATCAAAAACGAAACTTACTGACGCGCACTGACCGCTTGCCGGCTGACTGGGTGGCTGATGCTCCGCCTTCGTCGGTGAAAAACATCGCCCTGCCCCGCGGGCGAGCCGGAGCGCAGGCTTTGGCGAAAAGGTAGTAGGGAAGGTCGGTACTCCTCGGGACATACTTCGCCCCGGGAACTGCTGCGATCGAGTGCCTCAATTACCGGTCGTTATCAACGAGCACTGTGCATGTTACTGCAGCATGTCAATGTTCAGTTATCATCAGGCACATGGCGCATGGGAAACTGGGGCTCGTTGTTGAAGGAGGTGGCGCGAAGGGGGCCTTCGCCGCCGGTGCAATCGCCGAGCTGCTGAAAAGGGGAGTCACGTTCGGAGCCATCGCCGGGACTTCCGCTGGTGCGCTTAACGCCTTGCTGGCCGCAAGTATGAAGCCCGAGACCGTCTTGAAGGAATGGCGATCCGTCACCGGGGCCGCAGATGTGATTCGTGCGAGTTCTTGGCTCAGACGGTTGAGCGCCCTGCCTCTCGGCTTTTGGAATGCCTGGCTCAAAGGCGTCGACTTCACGCGGCCGGAACTGGGCTTTGGGCGCAGAGGGTCAGCTCTGGACTTTTTGCTAGCAATGGTTTCGGCCTCGCCTGTCGGACTCTGGGGGCTCTTTTTCGCAATGCTCGCAGGGGCAACGCCGGCCCAGACACTGCTTGCGACATTAGGACCCTGGCTACTGTACGGGCTGGTTGGCGGCGGCCTCCCGAGTCACCGAGACTTGTGGCAGCACTTCTTCAGCGTCAGCGGCGTTTTTGTATTTCTCGTCTTTGCGAGCTTACAGGTCACGACGCTGCTGGGCGGCGGTGAGTTGCAATTCCCCTATGTCATCCTCCCATGCGCTTGGGGCGTCGGGTTGAGTCTGTCCCCGATGCTCGATCCAACGCTCTTCCAGCCCGACGGTCTGCGAGCCCGGGTCGCCAAGTACACGTCGGATATTAGGGCTAGACTCTTTGTCACTTCCGCAATCCACGAGCGTTGGTTCGACCCCGACCATCAGTACTTCCTGGCGGAGTTCGGAAACGGATCCGCCGATGGGATCGTGACCCGCTTCGAAGCTCAGCTGGAGGCCGGCTACGTCCCTCAGTACAGAGAACTCAATTCCCTTGCGCACACAGAAATTGTCGATGCCTGCATGGCGAGTGCAGCGCTTCCGTTCGGCATCTTCCCTCCCGTGAACGGTTCGCTCGACGGCGGCGTCGTTGACAATGTCCCCTACTACCCGCTGATTAAATGGTGTGATGTCGACACCATCGTCGTGATCCGCCTGACACCCGAGGATGACGACCTGATGCTTCCCAGTAGCGACGCCCTTCGCAAGGCTCGCTGGCAGTCGATTGACCGCCTGGTCCGAGTCACCGGCGGAATTCGGGGTGAGGGGCCTTTTGGCCCCCCAGACTACGACCCGGAGCACCCGCCGCCCTCCATCCACAACGACCCTCCAGTAATCGTTCCGATTCAGCAGCCTCCTCGATGGCCTCGAGTCGTCGTGATTCGCCCGACGGAAGACCTCGGAGGGCTCTTCGCGATCTTGGACTTCTCGCCTACGAGAATCGAGCAACTGCTTCAGTGGGGGCAGGAGGCCGCTTCTCGTGCATTTGAGGAACTCAAGAAACACTGCCAGCCTCTGTGATCGCGGCGCGCTGTCAGCGCAATGCCGAACACCAACCTACGCCGCCCTCCCCTCGCCCCGCATCACATCAATCCCCAACGTGCGCCGATACAGCAACACGACGTCTCCCTGACGCCGACCCTGCACGTCGTTCCACTCGCTGAGATGCCGCGTCGCATTTCGGGTCGGGCACGCCACCCCGAAGTCACGCATCAGCGTGGTGGAGAGGTGCCGCGCAGCAAGCTCGGCAAGATGCAGCGTGCGCTGCCTTGAGGTGTCGTCGTTCGGCCTTAGAGCAAAGAAGGCAACCCGGCGAACAGCGCCGCAGACGCACCATGAATGAGCTGCATCGTCTTCAGGCTTCACTGCCCTTCCGTCAGCGGCCCGAGCCTGAGCGCCGCTGGTCCACGCACCAGGCTGGGTGAGGAGCTCAAGTGCTCCCTCCAGAACGGTGGCGATGACAAAGTCAGAGAAGCCGGGCGCGCGCATGGGAGGCCTCGTTCACTTCGAGTAGCGCGCGTCGTCGGAGACCCCGCCGCCGAAGCAGCCCGAGATGGCAGAGGCGACGCCATCAGCGACGCTCCGCTTGAGGTGTTCGCCGATCAGCAACGCCAGTTTGCTGAAGGCGCTGTCCTTCTGAGCCGACGTGGCACCCGGCGAGAACAACGCCTTCTCGAGTTCGGCCACAAGGGCCGTGCCTGCGTTGTCGAGTTGCTCAGGAGACATCCCACCCAGCGACTTCTGGAACGCACCGAGCTCGTGCTCTCGCTTGCCAATCTCCTGGTCGAGGATGGCCACCTTCGCGCGCGCTTCCTTGACCCCAGCAACATCACCGCGGAACTGCGCCACGAAGAGCGCCTGCGACTCCTTCGAGCGTGCCCCCGTGAGCTCACCGTTCGACATGCCCGAGGCCTGGCGCTGGTACGCGAAGCGGGAGACAAGCTCTTGGTGCACGTTCCGAGTGTGCAGCTGCCCCTCGACGTAGGTGAGCTTCCTCTGGGCATCCGCCGCCTTCGCGGGGTTGCCAGTGAACCTCGCCATCACCATTTCCATCTTCAGCTGCGAGGCGAGCATTCTGAGCTGAGGCGTCGCGGTCTGCTCGACCTGGCGCACGAAGGCGGGGCTGATGCCGTGCGTGGGGCTCCCGAAGGCTTGCGCGTGGGTTGCCGGCCTGGCGCTCTGAAACGCGTCGCCGCGGGAAGGCGGGGGCGGCGTGTTCCGCCCAGGAGGAGGCGGCGGCGGGGGCAGCGCGCGGCTGGTGGTCGACGACGGCGGGGGCGGCGGCGGGCGGAAGGGCGAGGTCTTCATGGGTGGTGCTCCTTGGTGATGCTGCGTGTGCACCACCGTTGAGCACCGGCTGCGCCAGCCGACTTCACGCCGCAAATTGGACGGTTAGAGCCGGGGGGCGTCCACCGGCGGAGACCAGCGTCTACGGCCGCCTCTGGTGCCGGTGATCAGCCGCGGAGCATG
>JANODF010001028.1:0-12427 GCA_031412555.1 Archangium sp. | reverse complement strand
AGAGCTCAGCGGAGAGGACCTCTTGCGCGAGCCCCGGCGGCGCGATCACCTGCACGCGCAGCACGGCGAAGGGCGGCTTGGTTTCTCCCGCCAGCTCGAAGAAACGCTGATGGGTGTGCAGGTTCCACGGGCGCGTGCTGGCCGACAGCTCGTCGATCTGCAGCACGGCGAGGCTGGTACCGAGCTCGACGGCGTCGCCTTCTCCCAGCACCACCTGCTCGTGGGCCGCCAGCTTGCGGCCGCGCACCGTGGTGCCGTTCGCGCTGCCCAGATCGATGAGCGTGACCACGCCACCACTGACCACCAGCTGCGCGTGTTTTCGGGAAGCCGCGGTGTCATCGAGGCGAATGCCGGCATCGTCGCCACGGCCAATCGTCATGGTGCCCTCGACGGGGAGCGCGAACGAAGCCGAGCCCGACTCGGTCACCACGACCACGCGCCAACGCCCCGCTCGAGCGCCGTGGGGTTTCGACGCGAGCCTGACCGTCTCCTGGTTGGCGACCGACATTCGGGAGCGCACTGTACACTGTCGTCGCGCTCGGGTTCGGAGGCATTCCCGAAGACGAATGAGACCGCGCGGGTCGGCGTGGGCGTGCTGCTGAGCCCCGGAGGGCTAACGCTTCGGCTTCACGGCGGAGGTCGCGACGCGCGCCTTGAACGCAGTTGCGTCATAAAAGGTGACCTTCACCCCGCCCAGCTCGACCACCTGAGCCGACTGCAGCGCGAGCGCCTTGCCGGTACCGGCCGCCTTGCCTGCGACCATGGTCTTCTTGGTCTCACTGAGCGGCGTGATCGTCCACCCGCCTTTGCTGAACTCGAGGCGCGCGTGCAGCCGCGAGACGGTCATGTCGGAGACGACGATCTCGTTGTCAGCTGCGCGGCCGACCCGCACCGTCGTGTCTTCGGGGACCTTGAGCGCGAAGCACAACGCGTCGCCCCCCAGCGGCCGGAGCTCCGTCACCGCGTTGTTGGGCAGCCGCGTCTCCGCCACGCTCACGTCCACGCCGCTGACCGGCACCGACCATTCGCCTGGCTCCCAGACCAGCCAGCAGCTCGGGTAGCGGGTCAGAAACGTCTCTTGCGCCAGCGTGAGCTGCCGCGAGAGCAGCGACATCAGAAACGCCTGGATTCGCGTCATCGCCACTTCGAGCCTCCAGTGCTTCTCAGAACAAACGTCGAAACAGACCGTGTCGGGCCACCGGCGCAACGCACCTACCCTAGGCCAGTTCGCCCACCCCAGCGGGCCCAATTTCGATGGAGGGCGTACCGTGCACCGCTACACTGAGCCGTCGTCGTTCCCCCCCACCGCCGACTTCGCTGAACGCACATATGATCTGTCCTGGTTGCCAACAGGCGCACGCTGACGGCGGCACGTGTGTGCCCGGCGACAGCGCCGCCCCCGATCCTCTCCTGGGGAAGGCGCTCGGTGACTACAGCCTGGTGCGTGAGCTGGGCCGGGGCAACACGGGGGTGGTGTACCTCGCCGAGCACCTCGCCACCGGGCTCAACGTGGCGATCAAGCTGGCGCACCGCGAGCTGATGGGCGACCCCCGCGTGGCCCGACGCATGTCGCGGGAAGCGCTTTTCGCAAACCAGATCGCGCTCGACTCGGTGGTCAACGTCTTCGACTTCAACGAGGAAGATCCGGCCGGGCCCTACGTGGTGATGGAGTACCTGCAAGGCGAGCCGCTGCTCGACATCGCCACGCAGCGGGTCGCGGGGGCCGAAGCACTTCAGTTGCTGGTGCAGGTCGCCGAGGCGCTGGCTGAAGCCCACGAACGCAGCATCGTGCACGCCGCGCTCAAGCCCTCGAACGTGTTTCGCACGGTGACGGACAAGAAGGAGCGCGTGGCCAAGTTGCTCCCTTTCGGCGTGGCGATCGGCCCGCGCATCGACGGTGAAGAGCCGGGTGATCGCGACGTGGCCAGGCTGGGCTCGCCCGATTTCCGCGCGCCGGAGCAGACCCTGGGCGCCCCGGCCGATCCGCGGATGGATGTCTACAGCCTGGGAGCGATCGCCTACCTGCTGGCGACCGGGCGCCTGCCATTCGTCGCGCCCACGACCGAAGCGCTCGAGCGCGCGCATGCCCTGGTGATGCCCACCGCTCCGCATCGCGTCGACGTTCGCGTCTCACGCACCTGGTCAGCGGTGATCCTGCGGGCGATGGAGAAGTCTCCCGAAGGCCGCTTTCAGACCGCCCGCGAGCTCGCCGACGCCTTCCGCCTGGCCGCCAGCTCGCCTTCCCAGGTCGGCTCGGCCACCGTGGTGCTCGGAGGCGACGGCGACGCGCTCAAGCCGCCGCTCTCCATCTCGTTGACCCCGGCGCCCCTTGCCGAACCGCCAGCCAGTTCGGTGGTGGGTGGCCTGGCAGACGGCTTCGTCGTCACCACCACGCCCGCGCCGTCACACCCCCCGGTCGAGACGCCCAGGCCCAGCTCACCTGCGGCGGTGTCCGCTCCCGCCCCCGCGCAGGGCCTGGTGCTTCGGGTGATGGTCACCGACGAAAGCGGCACCGCGTTGGGCGACTTCGCCTGCAGCACGGTGACGCGCGCGGGGTTGATCGTCTGCACCCCGGGCCCGTTGCCCACCTTGTTGAGCCGGGTGAAGTTGTCGTTCGCCGATCTGGGTGGGCTGCGCTGCGATGCGCAGGTGGTGCATCACGTCACGGCCGAGCAGGCCACGCAGTGGAAGGTGTCTGCCGGCTACGGCGTGCAGTTCAGCGCGCTCTCACCCGAGCAGCGCGGCTTGCTGGAGTCCGCCCACCAGGGGCTCAAGCCTCCCGAGTCGGCTTCGGGTCTGGCCAGACGGCCCGACGATCCCGGTGCAGAAGAGATCCTCAAGCGGTTCTCGGCCGAGCGGGCGGTCGACGGCTACGCGATGCTGGCGATCTCCAAGGGCGCTCCGTTCGACGCGATCCGCGATCGGGTGCGCGACGCGAAACGCGCGCTGGAGGGCCTCATCACGCGGCCTCTGTCGTTGAATCAGCAGAAGGCGCTCGAAGAAGCGCGCACCCGGCTCGACGAGGTCGGCAAGACGTTGACCGAAGCGATGAGCCGGCTCGAGTACGACGCGGCCCACGGGAACTTCGAAGGCGTCGCCCGATGCATCAGCGCGGGGGTTTCCGTCGTGGAGTTGGAGGCCGCGCGGCTGCGATTTCTGAAGAGCAACCCCACCATCGCGGGCAAGAGCCACGGCAACATCCTCGCGGGGCAGACGCTGGAGGCGCGCCAGCAGATGCCCCAGGCGTTGGATGCGTACGCCGATGCGTTGCGCGTCGACCCGCTCAACCTGACCGCGCAGCAGCGGTACTGGGCCGTACGGCGTCAGCTCGACAAGACGTAGCCCACACCGGTCCCCCCGGTCCCTGCTCGGGAGGACCGGTGGGGCTACTGGTTCTTCGGCGTTCGCAACGCGCGAATCGCGTACTGCAGACCGATGGCGCCGGCGACGATCACGAAGAGCAGGTTCATGCCCTGTGCGCCGCGGTAGAGCCGGTAGCCCGCGATGCCGAAGCAGGCGAGCGCGAACACCCAGTGCCGGATGTGCTGCGGCACCGAGCGGATGTTCGAGAAACCCCAGGCGATTCCCAGCACCACCACGGCGACCCAGTCGATGCCAATCATGAATTTTCCTGGAGCTTGCCCTGCTGCTCGTCGCTGAGCTTGCCCGCGATGTCGCTGAATGAGCCGTGCGAACGCACCAGGAAGAACAGGCCGAAGAGGATCTGCTGAATGATCTGCACCGCCCACAACACGTTCGCGTAAGCGACGCCGCTGCTGTTCACCACCGCCTCGGGCAAGAAGACGCCCATGCCGATGAGCAGCGCGAGCTGAGCGGTGCCAGCGCTCCCGGGCGCCGCGGGGATCATCATTCCGACGATCACCACGCAGAGCAGGAAGTAGCCGTAGAAGTAGTCGAAGTGCAGCGGCAGGCAGGCGCGCCCTTCGGCCCCCGAGCAGTCGAAGCCGTTGGCGAAGAACGCCATGCCCGCTCCGTTGATCACCCAGTACACGGCGGTCCACACGAAGAACCAGGCCATGTTCTTCGCGTCGGGCAGCTGCTTGAGCGCCCCCACGAAGCCATCGACCATGGAGACGACCTTCTCGGTGATGCCCGGGGCGATGCGGCCCATCGTCTTGCGCATCAGCCCGATCACCGCGTCGTGCTTCCACCGCGCGAGCAGCAGGAAGACGAAGCCCGAGAAGAAGACCAGGAACATCAGGTTCGCACCGATGCGAATGCGTTCGATGTTCCGCGCATCTTCAGGCACGAAGAACATCAACACCCGCAGCAGCACCGCGATGATCAACCCGTCGATGATGCGCTCGAGCACCACCGAGGTCATCGCGGGCGACCGGCGGATGTTGGAGCGTTGGGCGATCAAGAACGGCCGCGCAAACTCACCCAGCCGGAACGGCAGGATGATGAGCATCATGAAGCCGATCGCCGAGGCTTCATTGAGCGGCTTGAAGGGCACCTTCTCGAGGCCCGACATCAGGTGACCCCAGCGCAACGTGCGCGCGAGGTGAATCACCAGGAGGATCACCATGTACACCGGCAGCGTGACGGCCCAGTTCGCCGACAGGAGCGCGTTCTTCGTCTCCTCCCATTGCATGCCCTGGAGGGTCCACCACATGCAGCCAACGGTGATGGCGAGGCTGACCCCCAATTTGATCCATCTGCTCACGGGGCGCCTCCATTAGCATCAATTCTCATTCGGTCACGCCCCTGAGCAATGCAGCTGGCCGGGACTGAACGAGCGAGGTGAAGCGTTTGCTCCCCACCGCTTTCTCCAGCGCCTTGAGGCTGTCGCCCACCCAGGTCTTCGCGTTCACCGGCGAGTGCAGATCGGTCGCCGCCACCGCGTACAGATCGTCCTCGAGGAACTGGCGAGCCAGCTTCTCCGCCGCCTTCCCGTACCTGCCGATCAACGCGCCCATGTCGAGCTGCAACAACGCGCCTGCTTGCACCAACTCCGCCGCCCGCCCTTTCTTCTCGAACTCGAAGCAACGCTCGGGGTGCGCGATCAGCGGCGTCACGCCCTTGAGCTTCATCTTGAAGATGAACGAGGTGAGCATCGGCAACGGGCCTTGATACGGCGCTTCGACGAGCAACACCTTGCCGCTGCCCAGGGTGCGCGAGGCCGGCGTACCGAGGCTGCTCATCAACGACTCTTCGAGAAAGAAGTTCTCGGCGTTGGGGAAGAGCTCGAGCGCCAGGCCCGCGGCGGCGAGCGCGGCCTTCACCTCTTCGAGCTTCGACGCGCACAGGGCTGCGTCGAGCGAGGCGTACTCCGAACGGTGATGCGGGCTGGGCGCCGCCTGGGTGTAGCCCAGCGAGATCAACGCGCGGGCCATCTCGAGGCTGTCCTCCATGCTCCGGCTGCCGTCATCGACGCCGGGAAGCAGGTGCAGGTGGAGATCGACGAACCCGCTCATCGCCAGTCGATCACGAGGCCGGTGTTGACGCCTCCGACGAAGGTGTTGCCGGGGAAACGCGGGTTGAAGACGAACGGTGAGCCATAGCCGAAGTACGGCAGCACCCTGAAATGCGGGGTGATGCGAATGCCGAACTGCAGGCGGCCTTCGATGAAGCCGAGCGGCCTGCTCTCATCGGCGTAGAAGCCGCCGGGTTTGTAGGCGGTGAAGTACCAGGCCCCGCCTGCGGCGACGTGAAAGCCCCAGGTGATGTATTGGTGATCGCTGCGGTAGCCGAGACCACCGACCACCACGTGCTGCGAATGCGAGAGCATCGGGCTGGGGGTGCCCAGGCCGACGCCCGAGCCCAGCCCGAAGTACCAGATGAGTTCATTGCGCGGCTGGCTGACGATCGCGCCTTCCCACGCGAGGCGGAAGTGCGGCGTGGTCACCGGCGGGTTGATGAAGACGCCGAGCGAAATCTCGCGTGGCACGAACCACGGCACGAGGGGCTCGGCCTTCTCCGTGACCGGCGTGGCCGCCAACACTCCACTGCACACCAGCGCAAGCACCATCGTGATGACGCGTTTCGCCGTGTACGGAGTGCTTGTCAACGGATGCACTGGGTTCTACAACCGCGCCACTTCGCGGGCACTTTCTGCCCCGGAAATTTTGGGAGACGCTCTCTTTGTCTACGTCGCTCCGCACGTACGTTTTCCTCGACAGCCTTCAGCCTCAGCTCGCAGCGCACATCGCCACCACGTGCCGCGGCTACTTCCCCGTGCCCTACGTCGCCTCGCTGTTCGTGGAGATCGCGCCGGGCATGGCGATTCACCGGCTGATGGACGTGGCGCTCAAGCAGACCCGGGTGCAGCCCGCGACGCTGGTGGTCGAGCGCGCCTACGGCATGCTGGAGCTGCACAGCGAAGACAAAGGCGAGGTCCGCTCGGCGGGGGAGGCCATCTTGAAGGAGCTGGGCGTCAAGGAGGAGGACCGCATCAAGCCGCGCCTCGTCTCCAACACCATCATTCGCGCCATCGAGCCGATGCACGCGATGATCCTCGACAAGATCCGCTTCGGGCAGATGATCGAGCCCGGTGAGTCGCTCTTCATTCTCGAGTGCGAGCCGGCTGCGTACGCCGCGCTGGCCGCCAACGAGGCCGAGAAGGCCGCCAACGTGAAGCTGGTCGACGTGACGCCGTACGGCGCTTACGGCCGTCTGTACCTGGGTGGTTCCGAGTCGGAGATCGACTCGGCCGCCGAGGCTGCCGTGGCAGCGATCAAGTCGCTGTCGGGCAAAGAGCCTGCTTCCAAAGAGAAGTGAAGTTTCAGTTTTGAGTTCGCAGCAGTTCCACAACACAAGAGAGGCAGACGACTCCGATGGCTGACGCACTGGGAATGATCGAGACCAAGGGCTTCGTGGGAATGGTCGAGGCCGCTGACGCCGCGGTGAAGGCCGCCAAGGTCGAGCTGGTTGGGTTCGAGAAGATCGGCGGCGGCTACGTGACGATGATCGTCCGTGGCGACGTCGCGGCGGTGAAGGCGGCGATCGAGGCCGGCGCGCGTGGAGCAGAGCGTGTGGGCGAGCTCGTCTCGACGCACGTGATCCCCCGCCCGCACGACAACATCGACGCGGTTCTGCCGCTGGGCCGTAAGGCCGAGCCGGCGAAGTAAGAGGGCACGAAGATGCTGCTCGGCAAGGTGGTGGGGACCGTGGTCGCCACCCGCAAAGAGCCTACGCTCGACGGCTCCCGGTTCCTGCTGGTGCGGGGACTGGACGCAGACGCCAAGCCGACCTCGACGCTCGTGGTGGCAGTCGATGCCATGGGCGCCGGCGTGGGCGAGGTGGTGCTCTATGCATCGGGCTCGTCGGCGCGGCAGACCGAGATGACGAAGGACAGGCCGGTCGACGCCGTGATCATGGCGATCGTCGATCAGGTCGAAGTCGAGGGAAAGCTCACCTGGGTCAAGTGAGCCGCGCCCAGGTGACCGCTGCGAAGGTCTACATCGAATCCACGGCTGCGCCCCGCACCACGGGTCGCCGGTCGGCTTAGAGGCGCCCGATGAACGAAGCCCAGATCAACGCCATCGTCGAGCAGGTCGTCCGCAAGTTGTCGGGCGAGTTCTCGAAGCTGCCCTCTGTCTCGAACGGCGCTTCGCGTGCGCCGGCGATCCTCACCAAGCGGCCGGGCATCTTCGACGATCTCGACTCGGCGGTGACCGCCGCCACCCGCGCGCAAGAGCAGTGGATGCGACTGCCGGTGGAAGGCCGCGAGAAGGTGATCGAGGCGATGCGCCAGTGCACCCGCGACAACGTCAACGAGCTGTCTTCGATGGCGGTGGCCGAGACCAAACTCGGCAACGTCGCCGACAAGGTGAAGAAGAACCTGCTGTGCGCGAACAAGACGCCGGGCATGGAGATCCTCCGGGCCCAGGCGCAGACCGGTGACTACGGCCTGGTGTTGATGGAGCGCGCGCCCTTCGGGGTGATCGGCGCCATCACGCCTTCGACCAACGCCACCGAGACCATCATCAACAACGGCGTGGCGATGGTGGCGGGCGGGAACTCCGTCGTCTTCAACGTGCACCCCAGCGCGAAGAACGTCGTCAGCTTCTTCATTCAGAAGTTGAACGAGTCGATCGTTGCGGCCGGGGGCCCGGCGAACCTGCTGTGCATGCTGGGGACGCCGACCATCGAGTCGGCCGGCGCGCTGATGAAGCACCCGGGCATTCGGCTCATCGTGGTGACCGGCGGCCCCGCGGTGGTGAAGGCGGCCATGGGCTCGGGCAAACGCGCGATCTGCGGCGGGCCGGGCAATCCTCCCGCGGTGGTCGACGAGACGGCGCACATCGCCCGCGCGGCCAAAGACATCGTCGACGGCGCTTCACTCGACAACAACATCGTCTGCATCGTGGAGAAGGAGATCTTCGCGGTCGCCTCGATCGCCGATGAGCTCAAGAGCGAGATGCTCAAGCACGGTGCCTTCGAGGTGCCTTCTTCCGCGATCAACCGGCTGGAGAAGCTGGTGGTCGACGAGGGTCACGCGGCGCGCGACTGGGTGGGCAAGGACGCCACCAAGATCGCCGAAGCTGCAGGCCTGCGCGTTCCTTCGGGCACCCGGTTGTTGTTCGCCGAGGTCGACCCCACCCACGCCTTCATTCAGGCCGAGCTGCTGATGCCGGTGATCGGCTTTGCGCGCCTCAAGACGGTGGAAGACTGCATCGCGGCGGCGGTTCAGGCCGAGCACGGCTTCGGTCACACCGCGACGATGCACTCGACGAACATCGACGTGCTGTCGGCGATGGCGAAGATCATCAACACGTCGATCTTCGTGAAGAACGGGCCGTCGTTCGCGGGGCTGGGCATGACCGGCGAGGGCTACACCTCGTTCACCATCGCCTCGCCGACCGGCGAAGGGCTCACCACGCCGGTGAGCTTCACGCGTGAGCGCCGCTGCACCCTGAAGGACTCGTTTCGGATCATCTGATGGCTGGTGCGAATCCCGGTCCCGCGCTGGGTCTGTTCGAGCTCGAATCGCTCGCGCGCGGAGTCGTGGTCGCGGACGTGCTGGTGAAGCAGGCGGCCGTGCAGATCGTGATCGCCGAGGCGGTTTCGCCGGGCAAGTACCTGCTGGTGTTCGTGGGCGCTGAAGGCGACGTGCTGGAGTCGTTCAAGGCGGGCCTCGAGGTGGGCAGCTCGATGGTGCTCGACTCGTTGCACCTGACGCACGTGGCAGAGCCGGTGGTCGCGGCACTGCTTCGCGGTGAGCTGGCCAAAGTCGGTCCTGATGACGCAGTGGGCATCGTCGAGCTGCACACGGTGGCTGCGACGTTGAAGGCGGCCGACGTGGCGCTCAAACGCGCTGAAGTGCGGCTCACGCAGTTTCACCTGGCCCGGGGCATCGGCGGCAAGGGCTGGTTCACGCTCGCCGGGGTGCAGCACGACGTGGAAGCGGCGCTGGAAGGCGCGGCGGCCGCGGTGCAACCCTCGTTGCTGGTCGCGACCGAGCTGATTCAGCGGCCGCACGCAGAGCTGCGCGGAAAAGTGATCTAACTGTCTGTGCTCCCTCCCCCCCCGCGGGGGAGAGGGTCGGGGTGAAGGGGTGACCCTCAAGGAGAAACCATGAACCGGATCAAGCTGGCTGCTGCGGTCGCCGCGATGTCCTTTCTCTGCTGCAAGAAGGAAGCAGCAATCCCCCCTGAAGCACCGCCGCGAGTGGCTGAGGGAGCGAAGCCGATCGAAGCCAACCTCACCCCGCCCCCCGCGAGCTGCAACAGCGACTTCTCCACCCCGCTGACCGCAGACACCACGCTGACCGAGAAGTGCAGCCCGTACTCCGTCAAAGCCGAGCTCGACATCGACGGCTACGCGCTGACGATCGAGCCGGGCGTGGTGGTGAAGTTCGAAGACGCCGCATCCCTGGTGGTCGGCTACTCGAAGCCGGGCCGCGTGCTGGTGAAGGGCACGAAGGAAAAGCCCGTGAAGCTCACCGGCCGCGCGTGGCGAGGCATCCGCCTGCAGCGCGACGCAGCAGGCTCGACCTTCGACAACGTGCTGGTCGAGAACGCCGGTAACGAAGACGACGCGGCGTTCACCACTGAGACCTTCGACGTCACGCTGAACGCGCTCACCTTCACGGGAGCGAAGAAGACGGTGCTCAACCTCAAGGTCGACCGCCCGTTGAAGTCAGCCACCGGCCTCAACCTGCTCAAGGCGAGCGCCGACCCGACCGAGCTGATTCACACGAGCATCGCCACCGCAGGGGTCTTCGGAGCAGGCCACCAGTTCCCGCCGAACGCGATCATCTGGCTGCACCAGGGCCTCGAGACCGACGTCACCCTCACCTTCCCCGGAGCCATCTTCCGCGTTCCCGAAACCATCGGCGTGGATGCGGCCAGCCTCACCATCAAAGAAGGCGTGACGATCGAGCTGGGCGAGAACGCGGCCCTGAACTTCGGTTACAGCCGCGGGCCCGCGGGCCTGAAGATCGAGGGCACGAAGGAAAAGCCGGTCACCATCACGCGGTACGGCACCGTGCCTTCGGGTGGCATCCAGCTCTACGCGGGCGCACGCGCTCCGGAGATCGACTTCCTCGTTCTGGAGTACGCCGGCGGTACCGACAAGGCCGCGCTGCTGCACGCCGACACGCACGGCCTGGGCAAACTCACCAACTCGACCTTCCGGCACCTCAAGGGCGAAGCGATCCGCGTGGACGCCTCGAAGGACCGTTTCGAGGCCTTCGACAACAACACCTTCGAGGACGTGGATGACGCTGCGCTGCGCATTCCCCTGCAGCTGGCGCACAACCTCGGCGCGAACAACACGTTCACGGAGAAGGCGCGGGTGACGCTGTTCGGTGAGACGAAGAAAGACACCACGCTCGAGAGCATCGGCGCGCCGTATCTGGTCGAAGGCGAGCTGACGGTGAACGGAGAAGAGACGAAGTCGGCCACGCTGACCATCGCGCCCGGGAACACGCTGCTGTTCAACGATCAGGGCAAGCTGTCCGTCTCGTACTTCGCGCCGGCGAAGCTGGTGGCGAAGGGCACGCAGGAGAAACCCGTCACGTTCGGCAAGCTGCTCGCGGGCTGGGGTGGCGTGCACATCTACGGCAAGGGGTCCATCGAGTTGGAGAACACGGCCTTCTCCGGCACCGGCGATGACGTGTGGCCGCTCGATCTCACCAGCGACGTCACCGGTTCGGTGAAGACGCTGGCGATGACCGACACGAAGAAGGGTATTCACGGCTGCGCGAAGAAGGTCAAGCCGCAGGGCGCGACCGCCGACAAGGGCATCAAGGCCATCGAGAAGTGCCGATGAAGATCCGGCCTTTTGCTTTGGAGCGTTTCTTCGCGAAGCACGAGTTCTCGGTGAAGCACCTGGGCTGCGCGAGCGACCCTGACTCGCTCACCATCAAGGAGCTGCTGGCCCTCGAGCCAGGGTCAGAAGCGAAGCTGCTCGACCTGGGCCTGGGCTACGGCGAGTCGGTGGGCAGCGCCGAGCTGAGGCAGGCCATCGCCGCGCAGTACACCGGCATCGCGCCTGAAGACACGCTGGTCCACTCCGGGGCCCAAGAGGCGATCTTTGCGTTCATGAACGTGCTGCTCGGCCCGGGCGATCACGCGATCGTGCACACGCCGGGTTACCAGTCGCTCTCCGAGGTCGCAGAGGCGGCCGGTGCTTCGGTCACCCGCTGGGAGACCCGCGAGTCGGATGGATGGCAGCTCGACGTCGACGTGCTCGAGGAGCTGATCAAACCCGAGACGAAGCTCATCGTGCTCAACTCGCCGCACAACCCCACCGGCTCAGTGACCACGGTGATGCGCCTCGAGGCGATCGTCGCCCTCGCACGTGAGAAGGGCATCTGGGTCTTCAGCGACGAGGTCTACCGGGGCCTCGAGTTCGGCGTGCCGAAGAACAAGTCGATGGCAGAGCTCTACGAGTGCGGCGTTTCGTTGGGCGCGACGGCGAAGGTGTACGGCCTCGGGGGCTTGCGCATCGGCTGGCTGGTCTGCCGCGATCGCGAGTTGCTCGAGCGCATCGCGACCTTCAAGGACTACCTGACCATCTGCAGCCCGGGGCCCAGCGAGTTTCTCGCGGCGATCGCCGTTCGCAACACCGAACAGCTCGCGGCGCGCACGAAGAAGATCGTGGAAGACAACGTGGTGCGCGTGCAGCGGCTGATCGACGAGCGCCCCGAGGAGTTCTCGTGGATTCGTCCAGTCGGGGGTACGACCGGGTTCGTTCGCTACGTGCCCGGTGGCGCGGAGAAGTGGACGGCAGAGCTGCTCAAAGACGCAGGGCTGTTGTTCCTGCCCGGGCCGATCTTCGACTTCGCCGACACGCACTTTCGCATCGGGCTGGGGCGGTCAGCGTTGGAGACGTGGATTCACCTGATCTGAATCCCCCTCGCCCTGCGAAGCGGGGAGAGGGTCGGGGTGAGGGGCCAACCGAGCACCCAACTCACGCAAACGATTCCCACGCCTTCACCCGCCGCTGCTCACGAACG
>JANODF010001027.1:0-5721 GCA_031412555.1 Archangium sp. | reverse complement strand
GCAAAGGTACGGGCAAGGCTGGCTGGGACACACTCTGGAATGGCTGGAGTCGACTCCAGGCGCAGTACGAAGGACTGCAGGCCTACAAGCGCCTGCAGAGCTTCCGATGACCCTCAGGACTTGTGATCAAGAGTCAGCCCTTTGGGAGAGGGTCAGGGTGAGGGCCTCGTCAACTCAGGGATCCAACAGCTCGAGCTGATGCACGATCGAGCCCGAGATCGGCAACGTGTAGGTCTTGCTGACTTGCGGATCACCCGGCTCGGGAGCGCACGCCGCCGGACGAGGCCCGAAGGCGCCACCATCGGGCTGAGAACACCGGGCATCCACGGTGGCGAAGTCATCGGGTGACAGCCACGCGATGATCACCTGACCGGGCGCCTCCGCCATCCTCGGGCCGGTGCAAGCAGTCCCGCCGGAGAAAGCATCTCGGTCATCCCAGGGGCCCGCCATGGGACGAATTTGCAACGCCTGCTGCCCTGGCCCGTCTTCGGCCACGACCAGCGTTCCGGATCGGCTGCCCCGATAGAACGTCTCGATCTCGGTGCACATGCCACAGCCCATCAACCCCACCACGCCCATCCCCACCAGGAGCCGGATCATGCTGCTGGCTTAGCCGAGCGCACGCTCGATGGCAGCGAACTCTTCGACGGTGAGCGTCTCGGCCCGGCGCAGCCCATCGACGCCCGCCTTCTCGAGCACCGGAGCCCAGTCGGTGGTCAGCGTCTTCTCGGTCTTGAGCGAATTGGCGAGTGTCTTCCGGCGCTGTGCAAAACCGGCCTTCACCACTTTGCGAAAACGCAGTTCGTTCAACACCTCGGCCCGCGGCTTGGGAAACCGGGTCAGCTTGAGCACCGCGGAGTCCACGTTCGGAGGCGGATGAAACATGTCGGCCGACACCTCGAACGCGTTCTCGACCTGAAACCGCAGCGCCAGCATCACCGTGAGGATGCCCGACTCACGCGTGCCCGGCTCGGCGGCCACCCGCTCGACCACTTCTTTTTGCAGGGTGAACACGGCGCGGGTGACGTGATCGGCCTGGTCGAGCACCTCGAAGAGAATCGGGCTCGACAGGTGGTACGGCAGGTTTCCCACCACCACCACTTGATCCGAGTTCGCGATCTTCGCGAAGTCGGTCTCCGCGGCGTTGCCTTCGACCAGGGTGAGCCCCTCGAGCTTGAGCGAGTTGAGGGCCTTGACCATGTCGCGATCACGCTCGACGGCGGTCACCTTCGCACCGGTGGCGAGCAGGAACCGCGTGAGGTGACCGAGGCCGGGCCCCAGCTCGACGCACGCTTCACCCGGCCGCAGCATCGCCTCTTCGGCGATCTCCGAGAGCACGCGATCGTCCGACAAGAAGTTCTGTCCCCAGCTGTGTTTGGGCTGGAGGTGCAGCCGCTTGAGCATGTCCCTCGGGTGCTCGGCCATCACAACCTCCACGACGGATCTGCGTTGAGAGAAAATGCGGAGCGCACGCCCCGCTTGAAAGCCTCCGCGCCCGCGACGGCGATCATCGCGCCGTTGTCGGTGCACAGCCGTTTCGGAGGCAGGTACAGCTTCACGCCCGCTTCGTCGGACCGCTCCTGCGCGAGGCCCCGCAGGCGCGAGTTGGCCGCCACCCCGCCGCAGAGCACCAGCTGCGTGGCCCCCGCCTTCTTCGCGCCCAGCATCACCTTCCTGGTGAGCGCGTCGGCCACTGCTTCTTGAAACGAAGCGCAGAGATCCGCCAGCGCCTGACCGGTCGGCACGCCGTGTTTCTGCACGTGATTGAGCACCGCGGTCTTGAGGCCGGAGAAGCTCCAGTCGAGCTCTTCGTGGCTCTTGAGCGCGCGGGGAAACGCGATGGCCTTCGGGTCGCCCTTCTGCGCGAGCTCATCGATGGGCTGCCCACCCGGATAGGGGAGCCCCAGCAACCGGGCCACCTTGTCGTAGGCCTCACCCGCCGCGTCGTCGCGCGTGGTGCCCAGCTTCTTGTACGTGCCGAACGCGGGCACTTCGTAGAGCGTGGTGTGCCCACCCGAGACGACCAGCCCCAGGAAAGGCGGCTCGGGCGCGTCGGCCGCCAGGCGAATCGCCAGCAGGTGCCCTTCGAGGTGATTGACGCCCACCAGCGGCAAGCCGGTGGCGAGGCTCAACGACTTGGCCACCTGCAGGCCCACCAGCAGCGCGCCCTGCAGGCCGGGCCCCGAGGTGACCGAGATGACGTCGAGATCGGTGAGCGACAACTTCGCCCGGCTGAGCGCTTCGTCGATGACCGGCATCACCTGCAGCAGGTGATTGCGGCTGGCCAGCTCGGGGATGACGCCGCCCCAGCGCCGGTGAATGTCGATCTGCGTCGACACCACGTCAGAGAGCGCAATCCGGCCATCGCGAACCACCGCGGCGGCCGTCTCGTCACACGACGTCTCGATACCCAGGCACAACACGCGTCTGCTCTAACCCTGCCAGCGTACCGAGTCGATCTCCGTCAGGGGATGCCAGCCAGGGCGGCCCGCACTTCGTCGGCCTGGGACCCCCGGGGCTTGAGCTTCAAGAACTCGCGATACGGGGTCTTGGCTTCGGCGTCGCGCCCCAGGTTCTGGAAAGCAATGCCCAGGGCCAGCCACGCCTGCGCGTTGGTCGCGTCTTCCTTCACGGCGTCCTTGAGGTACGGAATGGCCTCCTTGTAGCCCATGTCCGACATCACCAACGCGATGCCCAGGCCCGCCCGCAGCTGGCTCTCGTCCGGCGAGAGCTTGAGCGCCTCGCGGTAGAGCTGCACGGCCTTGCGGTACTTCTGACCGACCAGCGCGGCCTTGGCGTCTTCCACCAGCTTGGCCAACGCGCCATCGGGAGGCGCTGCCACGCCGGCATCTTTGACGGCGACCGCCAGGCTGGTGCCCGCATCCTTCACGGCGAGCCCTGCATCGATCACCACGGCAACGGCAACGGTGGTGCCCGCATCCTTCGGGGCGACCACGGCGGTGCCTGCGTCGACTTCGGGAACCACGACGACGACGGCAGCTCCGGCATCGACTGGCGCGGCGACGACTGATTCTCCGGCGTCTTCTTCTTCGCCTGCGTCTTCGATGACAGAGGGCACCAGCGCGACTTCCTGGCCCGCATCGAGCGACTCGTCACCGGCGTCGGGCGCGACCACCACCGTCACACCGGCATCGACCTCGCCGGGGACCACCTCAGGATCGCTGTTGGCGATCACGATGCCCACGATGATCCCGAGCTCGAGGCCCGCCATGATCACGATCGCCCACGTGCGATTTCCCCGAATGGGGACCTGGTTCTCGATGGAGAGCGGCTGCGAATCTTTGCCTTCGGTGTCGCTGAAGAACTGATCTTCGAGCGCAGGCGGCAACGGCTTGGGCGCCGTGAGCTTGCCCACCGGGGTGACGGTCACTGCCGGAGGCGCAGGAGGCGGCGGCAACGGCACCACCGGCGCGGGCGGCCGGGTGACGGCAGCGATCGGCGGCGGCGTCGGCGGCGTGGAGATCGGCTGAGGCAGGGCCCCGGCCGTGACCGTCTCGGAGACGGGCTCGATGGGTACGAGGTCCTCCTGCGGTGGGGGCATCAGCGAAACAGGCGGCGCAATCGGCCGCGGAGCCTGTGCCTGGGGGAGATCGCGGCGCTCCAACGCGGCGCCTCCGAAGACCGGCGGCGCACTCGGGCGCGCGGGCGGCACCGCTTGCGGAACGGGTGAATTGCGCGGCTCGTACTTGTTCCAACCCGAGGTCGCGCCCCAGGAGGAGCTGGTCTCCAGCCCTTCACCTTCGATGGAGGCCCACTTGTCGAGCAGCATCTTGCGGGCGCGCTCCAGCTCGCGGGGCGGCTGTTCGACCAGGAACTGCGAGCCGGGATCGGGCGTGGGGCTCGAAGGCACCGGCATCGGCATCGGGGGCGAAGAAGGCGTGGAGCCCCGGGGCCGCGGCTCGAACTTGTGCACGTCGGCCTTCGACGTGGAGGGCTCGGGCGCGAAGTGAATGGGAGGCGGCGCGTCGGGCACCGGCACGGGCGCCAGATCGAGCGGCATGTCGAGTGGCATGTCGAGCGGCTCTTCGTCGACCGGCATGGGCGGCAGCTCGGGCTCAGCGGCGTCGATCTCATCGACCACCGAAGGCCCGGGCAACGCCACGACGGCGGGAACGGCAGGGGGCAACGTGCCCGCGGGCGTGACCGAAGGAGGCCCGACCGCTTCGCCGCCCGTGGGGGCAGGACCGGTGTTGAGCCACTCCTCGATGCCCGGCTTGCGCGGACGATCGCCTTCCATCGAAGGCGCACCGACCTCTTTGATCAGCCCCTCGAAGTAGAGCTTGGAGATGATCCCCAGCGCGGCGAGATCTTCGAAGTCGGAGTCATCGACCACGCGCGAGAGATTGCGGCGGCCATCGAACAGACGCAGCAGCCCGTTCACCTCATCGGGGATCTCGGCCAGGCGATCCGACAGCTGCGAGTAGTCGAGCTCGAAGATGGTCTCGAGCGGGGGCAGCTGCTCGAGCATGCGGCCCCACTCGTCGAGGCGGCGCATGCCTTCCATCAAGAGGCCCTGCGTGGAGACCTCGATGCGCTCGGGCCGATCGATGGGCACGAACGACACCTCGAACTTGCCTTCGAAGGTGTTGAGCATCCGGTAGAAGGCGTTTTCGCCCCGCAGCCGGCCCAGCTCTGAATCGACGACGCGGCCTTCCTTGAAATACACGATGCCGGCGCGCTCGCCTTCGAGCTTGATGATGCCGGTCTTGCGGCCGATCTCGAAGGTCTGCACGAGATCGACGACGCCCATGTCGGAGAGGTTTCCGACGAAGCCGTTCTTGGTCTCCTTGCGCTCGCTGCGATCCTTCTCCACCTTCTGGAGGATCATGCGAACGCGAGTGACCACCTCTTTGATGTAGATGGGCTTGGTCAGGTAGTCGTCGGCGCCCTGCTCCAGGCCCTTCACCTTCGACTCGACGGCTTTCTGATTGGTCAGAAAGACGAAGGGAATGTGACGGAAACGCTCGTCGCTCTTGAGAACCTTGCAGAGCTCGAGCCCATCCATCTCGGGCATGCGGGTCTCGGAGAGCACGAGATCCGGCGGGCTGATCTGAACCTTCTCGAGCGCGTCTTTTCCGTGAATGGCCGTCGTCACCTGGAAGCCAGCCTTCTTCAGGCTGACCTCCATGACGCGAAGGCTCTTCGCATCGGAATCGACCAGCAGGAGGTGCTGCTTCGCCACGGGGTAACGCCCTTTCGTACGGGAACGGCCGGATGTTTCGTCTTGCGAACCGGGGTGTCAACGTTTCAACTACATCCTGATGGGTACGGATCAGCGCAGAGAAGAACGGTCGGCCATCCAGGCCCGCTTTTCCGCGAGGGATTCGAGCGGCGCCGGCACCCTCACCTTCACCTCCGCCGACGTCTCCACCGGGGGTGCTTTTCTCAAGTCCGACCTGCTGCTGGAGCAGGGAGAGTCACTTTCACTGCAGTTCGAGGTCCCCGGGGCGGGCCCCGTGTTGACCCAGGCGCGGGTGGCCTGGGTGCGGCGTTTTCCGGAAGCCGGCCAGTCGCCGGGCATGGGGGTGGAGTTCGTCTCCCTGCGCGACACCGAGCGGGCGGCCATCGTTCGGTGGTTGGGCCGCTGAAACCCTGAAGATCAGCCGAAGAACCCGCCTCCGCCCTTCTTGGGGTCGGCCTTCTTCTTGCGCATCTCGATGAGGCGCAGCTCCTGGTTGGCCTCGAGGTGTTTGGGGTTCG
>JANODF010001026.1:0-1803 GCA_031412555.1 Archangium sp. | reverse complement strand
CTGGGCGACGTGCTGGTCTCGCGCCTGGGCAAGACGGTCGAGATCACCAACACCGACGCAGAAGGCCGCCTGGTGCTGGGCGACATCCTCGCGTATGCCAACGAGCTCAAGCCCGCGGTGATCATCGATCTCGCGACGCTCACGGGCGCCTGCATCATCGCGTTGGGCAACTACATCGCCGGCGCGTTCGGCGGTGACGACCAGCTCTTCTACGACGTGTCTGAGTCAGCGCGCGTCGCGGGTGAAGATCTCTGGCGGTTGCCGATCACCGAGTACCAGCGTGACGTGCTCACGAGCGAAGTGGCCGACAGGAAGAACGCCGGCGACCGCGCGGGTGGTACGATCAGCGCGTCGTTGTTCTTGAAGGAGTTCGTCGGCGAGACGCCGTGGCTCCACCTGGACATCGCGGGCCCTTCGCAGAGCCCCAAGGAGCGCGGGTACTACAACAAGGGCGCTACCGGTTACGGCGTTCGCACCCTCGTCGAGTTCGTCGCGCGCCGTACGCAGCAGCTCTCAGCGTCGTGAGTGAGATCCCCTCGCCCCGCGAAAGCGGGGAGGAGGGTCAGGGTGAGGGGCCGCTACTGCCCCTTCACTTCACCGCGTCGATGCGCTTCTTGGTGAGGTCGAGGTACTCGGAGTTCATGTCGATGCCCACGAAGCGTCGGCCCTTGCCTACCGCGGCCACACCGGTCGTCCCTGATCCACAGAACGGATCGAGGATCACCGCGTCTTCATCGGTGCACGCGTCGACGAGCCGCTCGAGCAGCGCGATCGGCTTCTGGGTCGGGTGACGGCCGTGCGCCTTCTCGCTGGGCTTGGGCGAGGTCATCGACCACAGGTGCCCTTCCCCGTCGGTGCCCAGCTCTTCGTCGCCGGTCTTCGGCAGCGCCCACACGTCGCGCATCTGCTTGCCGCCGTTGGCCGCCTTCATGTCCTTGTAGTTGAACTTGTGCTGCAGCTTGCCCTTGGCCGGGGGCGAGGCCCACACGAGGATCTCGGTGGAGTGCGTGAAGTACCGGCACGCCAGATGCGGGCTCGCGTTGGGCTTGTACCAGGTGACCGTGTTGAGCAGCTTGTAGCCGAGCTGCTGCATCGCGAAGCCGACCGAGAAGATCACGTGCTGCGTGCCGGAGACCCAGATCGATCCCGAGGGCTTGAGCAGGCGCTGGCAGGCCTTGAGCCACGCCGAGGTGAACTCGTGGTCAGACTCGATGCCTTTGCTGGTGTCCCAGTCGCCCTTCTTCACCGCGACGCGCTTGCCACCGGAGCAGGTGAAGCCGCCGTTGCTCAGGAAGTACGGCGGGTCGGCGAAGATCATGTCGAACGTCTGATCTTCGAAACGATCGAGCAGCGCGAGCGAGTCGCCCTTGTAGAGGACGTAGTCCTTGCTGCGGGCGTAGACAGACTCCGAGAGCTCCGGTGTGGCGCGGGGGCGCGCGATCGCGTTCGTTGACGACATCCAACCTCCGAAATGAGTGAAGGCCCGAGTGCTACAGGCCTGATCGGTAAGGTATGGGAAGTTGGATCGCTGTCGAATTTTCAGCCCAACATCAGGCAGCCGCCTCAGCGAAGGTCTCGTACAGGGTCACCCCTTCTGGCGACTTCGGCCTGCCCTCTTCACGAGCGAGCGCGCGGTCGAGCGACAGCAGCGCGACCTCCTGCTGAGCGTCGGTGGGCGGCTGGGTGGTGATCTTCTGCAGCCAGATGCCCGGGCGGGTCAGGCCCTTGATGAAGGCGGGGCACGAGTCTTTCGCGCTCCACCGCTGCAGCTCATAGGCGAGGCCCGCGATGGGGAACGCCATG
>JANODF010001025.1:0-7757 GCA_031412555.1 Archangium sp. | reverse complement strand
GCCTCGACGCTCTGCCACAGCTGCTGCGCCGCGGGGGGAATGCCCACCACGATGCCGGAGAAGATGACCAGCGAGATGCCGTTGCCGATGCCGTTCTCGGTGATCCGCTCGCCCAGCCACATGATGAAGGCGGTGCCGGCGGTCAGGGTGATCACGGTGAGGAACGAGAACCACACGGTGTTGACCGAGTCGGGCACGACGATCTTGTCGAGCGCCACGCCGTCGTCGAGCGACGAGCGGCCGAAGGAATACAGGTAGCGGGAGATGCCGATGCCCTGCACCACCGACAGCACGATCGAGCCATAGCGGGTGTACTGGTTGATCTTCTGCCGCCCTGCCGCGCCCTCCTTCTGGAGGCGCTCGAGGCTGGGCACCACCACCGCCAGCAGCTGCATGATGATGCTCGCCGACACGTACGGCATGATGCCGAGCGCGAAGATCGACGCCTGGTTGAGCGCGCCGCCGGAGAACATGTTGAAGAGGCCGAGCAGGCCGCCATCTTTCAGGCGTGCCTCCATCACGGCGTTGAGGGCCACGCGGTCGACGCCCGGCGTGCTGATGAAGATGCCCAGCCGGTAGATGGCCAGGAGCACGAGCGTGTACACGATTCGCGCGCGGAGCTCGGCGACGCGGAAGATGTTGGAAATGGCGTTGAGGGCCACGGCAGCTTCCTTACGGTTGGTGAAGCCAAAAAAGACGAGATTGTAGAAACGTCGAACGCCCCCCGACCCATTACTGGGTTCGAGGGGCGCAGCACCCTAGCCCTATCGGCGGGTGCGCACCAAGACTCAGGCCTTCGCGACGCGGGGAGCCTTCGGGACCTTGAGGCCCTTACCGGAGTGCGCCTTCGCAGCGCCCTCGGGCTTGTGCGCGATTCGGGAGACCTCTTCGGCCGTACCGCCGGCCTTGATGATCGCCGCCTTCGCGCCTTCCGAGATCTTGTTGACCTTGACCGTCAGCTTCAGGGTCAGCTCGCCGGTGCCGAGAACCTTCACGGCATCGTACGCGCCCTTGATCAGGCGGGCAGCGCGCAGCGTGGTCTCGTCGACCACCGCGCCCGTCTTGAAGTGCGTCTCGAGCTCGCTCAGGTTCACGATGGCGATGTCGAGGCGGTTCGGCGCGTTGAAGCCGAACTTGGGCAGGCGGCGCTGGAGCGGCGACTGGCCGCCTTCGAAACCTTCGAAGCGCATGTTGCCTGAGCGGGCCTTCTGGCCCTTACCACCACGGCCTGCCGTCTTGCCGAGACCGGAGCCCTGGCCGCGACCAACGCGCTTCTTGCGGTGGGTGGAGCGGTACGGGGCCTTCAGCGTATGGAGAGTCACCATGGTGTTCCTCACTTATCCTGTGCGGCGAGCTTCGCCCGCGCTGCGTCACGCACGCGGATCTTCCGCGGCTTGGCACGAACCCGGGTCTTGGGCTCGTCCTTGACGATCTCGAACGCCACCAGGTGGCGGACCCTGTCCAGCATCCCGCGGATTGCCGGGGTGTCCTTGAGCAGACGCTCAGAACCGAACTTCCACACTCCGAGACCCTTCACCGTCGCGACCTGCTTGGCCGAGGCGCTGCTGGGGCTCTTGATCAGCTTGATCTTGATACCCATGACTTAGCTCTCCGACTTCCGGCCGAACTTGACCTCTTTGCCGCGCAGCCGGCTGACCTGCTCAGGCGACTTGAGCTGCTTGAGACCATCGACCACGGCTTTGACGACGTTGTGCGGGTTGCGCGAACGCTGGCTCTTGGTGAGGATGTTTCGAATGCCCGCGGCCTCGAGCACCGCGCGAACCGGGCCACCGGCGATGACGCCAGTACCTTCGGAAGCGGGCTTGAGGAGCACCTGCCCGGCGCCGAAACGGCCGAGCACTTCGTGCGGGATGGTGTGGCCCATGAGGGGCACCTTGAAGAGGTGCTTCTTGGCGTTCTCGCCGCCCTTGCGGATGGCTTCCGGAACTTCGTTCGCCTTGCCCAGGCCGATGCCGACGTGACCGTTGCCGTCGCCGACGACGACGATGGCGCCGAAGCTGAAGCGCCGGCCACCCTTCACGACCTTCGTGGGGCGGTAGATGTTGACGACGCGATCCTGAAGATCGAGGTCGTTCGCGTTGATAGGAGTCGTGCTCATTGGTTGTCCTTTGCGGTCAGAACTGCAGACCACCCTCGCGTGCGCCGTCGGCAACTGCCGCGATGCGCCCGTGGTAGGGGTTACCGTTGCGGTCGAAGACGACCTTCTCGATCTTCGCGGCCTTGCACTTCTCTGCGATCAGCAGACCGACCTGCTTGGCAGCGGCCTTCTTGTCACCCTCGTCCAGCTTGCCCTTGAGCTCCTTGGAGAGCGTGGAGGCAGCGACGAGCGTGCGGCTGGTGCCGTCGTCAATGACCTGCGCGTGCAGGTGCTTGAGCGACTTGTAGACCGTGAGGCGGGGACGCGCGGTCGAGCCCGTAACCTTCTTACGGATTCGCTCCTTGCGATTATTTCTAGCAATTGAATTGGCCATGGTGGTCTCTTTCCTTCCGCACGAGATGGGGACATCCCCGTGCGGATGAAAACGGGAGGCGAATTACGCCGTACCCGTTTTGCCCTCCTTGCGGCGGACGGTTTCGGTGGACAGCTTGATGCCCTTACCCTTGTACGGCTCGGGCGGGCGCAGCGCGCGGATCTGCACGGTGGTCTGACCGAGCAGGTGGCGGTCGACGCCACGCAAGGTGAGATCGAGGGTGGGCAGCGCGTCTTCGGTGCGCGGCGCCTTGCCCACTTCGGCCGTCACGCCGTCGGGCAGGTTGAAGACCACCGGGTGCGAGAAGCCCAGCGACATGTGAATCTGCTTGCCCTTCACTTCGCAACGAAAGCCGACGCCGCGGATGGCGAGCTGGCGCTCCCAACCCGTGGAGACGCCCTTGGCCGCGTTGGCCAGGATTGCCCGGGTCAAGCCGTGCGCCGAGCGGTGCAGGCGGTGATCGGACGGGCGCGTGCAGAGCATTTCCTTGCCCTTCACTTCGACCTTGATGTCCTTGATGGGCAGGGTCACCGTGAGTTTGCCCTTGGGCCCCTCGAAGCTGACCTTGTCTCCCTGGACGACGGCCTTCACCTTGTCGTCGAGGGTAATCGGCATTTTTCCAATGCGGCTCATGGTCGGTTCCTCAGTAAACCGTGCAGATGAGTTCGCCAC
Source organism: Archangium sp. (assembly GCA_031412555.1). Lineage (GTDB taxonomy): Bacteria > Myxococcota > Myxococcia > Myxococcales > Myxococcaceae > Archangium_A. The sequence goes on along the minus strand of JANODF010001025.1, from coordinate 4,593 downwards.
CGATGTTGGCCTTACGGGCCTCGGTGTCGACCATCACGCCACGGGAGGTGGAAAGGATCGCGATGCCCATACCGCCGCGAACGCGGGGGATGTCACGCACGTTCACGTAGCGGCGCAGGCCAGGCTTGCTCTCGCGCTTGATGCCAGTGATCACGGGCTCGCGGTTCGGGCCGTACTTCAGCACCACCGTCAGCTCGTTCTGGGGGGCCTTCTCGTGGACGATGAAGTCGGCGATGAAACCTTCGCCCTTGAGGGCTTTCGCGACTTCGACCTTCAACTTCGAGGAGGGCAGCGTCAGCTTGTCGTGACGCACCATCTGCGCGTTGCGGATGCGGGTGAGCATGTCACCCACGGGATCATTGATGACCATCTGTGCAACTTCCCAAGTGAAGACGCTGTTCCGCGCCCTCGCTGGAGTCCGTGACGCCTACCGGGCCAATCCCGGTGGTTCGCGACGAACGGTTTTCGTGCTGCGGGTGCCACCTACATCAAAAGCGGCCGATTGCCTAATTCAGGCTGTCGGCCGCTTCGAAAAACTCAGGCTGTGGTGCGGAACGGGACGCCGAAGGCCTTAAGGAGCGCCAGGCCGTGCTCGTCATTCTTCGCCGAGGTGACGATCGAGACGTTGAGGCCCTTCACCTTCTCGATTTGGTCGTAGTTGATTTCGGGGAAGATGATCTGCTCGCGGATGCCCATGGTGTAGTTACCACGGCCGTCGAACGCCTTGGGCGAGACGCCCTTGAAGTCGCGAACGCGGGGGAGCGCGACGCTGATGAGGCGGTCGAGGAATTCGAACATGCGGTCGCCACGCAGGGTGACCATGGCGCCGATGGCCTGGCCTTCACGCAGCTTGAAGTTCGCGATGGCCTTGCGGGAGCGGGTGATCACCGGCTTCTGCGCGGTGATGGCGATCATCTGATCGACCGCCGACTCGAGCAGCTTGTTGTTCGCCAGCGCTTCGCCCAGGCCCATGTTCACCACGATCTTCTGGAGCTTGGGCACTTCCATCGGGTTCTTGAGGCCCAGATCCTTCATCAGGAGCGGGACGATCTCTTTGCGGTAGCGCAGCTTGAGGCGCGCCGGCTTGGCCTCGAGGCCAGCCTCGATGTTCGCCGCGAACCCGGCCTTGCGCTCCGCTTCCTTCTTGCCGCGCTTCGCCTTTTCAGCGCGCTCGGCCTTCTTGGCCTTGGCAGCCGCTGCAGCGTCGTCGTTCTTCGGGGGAGCTTTTTCGTCAGCCATGACTCTTTACCGTTCTTCGAAAATGGAGAGGGAGCGGCGCCTTAGCGCAGCGCGGGAACATCAGTCAATGGTCGCTTCGCACTGCTTGCAGAAGCGCTTCTTCTTGTCGCCTTCGGTCCGCACGCCGACGCGGGTCGCCTTGTCACACTTCGGGCACACCAGGCTGACGTTCGTGAGCTGAATGCTGCCCACCTTGTCGACGATGCCGCCTTCGGGGTTCGTGCGATCCTTACCCTTGGCGATGTGCCGCTTCACCAGGCGCAGACCCTCGACCCGAACACGGCCCTTGGTCTTGTCGATTTCGATGATCTTCCCGCGATTGCTCTTCTGCGAGCGCTCTTCGCCGGACATCACTTGAACGGTGTCACCCACTTTGAGCTTCTGCATGACTCAGAGCACCTCAGGCGCGAGCGAGATGATCTTCATGAACTTCATGGCGCGGAGCTCGCGAGCGACCGGGCCGAAGATGCGCGTTCCCACCGGCTCTTTTTCCTTGTTGATGAGCACGGCCGAGTTCTCGTCGAAGCTGATGTAGCTGCCATCGGCGCGGCGAACCGAACGCTTGGTGCGAACGACGACCGCCTTCGCGACGTCACCCTTCTTCACCTTGGAGTTCGGAAGAGCCTCGCGGATCGAGACGACGATTTCGTCGCCCAACGACGCGTATTCTCCGCCCATCACTCGAATGCAAAACACCCGCTTGGCGCCGGAATTGTCCGCCACTCCGAGCACGCTGGTCAGCTGAATCATGACTGTTCTTTCCTTGTCTTCTTAAAAGTATGGAGCCGGACGAACCGGCCCCAGGGGAATCAGGCGTTCGACGCCTTCTCCAGGACCTTCACGACACGCCAACGCTTGTCTTTCGACGCACGCTTCGTCTCGGCGATGAGGACCTTGTCCCCTTCGTTGATGGTCGGCTTCTTCGGGTCGTGATCTTCGACGTGCGCCTTGTACTTCTCGCGCATCGACATCACCTTGCCGTACTGGGCGTGCGACGCACGGCGGCGCACGGTGACGACCACGGTCTTGGTCATCTTGTTCGACGTCACGATGCCGATGCGGGTCTTGGGACGGCCGCGGGTCGACTCAGCGCTCTTGTTCTCGGTGGTCTCAGCCATGGTGTGCTTTCCTTACTTCTTCTTGGCGGCGGCCTGCTTCGCCGTCAGAACGGTGAGCACGCGAGCCAGGTCACGCTTGTGACCGGTACGCTCCGACGGGTTGTCCAGCGCACCCGTACGCAGCTTGAGGTTGTCCTGCATCAGCGTCGCCTTGAGCTCGACAGCGCGCCGGCCCAGGTCTTCGACAGAGAGATCGCTCAGTTCTTTCGCGGTAGCCATGTCGTTCTCCTTACAGGGTCTGTTCCGCGCGACCCACGATACGGGTCATCACGGGCAGCTTGGCGGCGGCCAGCTTGAAGGCTGAGGTCGCCAGCTTGAGGTCCATGCCGTCCATCTCGTACAAGATGCGGCCCGGCTTGACGACAGCGACGTAGTACTCCACGCCGCCCTTACCGGTACCCATGCGGGTCTCGGCCGGCTTCTTGGTGATGGGCTTGTCCGGGAAAATCCGGATCCAGATCTTGCCGCCACGCTTGATCTCGCGGCTCATCGCGATACGCGCCGCTTCGATCTGACGGCTGGTGATCCAGCCAGGCTGGGTAGTCATCAGGCCGAACTCGCCGAAGGCGAGCGTGCTCCCACGGTGTGCCATACCCGGGGTGCGGCCCTTGTGCATCTTGCGGTACTTGGTGCGAGCAGGCTGAAGCATGGCGTCCTGTCCTTACAGTTAGCGAACAGCGGGAGCGTCTTGCTTGACGCCGCCCTTGGTGGGGAGGACCTCGCCGCGGCAGACCCAGACCTTGCACCCGATGGTGCCGTAGGTCGTGCGTGCGATGGCGTAGCCGTAGTCGATGTCGGCGCGGAGCGTGTGCAGAGGCACCCGACCCTCGCGGTACCACTCGTAGCGGGCCATTTCAGCCCCGCCCAGGCGGCCGGAGCAGGCAACTCGAATGCCCTTGGCGCCGAACTTCATGGCGGTCTGAATCGCCTTCTTCATGGCGCGGCGGAACGCGATGCGGCGCTCGAGCTGGGTGCAGATGTTCTCTGCCACGAGCTGCGCGTCGATCTCGGCCTTGCGGACCTCGACGATGTTCAGGAACACTTCGTTCTTGGTGAAACGCTGAAGTTCCTTCTTCACCGTCTCGATGCCGGCGCCCCGCTTGCCGATCACGATGCCGGGACGTGCGGTGTGCACGTTGACCTTCACCTTGTTGGCTGCACGCTCGATCTCGACCTTCGAGACGCCCGCGTGATTGAGGCTCTTCTTGACGTGCGCGCGGATCTTGATGTCCTCGTGCAGCCACTGGGCGTAGTTCCGCTCCTCGAACCACTTCGAGTCCCAGGTGCGGATGACCCCAAGGCGGAAACCAATCGGATGAACCTTCTGACCCAAGGTGTAGCTCCTTCGAAAAGTTGGTTACTTCTTGGCCTTCAACGACGCGTCAGACAGCACGACGTGGATGTGGCTGGTCTTCTTGTTGATGCGCGTCGCGCGACCCATTGCGCGGGGCATGTACCGACGGCCGGTAGGACCCTGGTCGACCGAGATGGTCTTGACCCAGAGCTTGTCGATGTCGACCGAACCCTTTGACAGGTCGGTCGCATTCGCCATGGCGCTCTCGATCAGTTTCTTTACCGGAGCGGCAGCAGCCCGGCGAGTAAACTGCAGCGTGTTGATGGCTTTCGCCACCGGCATGCCGCGAACGAGGGCGACGACCACCGAGATCTTCCGGGGGGCCATACGCAGGTGACGGAGGTGAGCTGAGGATTCCATCGGTTAACCCTTCTTACCAGGGGCCGGAGCGGCCTTCTTCTCGGCGCTGTGCCCACTGAACGTGCGCGTCGGCGAGAACTCACCGAGCTTGTGACCGACCATGTTCTCGGTGACGTACACGGGGATGAACTTGCGACCGTTGTGAACCGCGAACGTGTGTCCCACCATCTCGGGGATGATGGTCGAACGTCGCGACCAGGTCTTGATGACCGACTTCTTGTTGCCCTTGTTCATCGCATCGAGCTTCTTGCTGAGGCTGATGTCGACGAAGGGACCCTTCCAGGTTGAGCGAGCCATGTTTGAAGTAGCTCCTTTCGTTACTGGCTACGCACGCCTTGACGGCGCGGGGTGACGACGAATTTGTCGGTGCGCTTGTTCTTGCGCGTGGTCATGCCCTTGGTCTTCTTGCCCCAGGGCGAAACGGGGTGCGGGTTGCCCTGGCCAGATTTGCCTTCGCCACCACCGTGAGGGTGGTCGACGGGGTTCATGGCGAGGCCGCGGACGGTGGGACGGATGCCGAGC
>JANODF010001024.1:0-3161 GCA_031412555.1 Archangium sp. | reverse complement strand
CCTGCCGCGTCGACGCAACCGCAGAGCGCGTGCCGAGGGACTCTTGACCACATGAAGACAACACAACCAAAACAGCAATACATCGAAATAAAAGCATCAGTTAGGATTCCTCGAGGAGTGAGTTGAAGCGCGGAAACTATCTGCGCGCGTCGGGACTCCGTCAACGAAGGAAAAACAACTCAACAGAGGTGTTCACCGACTCAGGTCGGCGTCGACCCCGCCCGCCCCGCATAATAAGACTGTGCGCGAGCAAGAGAACGTGTCTGCAATTTGAAAGCAAGACAAGCTCACAGAACAGACACATTTACACGTGAACCCAGACAAGCGGCTGTCAAAACGCGAACCCCTTCGAACGAAGCAACGCCTCCGGATTCGGATCTCGCCCGCGGAACGTCCGAAACGCTTCTGCTGGGTCCACCGTGTCACCCACGCTGAGCACCGAGTCGGAAAGCCGGGTCGCCACGTCGCGATCGTACGGACCGCTCGCCTCGACGAACGCCTGGTACACGTCGCGCTCGAGCACCTCGGCCCAGATGTAGCTGTAGTACCCCGCTGCGTAGCCATCGCCCGAGAAGATGTGCCCGAACTGCGGAATGCGGTGACGCATCACCAACTGCGGCGGCATGCCGATCTCCTCGAGGATCTTCTTCTCGAACGCCTTGGGGTCGATGGGCGCCTCACCCGCGAGGTGCAGCTTCATGTCGACGATCGCGCTCGACTGCGCCTCGGCCGTGGCGAAACCCTCGTTGAAGGTACGCGCCTTCTCCAGCCGTTCGATCAGACTCGCCGGAATCGGCTGCCCTTTCGCGTCGACCAGGAAGTTCAACACCTCGGGCGTCGACAGCCAGTGCTCGTTGAGCTGCGAGGGCAACTCGACGAAATCCCTCACCACGTTCGTCCCCGACAGTGACGGGTAGGTCACGTTCGAGAGCAGCCCGTGCAGCGCGTGGCCGAACTCGTGGAACAACGTTCGCGCGTCGTCCCACGAGAGGTTCTGACCCTTCACGAAGTTGGAGTTGTTCGAGACCAGCGTGAGCACCTCGCCCTCGACGCGCTGCTGATCGCGGTACGCGCTCATCCACGCGCCCGACTGCTTGCCCGGCCGCATCCAGGGGTCGAAGTACCAGAGCCCCACCGCGGTCTTGTCGCGCCAGACTTCGTACACGCTCGCGTCGGCGTGGAAGAGCGGCAGGCCTTCACGCTTCTCGAAGCGCAGCCCGTAGAGCTGACCTGCGACCCAGAACATCGCCTCGCGCAGACGGTCGAGCTGGAGGAACGGCTTGAGCTCGTTGAGATCGAGGTCGTACTTCGCCTTGCGCAGCTTCTCGGCGTAGTACCGGTAGTCCCACGGCGCGATCTCGAAGCCCGCGAGCTTCTCGATCTCGGCGACGTCTTTGCGGAACTGCTCGCGCGCCGGAGTCCAGACGGAGAGCATCAGATCCAGCGCCTTCTGCGGATCCTTCGCCATCGCGTCGTCGAGGCGCCAGTGCGCGAAGGTCTGGAAGCCCAGCAGCTTCGCCTTCTTCGCGCGTAGCAGGAGGATCTCGGCGGCGATCGCGTTGTTGTCGCGCGCGTTGCCGTTGTCGCCGCGGCTCGTCCACATGCGCCAACCGCGTTCACGCAGCGCGCGATCGGAAGAAGAAATGAGGAAGGGCTCCATCGAGGAGCGCGTGTTGGAGATCATCCACACGCCGGGCTTTCCACGCCGGGTGGCCTCTTCGGCGGCCGCTTCGATCTGGCCGTCGGGCAGACCCGCGAGGCCCTCGCGCGACTCGATGACCAGCACCTCTTCTTCTTCGTCACCCAGCAGGTTCTGGCTGAAGCGCGTGGTGAGCGATGCGAGCTGCTGGTTGAGCGCCGAGAGCTCCCGCTTCTTGTCGTCGGGCAGGTGCGCGCCGTGACGGGTGAAGGAGGTGTAGTGACGCCAGAGCAGGCGCTGCTGCTCGGTGTTCAGCTCGTTCTTCGGCGCGTCGTAGACTGCCTTGATGCGCGCGAAGAGCTTGCCGTTCTGAATGATCGAATCGCGGAAGGCGGAGAGCCTGGGGGACAGCTCGGTCTCGAGCGCCTGGAACTCTGGGCTGGAGAGACCGCCTGACCAGACACCGAAGAGGCTCATCGCCCGGGTGAGCGGAGCACCGGATTTCTCGAAGGCGATGATGGTGTTCTCGAAGGTCGGCGCGGCGGTGCTCGAGGTGATCGCGTCGATCTCGGCGAGCTGACCTGACATGCCGTCTTCGATTGCGGGCTTGAAGTGCGTGACCTGAATGCGATCGAACGCAGGCACCCCACCCCACGGACCGGTCCACGGCGCGAATACTGGATTGCTCATGCGCTGGTTCTCGCATGAAGACTTGAAAAGCTCTGCTTGCGAAAAGGAGAGGACCTCGAGGCCCTCACCCCGACCCTCTCCCAGGGGGAGAGGGAGATCAGCCGGCGCGACGGAAGTGCAGCAACGAGGCGGCCTCGTCGAGCGCTTTGTCTTCGATGCGGTTGAGCTCACGTTCGGCTTCTTCGCGACGGGTCGTGGCCACCCGGCGCACGACTTCTGCCGACTGGTGCGCGCTCACGTACGTCGCACGAACCACCAGCGCTGACTTCTGCAGCGTCTCCAGATCCTTCTGCGCCTTCTTCGCATCAGCGACCGCGCGGTGATGCGCGAGCTCCGCCACCTCCCACTGCGAGATGTCGGACCGCGCCCGGAAATCTTGAGCAGCCACCCGCTTCGCCACCTCCACCTTCTCCTTGGCGATGGTCACCGCCGACTCGACCTTGGCGAGCGCCTGGCCAGCCTTTTCTTCCACCCGCTCCTTCACCTGAACCACTGCATCCAACCGAGTGCGAACCATGGCGGTGCGGATTGCAGTGTTCAGACCGCGCCAAGCCCACGCGATTGCTCGCGCCTCCGAGGGTCTGAAATGGCCACAGGGTTCACCGCCACCCGCAAGCCCGCCTGAGTCAACCGTCACCCGTCGGGGTGGTCATGACGCTGACGCCAAGGATCAGACGGGCAGCTTCTGCCGTGTGGGCGTCGTCGATTGGCGCAGTTAGCCGCGACGCTCCGCTGGCACACCTGCTGCTCATGAGCCCTGCCCAGGAGGCATCACATGGCCGACGGGATTTACGTGAGCATGAACGGGGCATCAGCGCGAATGGCGCAGCTC
>JANODF010001023.1:0-12708 GCA_031412555.1 Archangium sp. | reverse complement strand
CCCTCTCCCCGGAGGGGAGAGGGAGCACTTTGTGGAGTTTCAGTGCTTCAGGTGTCCATCACCAGGATGCCCTTGCCCTGACGAAGGACTTCGATCTGGTCGTCGATCAACGAAACCACGGTCGAAGGTTCATCCGGCTGCGGGCCACCATCGAGGATCAAGTCGAGCCGCTGACCGAGCGCTTCTTTGATCTCCTTGGCATCGGTGAGCACCAGGCCATCCATGTCGGTGGCGGACGTCGTCACGATCGGCCGACCGAGCATCGCTGCGATCGCCAGCATCAGCGGCGCCTGCGGCACGCGAATGCCCACCTGCTTCTGCTTGCTCTGCATCATGTCGGGCACCAACTTCGTCGCCTCGAGCACGAACGTGAACGGGCCCGGCGTGAGCTGCCTCATGATCCGGTACGCGAAGTTCGACACCTTCGCGTACTTCGCCACGTCAGAGAGGTCGGGACACAGACTCGCCAGCGGCTTCTTGCGATCGCGGTTCTTCACTCCGTACAGCCGGTCGATCGCCTTCTTCGAGTTCAGATCGCACCCGACGCCGTAATACGTGTCGGTCGGGTACGCGATGAGGCCACCGTCCTCCAACACCTTCACAGCCCGCTCGACCGTCCGGGGCTGAGGGTGGACGGGATCGACCTCGATGATGGGCGCTAACGGCATGGAATGGCTGTAGCTGAAGTCCTCAGCGTTTGCAGGACTTCCACGCGGGCGTAAAGACCTGCTTCTCCGCGTCGAGCACGTAGTCGACGACCTGACAACGCTCTCCCACCAGGGTCGCAGACATCGCCCCACCCCAGTCGGCGTGTAATCGAACGCGCGCCACACCCCTCGCGTCGAAGAGCACCGTGGAGAGCCGGGGCTTGCAGACGTCGGTCGCACCCTTCTGCACCGAGATCACCGCGGCCGCGCTCTTGCCCGAGAAGAACCAGAACTCACCATCGGTCGCGTCGGCTTTCCCGTCGCACCACTTCTTCGGCGTCGAGGTGAGTTCGAGCTTGAAGCCGTCGCCCAACGGCGCGGCGGGGCAGCTCAGCTTCGGCTCGAAACGCGAGGTGCTCAGCTGCTTCATCACTTCGCCCAACACCGACTTGCGGCCGAAGAGCTTCTTCTCGCTGCCGGGTGCCCGATCGAGTGACTGCTGGAGCTGCTCGAGCGCGCGGCCAGCCCCGCCCATGAAACGCATCAGGTAGATGCCTTTGGGCTCGCAGCCTTCCCACTGCGGGGCGATCAGCTTGTCGCTGTCGGAGACGCCGCCTTTGGGCAACGCGTCGACCACGTTGCCGATGTGGCCGAGCGGCGCGGAGATCTCTCCCAGAGCGGGAGCGGCAGGCGGTGCGGCGAGGATCAGGGCTGCAAGTACCGGAAGCATGCGCTGGCTCTTACTTGGTCTGGCCCCTCACCCCAACTCTCTCCCCAGAGCGGAGAGGGAGTTTGTTGAGCCAGTTGGCGGCGGCGTCGAGAGCGGCCGATTCCTTTGATCCGAAATCGTGACCAGCTCCAGGCAGCGGGAGAATGTGCGCAGCGGCGGCGAACTTGCGCAGCACTTTCATCGGGCCCAGTTCGTCTTTCGTGCCTTGCGCGATCCACGTCGGGCAGCCGAGCGCGGCGAGCGCCTGTTCATCGAGCGGCCTCTTCTTCCCCGGCGGCCGAATCGGGAAGCCCAACAGGACCACCGCCTCGAGTTGGCGCCGCGCCGCGAGCCGGATCGCCAGCCGGCCCCCGAACGATCTGCCCACCAGAATCAATGGGCCTGCTGGAAGTTGGTCGTCGAGCCAGGCGCCGTAGACTTCGAGCTCCGGCGTCAGCTTGAGGCGCGGCGGCGCAAGCCGGAGGCAGGGAAAGCCGAGGGCCTCGAGCCGGGAAGAAAGGTTCACCAGGATCGGCTGATCCGCGCTGCCCTGAAACCCGGGCAACAGCACGACCGTCGGCCGATTCATTTCCGCTTCCGCGCGCGAAGCAGCGTCGGCAAGACGCCGGTGCTCTCGCCCGCGAACGAGAAGAGCAGCCGCTCGCGGAACTGCTTGAGCCCTTCCCAGTCGATCTCGATGTGCCCGTGCGCGACCGGATCACGCAGCGTCTCTTTGCCCCACCTGACGAAGCCCGCGAACTCGCCCCAGAACGCGGACGGCAGCTCGAAGTTCGAGGTGAGGAACTGATTGAAGATCGACAGGTACGGCTCTTCACGCCGCTCCAACACGCGGCTCACTTCACCCAACGAAGGCGGGCGCGCTGACTGCTCTCGATCGAGCGACTCGAAGAACCGATCGGCGTACTCCACGCGATTGCCGCGGCGTTCGCGCACGCCGTCTTCCAGGAAGCGGCTGCGCAGCTGACGCTGATCGAGCCACTGATCGAAGGGGTGAACGATCAACTCCACCAGGCTGCGTTCGAAGGCGCCGGAGAAGAGCACCGCCACGGCGGCCGCAGGAAGCTCGGTGTAGAGCGAGGTCTGGTACGTGCGTTCGGCCACCAGCAACATCTGCCGCAGCCGTTCCGGACACGCGATGCGGCCCTGGCTGAACGCGCGCTCGAGGTTCTCGTTCGACTTTCCGTCGATGTCCTTCTCACGCTGCTCCAACTCCGAGCGCAGGTGGAGCGGGCTCTCTGACTGCAGCACGGCCACCCGCTGCGTCGCATCACGGGCCTGCGCTTCGGCGGCCGAGCGTTCTGCCTTGAGCCGCTCAACCTCGCGCTTGAGGCGATCGACTTCGGTCTCGCGCACCAGGAACCGCCGGCGCAGCGCTTCTGCTTCGGCCTTCGCCGCGCCCACCCGCTCTTCCGCCGATGCCTCGAGGGCCTGGCGCCAACCCAGCCGGCGTGCGGTGAGATCGAGCGCACGTTTCGCCTCGGGCTCGTCGGGATCCAGCTCGAGCGCGCGACGGAAATGCGCATCGGCCTCTTCGAACGCGCCTGCTTCTGCTGCGAGGTGGCCCAGATCGACGAACGCCCCCGAACCCACGCGGGGAATCGACGCTTCGGGCAACGCGACGGCCAGGTTCAACGCGGCGCGCGCGTCGTCGGCCCGCCGCAACAACCGCAACGCCCTGCCCCGCGCCGAGTGAAAATCGAAGTCCCAGCCGGTGTCGCGCACCTTCACCAGCTTCTCGGCCTGATCCAACCACTCGAGCGCGCGCGTGGGCTCGCCTCGCAGGTTGGCGATCTGCGCGAACTGCACCAGGTCGTCTGCTTGTGGATCTTGCGCGAGCCGCCTTGCGATGGCGGAGTCGACTTCGGCCCGCTCTCCCGCGAGCTCGCCCGCGTAGGCCATGTGCGCGATCTGGTACGGCTCGAGGTGCCCCGCCGCGTCGATCTTCCTCCACGCTTCGAAGGCCCCGCGCGCGTCACCGCGCAACAACTTCACGTCGGCTCGCAGCGCCTTGGCCGTCCACAGCAACACCGCGGCGGTCTCGCTGCCTTCGATCTGCGCGGCGAGCCGGTCGGCGTCGTCGAACTGACCCCGGCGCAGCTTCACCATCGCCAGCACCAGCCGCGTGTCGGCGCCGCCACCGACGAGCATCGCCCGGGCGAGCTGCGCTTCGGCTTCTTCCACCCGGCCCACGCGGAGCAAGGCGCCTGCGAAATAGGTGAGCACCTGAGGGTCGCGCGGGCGGGCCCGGCGAACGCGGCCCAGCAGCTCGATGGCCTTCAGCGGCTCGTCGGCGTCGAGATAGAGGCTGCCCAGGCGCGCTTCGATTTCACTGTTGGCCGGGTGCTGCACGAGCCCGGCTTCGAGCACCTTGCGGGCGTCGTCTCGGCGGCCGAGTTGGCGGAGGGCCTCGCCCAACAGTGAGGCGATGGCGGCTTCTTTGAAGCCCGCCGCTTCCACCTCACGCACCAGGGTTTCTACGGTGCCCCACTCGCCACGCTCGGAGTGGAGCCGCGCCTGCTCGAGTTGGGCGATCGCTCTGCGCTTGTTCAGCCCGGACACCGGCGGCACCCTACTCTGTTCGCTTGCGGAAGAAGTCTCGCGTGACGATGGGCTGCGGAGGCTGCGCGGGCTCCCTCACCCCGACCCTCTCTTTCTGGGTCGCTTCGCCTCGGGGCATCTTCCGCTTCGCTTCAGCTGCCCACGCCCCGCTTTCAGCGGGACCGGCTCCGCTCGCCCGAAGGGAGAGGGAGAGCAGCAGTTCTTCGCGGGTTTTGAGACCTGAGGCCGCAGACCCCAGGCGCTCGCGGGCCAGCGTCAAGAGCTCCCTCAACGTGCGGCCAGACAGGTCCTCCATGGGCGCGCACTTCTCACTGACCGGGTTGGCGGTCAACGTGCCAACATGCGCTCCCGCCGTGAGCGACCTGCCGCGACTCCTGTTGTGCATCTTCGACGTCATCCCGGCGCCCACGGCCATTTCTCGCCGCGCGACCGAGTACTTGAAGGGCCTGTCGGAGCGCTACCAGGTGGTGGTGCTGACGGTGAAGACGCCCGATCACACCCACATCGAGCGGTACCAGGGCGCGCGGCTGCTCCGGGTGCCGGTGGGCTCAGGCGATCTCGCGGCGCGCGTGCAGGCCGTCGATCGCGCCGTGCGCCGGCAGCTCGACAGCGAAGAGTACGTGATGGTGCACTTCTTCGATCCCTTCGGCGGCTACGCACTGTGCGAGCGGCGATCGGAGTTCGGGTACAAGCTCGTCTACGACGCCTGCTCGTTGCCTTCGGTCGATCTGCCCTTCCTCGTCAGTGAAGAAGAAGCCAACCGGCGCTTCATCGCCAAGGTGCGCCGCCAGGAGCTCTTCTGTCTGATGAACGCCGACGTGGTGATCGTCGCCAACGAGCTGACTCGCGACTTCGTGGCGGGCCTCGGTGTGCCGCGCGAACAGGTGCAGGTGTTGCCCGCGCCAGTCGACCTCACGCCCTACGATCCCGCGGTGATGGGCGTGCCCGACTCCACGCCGATGAAGTTGTTGCACCTGGGCAACCAGAGCGACGCGCAGGATCTGCCCACCTTGCTCGAGGCGATGCAGCTCGCCTTGCAGACCGTCGACGTGCGCCTCACCATCGTGGGGCCCAAAGACGAAGAGCATCAGGCGCGCCTGGAAGAGCAGGTCGCTGCCCTCAAACTCACGGGCAAAGTCGACTTCCAACCGCAGGTCGCTCACGACGATCTGCACAAGGTGCTCGCAGCGGCCGACGTGGGCTTGTTGACGCTGTCCGACGTGGAGCGAAACAGCCGCGTCGGTTCACCCCTCTCGCGCCTGGGTGAGTATCTGGCCGCGGGCCGGCCGGTGATCGCCGCCGACGTCGCTGCCGCGCGCGCGTTGTTGCCCGATGACGGCGTGGTGCTCTACCGGCCGCAAGACAAACACTCGCTGGCCGACGCCATCGTCAGCCTCGCCACCGAGCCCAATCGCCGCGTGAAGCTGGGCGCTGCCGCCCGCGCTGCCAGCCTCGATCGGGACGCCGCGAAGATCCGCGCCGACCTGGTGGCCATCTATGTGGCCCTGAGCGGTACCGGCGTGCGTGCGGTGGGTGATGCCGACACCACCACGCCCGACGAGGTCACCCAGCTCGGTGCGTCGCTCGGCTCGGAAGACACGCAGAAGCGCAAAGCCGCGGCAGCCCAGGCCAGGAGCGCGAAGGGCGAAGCACCCTCGGGCACCAACAAGGTGAAGACCGATCCGGCGATTCTGACCGAAGAGACTTCGCCCGAAGCGACGGTTGGCCTCGATCGGCCCAGTGTGATGGGCGTGCCGCTCCACGAAGATGACCTGCCGCCGGTGGTGCTCGGTCACGACGTGAAAGAGGTCGCTGCCGAGTTCGCGCAGATCAGCACCGAGCCCAACGCGCGCCGTTCGATGGAGCCGCCGGTGGTGATGGGCATGCCGTTGGCCGATGCGGCTCGCAGCAACGTGGGGTCGGTGACGCCGGGCGATCTGGCGGATGAACTGGGGGAGATCGATTCGAGCGATCCGGGAATGCCGGCTCCGACCGCGCCCATCCCCGACGAGCCGCGCCATCTGGATGACGCGCCCACCACGGGGAGCCATTTGTCGATCGTTCGGCCCGACCTCGACCTCGACGATGAGCCCATGCCTACCGTGCCCACGCGGCCGCCTGAGTTGGAGCCGCCCCCGGCTTCGGCTCCACCTCCGCTGCCTCCCGCGCAGGCTCAGGTTTTTATTCCGCCTCTCGGGATGCCTCCGCCCAGGGCCCCTCACCCCGACCCTCTCCCGAAGGGAGAGGGGGTTCCGTTGTTGGCGGTGCCTCCTCTGCCCGTGCGATCGAGCGCTTCGGGCACGTTCGTTCCGTACACTCCCAAATCGAGCGTCTCGGGCACCTTCGCCACCGTGCCTCCGCCGTTGCCGCGCACCAGTTCGGGCGTCTTCGCCCTGCCCAAACAGGCCACCGGGCTCTTTCCCGAACCGCTCTCCATTCCGGAGAAGCCGGAAGAGATCGACGAGAGCGACATTCAGCAGGTGGGCGAAGGTGACGGCCCGGTCGAGGTGAACGCCGACGAGATCGTCGATGTGCCCGAGGCCGAAGCGGCCCCCGTCGACGAATCGCCTCTGATGGCATCGGAAGAATCCGTCACCACGGTCGACACCGACGCCTCACCTCCCCCCTCCGCCATCGACCCCTGGCTCGCCCAGCTGGTGCACGGCTACTGCCCCCCAGAATCGGGGCTGTTCTCGCGCCACACCCCGCCGACCACCATGCCGGGTCGAGATACCTGACCGTGTAGCGATCATGGCGGTTTACCGGCCCGCGCGCCCGTAGCAGGATGCCCGCTCCCACCGCTCATCTGAGGTTCCATGGAGCGCCGCGCCCTCATCGTTGAAAGCCAGTCTGACTTTGCTCTGACCCTTGCGTCGGTCCTCAAAGGAGCAGGCTTCCAGACCAGCCTCGCCGCCAATGCAGGGGACGCCCAACGCGAGCTCGAAAAGCGGCGCCCCGACATCGTGGTGCTCCGAGCGGAGCTCCCTGATCAATCGGGTTTCGTTCTGTGCGGCGCGATTCGCAAAGGCCGCTTCGGCCAGAACCTGCCCGTCATTCTCGTCTCTTCTGACTCCGGCCCGGAGGCTCTGCAGCAGCACTCGCAAGGTCCCAACGCCGCCAATGGATACCTCGCCATCCCGTTCGAGATGGGGGAGCTCGCCCGCTTGACCCAGACCATCGTTCCGCCCGGTTCACCCAACCAGTCTCTCGACGACATGGATGGCGAGCTGGAAGCGGCCCTGCAGGGCAACCCCACCACCGAATCGGCCGCCAACGCCGCCCCGCCCCCGCTCAAGACCGGTGGCCCGCCGCGGCTGCCGCGCCGTGAACGCCGCAGCGCGCTGACCGACGAAGACAAGGCGTTCCTCGATCGTTCCTTCGGGTCGATCGCAGATCGAAAGACCGAGCTGCTCGCTGAATCGCGCGAAGTGAAACGCCCGCCCCGCCGCGACGCGATGGGCACGCCGGAAGCGAAGATTCAGATTCTGCGCGACGAGCTCAAGTCGCGTGAAGCCCAGATTGCCCGCATCTCCGAGATCTGGAGCGTGCGTGAGCGGGAGCTGCTGTCCGTCGAAGATCGGCTCAACGAGAAAGACGTCGAGATTCAGGGTCTCAAGATGCAGGGTGACGATCTCACCCGGCGCCTCAACGACTCGCAGAACACGATGGTCGAGAAGGAGCGCGAGCACGGCCGCCAGGTCGAAGATCTGCTCCTCCAGAAGTTCATCGGTGAGAAAGAAGTCATCGAGGTCGTTTCCGCCAAGGAGAAGGAGATCAACATTCTCCGGCGCGAGAAGAGCTCGATCGAAGAAGAGATCACCCGCAAGGGCCAGGAGCTCGATCAGGCGCGCCGCGACTACGAGCAGATGGAGAAGGAGTACCAGCTCGCGACCCTCGAGTTCGAGGTCAAGGAGAAGCAGCTCTCCGAGACGGTCGCCTCACGCGAGACTTCGCTCACGCAGCTCAATGGTGAGTTCGAAGGTCTGCAGGAACTGCAGCAGCAAACCCTCTCGGACCGCGATGCCCGCTTCGCTGACTTCGAAGGCCAGCTCGCCGCGCTGACCGAGACGCTCGAGAAGACGCAGAACGAGCGCGACGTCGCAGTGCGCGATCTCGAGAGCAAACTTCGCCTGTCGGAAGAACACGCCCAGCGCAGCGACGCTGAAGGTGTGCGGCTCGAGCAGGAGCTGGCCGACGCCCGCACCCGTGCGAGCGAGAAGATCGGCGAGATGGATGGCGAAATCGCCACCCTGCAGACGCAGCTCGAGTCGCTCAATACCCAGAAGTCCGAGATGGAGCAGCAGCTCCAGGATCAGCTGCAGCAGCGTGATGGCCGCGTCGCCCAGCTCGAGAAGGATCTCGCGGAGACCGTCGAGCAGAAGGATCGCCAGGAAGCCCAGCTGCAGGCCGACATCCAAGCCCGCCTCGAGGCCATCGGTGAGTTGGAAGGTGAAGTCGAAGCGGTCAAGGCCGCCCTGGCTGACAGGGAGGCAGAGTTCGCCGGCGAATCGGGCGAGCTCGGCGCTCAGATTTCAGAGCTGACGCAGACCTCGCAGGCCCAGGCCGCGACGATCGCCCAGCTGGAGACCGAGAACACCGATCGCCAACGCAACATCGACGGCCTCAACGCCGAGGTGGCCGACAAGAACACCCGCATCTCCGACTTCGAGACGCGGCTGTCGACCGCCCAGGAGACCATCGCCGAGCGTGATGGAGAGATCGGCGCGCTCAAGGACACCGTCGAGCAACGCACGCAGGAAGTGGCGCAGCTGCAGCAGGGCGTGGCCCAGCGCGACGAGAACATCTCTCGCCTGTCGATGAGCCTGCAGGAGACGCAGAACGCGCTGCTCCAGACGCAGGACTCGCTCAACCAGACCCAGGCCGCGTTCGAAGAGAAGACCACCGAGCAGGCGCAGACCGCCGAGATGCTCGGCCGCACGCAGCAGGAGCTCGCTCAGGTTCGTGGCGAACGCGACGAGCGCCAGGGCGAGGTCATCGCCGCGCGCAACGAGATCCAGCGGGTCACCGGGCTCTACCGGCAGACCGAAGCGAACAAGGCGCAGCTCGAGGAGCAGCTGTCGGGCGAAATTGGTCAGCTCAAGACCTCGCTCGCCGAAGCCAGCGGCAACTACGAAGCCGAAGCGGCCGCGCACGAGAAGCTGCAGCAGGAGACGTCTGCTCAGATTGGGCAGCTGTCGCAGCACGTCGCCCAGCTCACGCAGCGGCTCGAGGCCACGCAGGTGGATCTCGCGGCCACCCGCTCCAACCTCGATGACGCGCTCAAGTCGCTCGACATCGAGAAGCGCGCGCACGCCGACACCAACAACCACGCCGAAGAGCGCATCGCCGGCCTCGAAGCCGAGCTGTTCAAGTCGCGCGAGCAGGCGCAGGATCTCAACGACGGTCTGCAGGCCACCAAGCAGGAACTGGGCGCCCGCGTGGCCGAGCTCACCCAGCTCAACGCCCGCCTGGCGCACGCCGAAGACACCCGGCAGCACCTCGAAGATCGCATCGCCACCTCGACCGAAGAGGGCTCGCGCCGCGAAGAGCTGCTGCAGAACGACCTGGCCACCAAGAGCAAGGAGCTCGCAGACACCCTGCGCAAACTCACCACTCTGCAGCAAGAGAAGACCCGCCAGGTCGATCAGCTCACCCGCGACGCCAGCGCCAAGGCCGAGCTCGCGAAGAACCTGGAGATCAAGCTCAAGTCGCTCTTCGACGAGTCGAAGAAGAAGACCGACGAGCTCACGCAGCGCCTGACGGCCACTGGTGGCGAGCTGGATGCCACCAAGAAGGAGCTCGCCGCTCGCACTGCCTCGCTGGAGAAGGCCACCGAAGTCGCCCAGGCCGCCGCGCAGGAGCGGGATCAGGTGCGCACGCAGATGCAGACCACCGTGCAGCAGGCCAACGCCCGCATTCAGGAGGCGAACTCGGCCGTGGCGCAGGAGAAGGCCGCCGCCAAGAAGATCGGCGACGAGCTGACCCAGAAGGCGCAGCGCGCCGAGACGCGCATCGCCCAGGTGCAGCAGGAGATGCAGGCCAAGCTGGGTGAGATGGAGACCCGGCTCAAGGAGGCCCAGAGCCAGCTGGCCATTCGCCAGAAGCGCGTGTCGGAGCTGGAGCAGGCCACCGAAGGCGCCAACGCCGCCCGCAGCCGCAGCGAGAAGGAGCTGCAGGCGAAGATCGCTGCGGCCGAGCAGAAGGCCACCGAGAACGCCGCCCGCCTCGCTGCCACCGCGCAGGACAAGAAGGCCGTCGAGGCCAAGCACATGAAGGAGCTCGAGGACCTGGCCACGAAGCAGAAGGCCGAGGTCGAACGCCGCGAGGCCGTGAAGGCGCAGGAAGTGAAGCGCCTCCAGGAAGCGGTGCAGGAAAAGAGCAAGCAGCTCAAGGTCGTCGAGCTCGAGCTGGCCCGGTACAAGAACAAGCCCGCGGGTGCTCCGGCGACGGCTGCACGTGCTGCTCCGCCGGTCTCTTCGCCGTCTCGCCCGCCTGCGTCGAACCTGGCCAACTCGTTCCTCGGTGACGAAGACGAAGGCGCCACGCGGGTCAACGCGATCCCCGATCAGCGCCCCCCGGCGGCGAAGCCCGCTGCGCCCGTCGCCGCCAAACCCGGCGCGCCTCGCCCGGCGATCACCGCGGCGGCGCCCCAGAAGCGTCCGCAGGAAGGCAGCGACCGCACCGTGGTGATGAGCGGCAGCACCCTGCCCCCCGCGGGTTCGGGTGATGACGACGTCGACTTCACCTCGATCGTCGACAACCTCGGCGAGAGCTGAGCCGTGCGGTGGGCGGGGTTGGCGTTCGCAGTGTTCTGCAGCGCCTCCTGCCTCGAGCAGGCTGAAGGGGCTGCGGCGGTCGATGCAGGCGTCGAGGTTTCAGGCCTCGATGCGGGAACACCCGATGACCCTTGCCTCTGGTCTGGCCGCAACGGCTATTGCTACGCCGACATGGGCTACGTGTCGGTCGATGGCCGTTGTCAGAGTGTCTGCGCTCCGAGGACGACGACCGGCAAGGTCTTCCGCACGAGAGACGAGTGCGCGGCCACCTGCAGCTGCAAGCGGGAGAAACTGATCGCGCCCGATTCGCCTTCGGATCCCTTCGTGCTCGGCGGCGTCTGCGACGAGGTGTGGGCGGTGGTCGAAGAGCCCCTCGAAGACATGGGCTGCCGCCCGGGCTCTCGGGTCGCTCCCGCTTCAGCGTGGGAGTGCCCGCTGCAACTCGAACGCCCGCTGGATCTGCATGGCCTTGCCACCATCTGTGCGGTGAGCGCGATCCCCCAGGTCCGTGAAGTCGTCTGCCTCTCCGGCGCTCACTGACGGAAGGCCACTGCCCGGCAGCCCCGTTTCTAGCTATACGGGCAGTTCATGCGCGCGCTTCCTCTCGTCATCGCCCTCTGCCTGGCCACCGGGTGTGAGCCTGTCGTCCGCACCAAGCCGCAGGTCGACGCCGGCCCCATCTGCGAGGGCAGCGAGCGTCTGGTGAACGGGTCCTGCCGCTTCGTCTGCACCCGCGATGGCGACTGCCCCAGCGGCCAGCGCTGCGATCTGCTCGTCGGCACTTGCGCCCCCAAGCCGGCCCCGGTCGACGCGGGCGAGACGCGAATTCCCTGCACCGAAGGCGCGGTGCGCTGCTCCACCGACAACACCGCCGTGCAGACCTGCGGCGACGCGGGTGTCTTCGCCACTTCAGAGCAGTGCGTGCCGCCCGATGGTTTCTGCCAGAACGAACGGTGCCTGGTGTGCCGCCCCGGCGCCAAACGCTGCACGGCTTCCGGTACGGAGATTTGTACGGACGACGGCAGCGGCTACCGCGCGGTCACCTGCGCGGTGGGCGCCGGCTGCGTCGCCGGCGAGTGTGTGGAGTGCACCGTGGGCCAGCGCCGCTGCAGCGCGGACAACGCCACTCTCGAGGAGTGCCAGCGCCTGCCTCGCGAAGATCTCTCGGCCGGCCTCGTGGCTGCGGGCGACAACTTCGACGGCACCTGCGTCACCCAGGTCTGTGAACAGGGCGCCTCGGGCCCTCAGTGCCGCGCGCCCGCCTGCCTGCCCGGCGCGCTGCGCTGCGGCAGCCCCGCCAATCAGGAGGTCTGCTCCCCCACCGGCGCCTGGTCGAGCGTGGCCTGCAGCTCGTTGCCCAACATGGGCCCCACCGCCGAGTGCCTCAATGGCGCCTGCGTCGACGAGTGCGCCGATGCCGTGCGCGCACGCAGCTACTTCGGTTGCGAATACTGGTCGGCCATCACCGACAACTCGATGGACGCGCTCTTCAAGGGCCGCACCACCTCAGGCCAGGGCACCAACGACAGCGACTTCGTCTTCGTGGTGACCAACCAGTCGGCCGTTCCGGCCACTGTCGAGGTCTGGCGCTACGTGGGCAGCGCTCCGGTGCGCGTGAAGCAGGTCACCGTGCCCGGCCGCAACGATCCGGCCACCAAGGGACTGCTCAAGATCCCCGTGCCCTGGCAGTCGATCACCCCTTCCAACGCCCTGACGGGGACTGGGTTTACCGGGCGGGCTCGCTATGGCTACCGGCTCACTTCGACCCGGCCGGTCACGGTCTACCAGTTCAACCCCATCGACGCGGTCAAGGTCACCAACAAGGCCTGCACCGCGAACGTGGGGGAGCGCGATTGCGATTGCAACGAATACAGCGATTTCGTCTGCACCTCGTCGATCTTCGGGACCTGCTTCGCGTGCACGTCTCCGGGCACTTGCTCGCAGGCCGGCGCGGGCAAACGCTGCTCCTACGGTACCTTCAGCAACGACGCCTCGC
>JANODF010001022.1:0-2235 GCA_031412555.1 Archangium sp. | reverse complement strand
GTCGACGAGGGACATGGCCGCCTTGGTGCCGATGCCCACCGGCGCGATCGCCGTCCAGATGACCTCCTTGGCGGTGCCATCGCTGTTCTTCAGATCCTGAGTGAACATGCGGTGGTACTCGCTGACCGTGGTCAGGCTCATCTCGTTGGCGGTGCAGTCAGCCACCGCGCCGTTGTCACCCACGCTCACCGCCGGCGGCCGGGCCGTCTCGCTGCAGTCGTCTTCGTCGGTCAGCACCACCACCAGCAACCGGGCGCCATCGCGCAGGAACTCCTGGTTACCGCCGTTGGCAAGGGGTGTGGTGGCGAGGTCAGACAACACCGCGAGGCGCACCGCCTCGAAGGGCGTCTCCTGACCTGAGCCCGTCGTCCCCTGGCGCACGAGGCGCGCGAACTTGGAGACCAGCTCTGGATCGGTGCCGGACAACAGACGCTGGGCTCCCGCTGGATCGAGATCAACGCCGCCGTCAGCCAACTCAGCGGGTACCGGGCGCAGTTTGCCGCTCTGCTTGGGGAAGTTGAGGACGAAGGGTTGCCCGCCCACCCGGCCATTCAAATAGATGGCGGTGGTGATCACCCCGACGTTGAACTCGGTGGGCACCCCGCCGCTGTTCTTGATCTCGTCGAGGAAGGCGGTGAGCTCGCGGGCCACGGCCTCCTGCTCCTCGCGCATCGAGTTGGAGTTATCGATGACGAACAAGATGTCGAGCCGGGGGGGCTCGATCAGGGGCGGCGCTGACTCACAGCTGCGCACCAGCACCAGGTTCGGGTCTTCGACCGGTGAAGGGCAACCGAAGCAACCCTGACAGCTGGCGACGAGCGCAAGAACGGCAGTCGCGAAGAACGTACGTTGTTTCATGTGTGGTTCCAGCCTTTGGCGCAGCCCGGCAAGCGCGCATCATGCACCGGACAATCAGTGGGGGCGAGGAACCGGAATTCCTCAACGACGCGGTTGCGGTGCACTTTTTCGCTGCTACCCTCCGTAAGTGTGAAACCGCGGGCGGGCGCTCCCTCCCAACCCATTGAAAAGGCAGATCCCCCACATGTCCGATGACAAGAAGAAGGCAGTCGGTGCGCAAGCGCTCCCGACGACGATGACGCCTCCGGGCGCCATCAACAAGGACGACATTCCCCAGGTCCTTCCCATTCTTCCGCTCCGCAACTCGGTCTTCTTCCCCGGCGGAGTGCTTCCTCTCGCCGTCGGCCGTCAGAAGACCATCGCCCTGATCAAGGACGCCGTTCGTGACGATCAGGTGATCGGCGTCGTCACCCAGCGCAAGGCCGAAGAAGAAGATCCGGGCGCGACCGATCTGTACAACATGGGCACCGTCGCCCGCATCGTGAAGCTGCTGAAGATGGGCGAAGACAACTACTCGCTCGTCGTTCAGGGCCTCGCCCGCTTCCGCGTGATGGAGCTGGTGCAGGAGTCGCCCTACCTCAAGGCGCGTATCGAGCCCGTCGACGACAAGACGGCGCCCGACAACGTCGAGATCGAAGCGCTCACCATCAACCTGAAGAAGCTCGCTCGTGAAGTCATCGAGATGATGCCGGAGCTGCCTGCCGCGGCCACCGAGCTCGTCGAGAGCATCACGCACCCGGGTCACCTGGCCGATCTGATCGCCGCCAACGTCGACGTGCCGATCGAAGAGAAGCAGGCCGTGCTCGAGACGGTCGATCTCAAGGCGCGCATGAAGCTGGTGCTCGAGCTGCTCAACCGCAAGCGCGAGATCCTGAAGCTCAGCAACAAGATCGACTCCGCCGTGAAGGGCGAGATGTCGAAGACCCAGCGTGAGTACTACCTGCGCCAGCAGCTCAAGGCGATCAAGGAAGAGCTCGGCGAGATGGGTGAGGACGAAGAAGAGCTCGATGAGCTCGGTGAGCGCCTCAAGAAGGCGGGCCTGCCGCCCGACGTGGAGAAGGTCGCCAACAAGGAGCTCAACCGGCTCAAGACCATCCCCGCGGCCTCCAGCGAGTACACCGTCGCGCGTACGTACCTCGATTGGATCGCCGATCTGCCGTGGAGCAAGATCAGCGAGGACAACCTCGACATCGAGAATGCCCGCAAGCAGCTCGACAACGATCACTACGGCATCCAGACCGTGAAGAAGCGCGTGCTGGAGTACCTGGCCGTGCGCAAGCTGAAGAACGACATGCGCGGCCCGATCCTCTGCCTGTCCGGGCCTCCGGGCGTCGGCAAGACGTCGCTGGGTCAGTCGATCGCGCGCGCCATCGGCCG
>JANODF010001021.1:0-2156 GCA_031412555.1 Archangium sp. | reverse complement strand
GCCACCGTGAAGAGGCCCAGCAGCGCCATCACGTTCAGGTTGGCGAACACGGTGTACGGCCCGTTCGCGTCGATGCGCTCGTTGCCCGTCGAGGTGCTCACGTTACGAAAGAGCCCCGCGCCCGCAGCCATCAAGAAGAAGCCGCCGAAGAAGAGGATGGCCGCGTAGACGTACGACGAGAGCATCTTGAGCCGCCGCCGCAGCTCGAAGCCGATGAGTGCGCCGAGCATCAGGCCGCCTTCTGCGTCGCGGAGAGGGCCTGGAAGTACACGTCTTCGAGATCCGGGTTGACCGGCTCGAAGTCACCCGCGGGTTTCGATTCTGCGAAGACGTGCGCGAGGCGCTGACCTGCCACGCGGCGCACGGCGATCACCGGAAGTGCTTTGGCGATGGCCTCGAGCTCTTCGGCCGTGACGAACTTCTTCCAGATGCGACCCTCGAGCTTCTTGGTCAGCTCGAGCGGGTGGCCGGAAAGGATCACCTTCCCGCTCGCGAGGATGGCCATGTTGCGGCAGAGATCCGACACGTCGGTGACGATGTGCGTCGACAGCAGCACCACCACGTCTTCGCTGATCTCCGCCAGCAGGTTGTGAAAGCGGAACCGCTCGGCGGGGTCGAGGCCGGCCGTGGGCTCATCGACGATGATCAGGCGGGGGTTCCCGATGAGGGCCTGCGCGATGCCGAAACGCTGCTTCATGCCGCCGGAGAAGCCGCCCAGCCGGCGTGACTGGTGCTCCCACAGGTTGACGCGGTGGAGCAGCGCCTTCACCACCTCGTGCCGCTCGCTGCGTTTGCTCAGGCCTTTGAGTTGCGCGAGGTGATCGAGCATGTCCCAGGCGGTCACCTTCGGGTACACGCCGAAGTCCTGCGGCAGGTAGCCCAGCACTTCGCGCAGGCGATCGGGCTGCTTGGCGATGTCGATGTCGCCAAAGATCATGGTGCCCGCGTCGACCGCCTGGAGCGTGGCGAGGCTGCGCATCAGGGACGATTTCCCGGCGCCGTTGGGCCCCAGCAGCCCGAACATTCCGTGGGGGATCTTGAGGTTGACGTCGTCCAGGGCCTTCACCCCGTTGGGGTACGTCTTGGTCACGCCTTTGAGTTCGAGCTCCATGGATCGGGACTTTCGCCAGCCCGTACCCGAATGCAATGAGTGACGTGGGTTCGTCGACTCGCTAGACCCCGGGTCATGACCGAAATCGTTCACGTCAAGGCGCGGGAGATTCTCGATTCACGTGGCAACCCGACGGTGGAGGCCGAAGTGGTCCTCGAGAGCGGGGTGATGGGGCGCGCAGCCGTGCCCTCGGGCGCCAGCACGGGCGAACACGAGGCGGCTGAGCTCCGTGATGACGACAAGAAGCGCTACCTGGGCAAGGGCGTTCTCAAGGCAGTCAAGAACGTCAACGACGTGATCGCCACCGCGGTGATCGGTCTCGACGCGATGGATCAGGCCACCCTCGACGGTGAGCTCAACGCGCTCGACGGCACGCCCAACAAGTCGAAGCTCGGCGCCAACGCGATCCTCGCGGTCTCCATGGCCACTGCGCGCGCGGCCGCCGCTGAGCTGCAGGTGCCGTTCTACCGGTACATCGGCGGGGCGCAGGCGCGCACGTTGCCCGTGCCGATGATGAACATCATGAACGGCGGCGCACACGCCGACACCAAGGTCGACGTGCAGGAGTTCATGGTGCTCCCCTGGGGCGCCAGCTCGTTCGGCGAAGGCCTGCGGTGGGGCGCCGAGGTGTTCCACGCGCTCAAGAAGATCCTCAAGGGCAAGAAGCTGCCCACCGGCGTCGGTGACGAAGGCGGCTACGCGCCGGATCTTCCGTCGAATGAAGAGGCGCTCAAGCTGATCATGGAGGCCATCAGCGCCGCGGGCTTCAAGGCTGGCGAGCAGATCGCCCTGTGCCTCGATGTCGCGGCCAGCGAGTTCTTCGACAAGGGCACCAAGAAGTACAACTTCAAGGCCGACGGCCAGGCGTTCGACAGCGCGGGTCTGCTCGGGTGGTACCAGGAGCTGATCGGCAAGTACCCGATCGTCTCCATCGAAGACGGCTTCGCGGAAGACGACTGGGGCGGTTGGAAGCTCGCCAGCGACGCGCTGGGCAAGAAGATCCAGCTGGTCGGTGACGACCTCTTCGTGACCAACGTGACCCGCT
>JANODF010001020.1:0-3822 GCA_031412555.1 Archangium sp. | reverse complement strand
TGCGCGTAGGTGCAGCTGCCCAGGCTGCAGGCGCCCGGCGAGACGTAGCTGCGGCGCACGTTGCCCATGCAGGTGGCGACCGGCGGGGTGCTGCAGGTGACCGATGCGCACGGGTCGCCTTTGCACTGGCCCGAGACGGCGTCACAACCGAACTGACATGACGTCTGCGTCTCCGCGTAGGTGCAGCTGCCCAGGCTGCAGGTGCCCTGGCTGGCGTAGCTGATCTGGGTGGTGCCGTTGCAGCGCGCCGCGGGCGGCTGTTCACAGAACACGCCGGCGCAGGGGTCGGGGTTGCACGCGCCCGCGTTGCAGCCGAAGGAACACGTGGTGTCGACCTGCGAGAAGGTGCAACCGGCCGCGCCGCAGGTGCCCGGCGATTCGTAGCTGCGCCGCACGTTGCCCACGCAGACGGCCTGCGGCGGCACGAGGCAGCCCTGGCAGAGATCGTTGACGCACGAACCATCAGTGCAACCGAAGGCGCAGGTGAAAGCCTGGGTGGCGTACTCGCAGACGCCGCCGCCGCAGGTGCCCGGCGCGCGGTAGGCGGTGCGCTCGGAAGCCGAGGTGCAGGTGGCCGAAGGCGGCGCATCACACCCGCCACACGCCACGCCATTGAGGCCGCACTGCGCCCCGCTCTGCTGACTGGGCCGCAAGCAGGCGCCCGAGGCCGTGCAGCAGCCTTCGGCGCAGCTGGTCGCGTCACACACGCAGGCGCCGCCGGTGCAGTGTTGGCCCAACGCACACGGAGGGCCGCTGCCACATTCACACTGGCCACCGGCCGTGCAGGTGTCGGCGCCCATGCCGCAGGTCGAGCAGGCGCTGCCAGGCGCACCGCAGGTATCGATCGCGCGAGGCGCGCAGGTCGCGCCGGTGCAACACCCCGTGGTGCAGGTCTGCAGACAACCGCCACACGCACCATCGACGCACGCTTCGGAGCCCGGGCACACTTCGCACGCCCCGCCCGCGCGGCCGCACTTGTCGCCGGCCTGGCCGGGCACGCAGGTGTTGCCATCGCAGCAGCCGTTGGGGCAGGTCAGCGGGCCACACGCAGGGCCGGCATCCACCTCTCCACCGCCACCGCCGGTGTTGGTGCCGCCACCACCGCCGATACCGCCGCCCGTGGCGGTGCCTCCACCCGAGCCGCAGCTGGGGCGGCACATCGAGTCGCCACAACACACCAACTCACCGGGGCAGCGGCCGCCTTCGCCACATCCGAAGAACTGCACCACGTCGGTGTCGATGAGCTTGCAGCCGCCCAGAGACGACACGACCACCAGCAGCAGCGCCGTTCGAAGGGAGTGGGAGGAGGGCATGGCGCCGACCCTAGCACCGCTCCCGTTCCGCTCCGACTTCACAGGGGTGTGTGGCGAAGTGGGTTCAGCGGCGCCGGCGGATCAGCGCAAGCGCGGCGAGGAGCAGGGGGACGAAGTCGAGCTGGGTGCAGGAGCAACCGGGCTTCGCCTTGCTGCCCGCGAGCACCTTGAAGGCCTGGGGCAGGGTGGCCTGCGCTCCTGAGAGGTTGATCACCGAGACGTCGTAGGTGCCGGCCGTCAGGGTGTCGGCCGGGAGTGAAGCGCTGATCACCCCCGCCGACTCGACCTCGGCGCCTTCCACGCGCGTTCCGCCGATCAACACCTTGGCGCCCGCCCCAAAACCGGCGCCGGTGAGGAACAGGCTGGTGGCCTCCGCCTCGTACGTCTGGGCCGGCGTGATGGCGGTGAGGGCGAGCGCTTCGGTGCCGATGCTGCCGCCGCCGCCGCCGGTCCCCGTACCACCACCTGCGCCGCCTCCGGTCGAGCCCATGCCGCCGTCGACCTCGAAGATCCGGTAGCCGTTGGGGAGCACCCCTTCGACCCCGCTCGAGTTGCGCACGCGCACGTCGTAGGTGCCGGCCGGCAACCCGCTGGGCACGCTGGCCGCGAGGCTCTGCGAGGTGAGGGTGTTCAAGCTCAGCTCGTTGGCGCCCAGGTACGCGCGCGCGCCGAGCTCGAAGTTGCTGCCGGTGATCACCACGTTGGTGGCGGTGTTGGTCGCGCTGCTGCCCGGCGTGATGGAGGTCACCGTCACCGAGACGTCCGGCACCTCGAGCACCAGGCGGATGATCCAGTTGCGGTGGAGGCCGTTGCGGTAGCCGCCGTCGGCTTGTTCGAACGGGTGGAAGTTGCCGAAGCCATCGAAGTACCAGTTCGCGTTCGGCCTGGGCGTGGTGGCGTTGTCGAGCGCGATGGTGGTGCCGTCGCTGCTGGTGTCGAGAATCTGGGACACCTTCACGAAGAGCTTCCCGCTGGGCACGATGACCGGGTTGTCGAAGGTGAAGCGGTTGAACATCGAGCTGCTCGGGGTCAGCGCGCGCGCCTCGCGAGAGATGCGGCCGTAGTAGTAGGAGCCGCCGTCATTGGGCACTGGCGGCGGCACGCTGCCGGCCGATTCATCCCAGAGATCGAACTCGTACTGACCGAGCACGGCGCCCGGCCCGTAGGGCGCGAGCAACACGTCGATGGCGATGATCTTGAGCGGGTAGTCGGAGAGCGCCGGCTCGAACAACACGCCCGCCCCTTCGTACTCGGCGAAGCTGACGCCAGTGAAGACGCTGCCGACGCCGGTGAAGGTGTCGTTCTTGATCACCTTCGTACCTGCGGCCGCGGTGCTGCCGAGGATCGCTGCGAACAGCATCAAGAGCCGTGACGTCATGGCCGGATGGTAGGCCGCCCGCTCTTCAGCGGAAACGATGACCCGCGCTCACAGCCGCGCACACACCGGTCCTCCCGAGCAGGGGACCACCGTTCGCATCGAGAGGGTTGGCTGAAATAAGAATCGGGCTGCGTCACGTCACGGCGAGGTGCTGAGCAGCTGCTGCAACGTGTCGTACGCGTGCTGCAATGCCACTACGCTGGCGCTCTCGGTGCGTTGGTGGGCCTGCGCGGTTTCTCCGGGCCCGAAGTTCACCGCGTCGACGCCCAGCTCAGAGAACCGGGCCACGTCAGTCCACGCCTGCTTCGCTTCGGCCGGCCGGGCGCTGAGCCGTTCGAGCCGTTGGAAGAACGGGTTGGCGCCGCACAACCGGCCGCTGGGCGCGAGGTCGGTGAACGACACGTGGCACCGGCCCGCGACGAACTCGTGCAGATCGTTCTGGGCCTGCTCCAGCGACTTGCCGGGCGCGAAGCGGTAGTTCACGTTGAGCTCGAACGAATCGGCCACCACGGTGCGCGCGCGGCCCCCCTTCGCGAGCGTGGCGCTCATCACCTCGTAGAAGGTGTGGTTCTCGACGATGACCGCCTTCCGCTCGCGCGCGCCGAGCTCCGTGAGCAGGGAGCCCGCGGCATGAATCGCGTTCTTGCCCTGCCAGGGGCGTGCGCTGTGAGCGGCCTGACCTTCGAACCGCAACGAGGCGTGCAGCGTGCCCACGCAGCCGACCTGCACCGCGCCGTCGGTCGGCTCCATGGCGATGGCGAACTTGAGGGCCTTCAGCTCGGGCACGCGCTCGAAGAGCGGGCCCAGGCCCGACTCCTGAAAAGGGCCTTCTTCACGTTCGTAGAGCACCAGCAGCAGGTTCACCGGCAAGGTGTCGCGCGGCAGCGCCTCGGCCAGGGCCATCATCACCGCCAACGCGCCCTTCATGTCGGAGCTGCCCAGGCCGAAGAGCCGATCACCTTCGATGCGCGCCGGGTTTCCATCGGGGTGGTTCGGCACCGTGTCGAGATGGCCGACCAACGCGATGGTGGGGCGGGCATCGACGCGCTTGCCGAGCACCAGCGAATGGGAGACCCGCACGATTTGATCAGCCGGGAAGTGAGCCTTCGCCCAGCGCTCCATGTGATCCGC
>JANODF010001019.1:0-2264 GCA_031412555.1 Archangium sp. | reverse complement strand
CGACAAGACCAGCAGCGCACTCATGAATCGTTTCGACATAGGCACCCTTTCGGTTCAGCGAAGTCTGGCTCCAGGATCAGGCCTCGCAGCGCACGTTCCCCACGTTCGCGGGTGCTGTAGTACCGGTAGCAATCGACCGGGGCAAGTCGGATTGCCAATAAAAACAACCCTTTGCATGACAGCAAAGTGGCAAACTGAGACGACAGAAAGTTATCGGATGGCGAGGTTGTCAGTGAAGGAGAAGGTAGGACACCACTGCTTGCGGGGACTTGAGTGACCCTTGAACGCCAGGCCCTCGAGGCGGCCATCGAAGACGCGCCTGACGACGCAGCGCGCTACGCCGTGCTCGGCGATTGGTACCAGCAGGTGGGCGATCCCCGCGGCGAGTTGATTTCACTCCAGCTGGGTGATCGATCCACCCGCGCGCGGCGCGAACGTGAAGAGGTGTTGCTCCGCATCAGGGGCATTCGCATCGCCCAGACCCAACGCGCGCAGTGGCGCTGGGGCTTCGTGCACACCTTGTTCTTCGTGCTCACCAACCACGCGGCCTGGGAGGAGCGGCGCGATGACTGGACCACCACCCTGCTCCAGCCCGCGCTCGATCACCCCAGCTGCCGGTTCTTGCGCGAGCTGGTGGTCGACGCGAGCCCCGGCGACGACACGCTCAAGTTCCTCTCGGCCACGCCGCCGAAGCTGCTGGAGGGGCTGGCGATGACCTGCAACGAGCTCGACCTCGCGCATGTGGGCCCGGGGCTCGAGCGGCTGATCAAACTGAACCTCTCCGCGCAGTTGATCGTGCCCTCGGCGGTGTCGTTGCCGCGTTTGCTCGAGCTGTCGGTGCCGGTCGACGCGATGACCATCGGAGGGCTGGGCCTGGTGCTCGACGCCCTGCCCTCGCTGCGCAAGCTGACGCTCTCTTCGCTGGAGACCTTCGATCGCGAGGCGCTCTTTCCCATCACCCGCTTGAACAATCTCGAGTCGCTCACCTTGCGCGCCGACAAGACCACGCGCTCCGCGGTGGCAGCGATCTACGAATCGCCGTTGAAAGACTCGTTGCGCACCCTCGACGTGTCACGCAGCGGCATGACGGAAGAGGCGGCCCACCGGCTGTTGGAGTGGGCCCCGAAGTTCGCCCGGCTCGATTCATTGAACCTGGGCGAGGCCGCTCACGAGTAGGGGCTGGGCGCGACGAGCTCGCGGGTCGAAGGGAAGTTGCTGCGGATGATGTTGCGCATGATGCCGGGCCGCTCGTTGTAGGGCACGCGCGCCATCGGATAGTCCGGGTTGTCCTTCTTCAGGGCCTCGGCGAACTTGAGCACGTTCTCGCCCTGCAGCCCGCACGCCTTGGCCGCGTCGGCGAACCGTTCCTGGTAGCCGGGATTGCTGAAGACCTCGGGGTGCTTCGACATCAGCTCCTGCACCTGCTCGGGCGACATGCCGGTCTCCTCGAGCGTGCGCAGCGCTTTGGGTGAGGCCGAGGTGAGCTGTTCGATGAAGGCCTCGTCGACGCCGCTGGCGCGCAGCAGCTTCTTCGATTCTTCGGTGATGATGTTCTCTTCGCGCAGCTGCGTGACGATGCCGCCGGTCGCGGTGATGAGCCCGCCGACCACCTGCAGCGGCACTGCGACCACTTCGCCCACGCCCGTCAGCGCGAGCGCACCGCCGACCGTCGACATCGCGTTGCCGACCAGCTTGAGCAGATCGCCTGCGTTGGGATCCTTGCAGAGCGCTTTGAAGTCGGCCGCGGCTGACATGGCGCTGGCGACCATGCCGATACCGGGCGCGAGCTTGTTGAGCCACTTCGAGCCCGTCGTCGCGGCTGAAGCCAGTGAACCATCGGTGGGGAGCGTCTTCGCCAACGCTTCCATCGCCAGCGCGGTGACCTCGATGCCGTCCTTGCCGGCGCCCAGCACGTCTTGCGGCTCGGCCGTGCCGTTGGCGACCTTGGCGATGCCCAACATCACGCCCGCGACCTTCAGCGCATTGGAGAGCGGGTTGGCGCTGTCCATCGCCTTGAGGGCGGCCGTGTCGTTGGCGAGCAGCGCGTCGAGGCCCTTGTTGAAGGCCTCCATGTTGCCCAGCACGCCCTTGCCGGAGTCGAGCCCATCGAGGCCCTGCTTGAGCTTGGCGGCCGCGGCGTCGGGATCGCCGTCGGTGCTCTTGAGCGCTTCGGCGTAGAGGTTGGGGATCGCGGCGCCCAGCGTCTCCTGGAGCTGCTTGGTGACCTCTTCTACGCCCTGCGATTCGACCAGGCCCTTGTAGAG
>JANODF010001018.1:0-11390 GCA_031412555.1 Archangium sp. | reverse complement strand
GCCCTTGATGGTGCGGTAGGCCTCAGTGAGGCGCTTCTTGGCGCTGTCGCCCGCCGCCTTCTCGAGCAGGTCCTTGTTCTGGTCGAGGTAGGTCACCAGCTCGGCGCTCATCTTCGCAGCGCGCCACGCCTGGTTGCCCTCGATCGTCGACTTCTCGGTCTCGATCTGCCGGAGCATGCCGAACAGCCCCAGCATGCGCTCGTTGGTGCGCACCCAGTTCAGCACTGCCTTGGGCAGCTCGGGGTTCTCCGTGACGTTGACCATCTTGAAGTACGCCGACAGCTCGCGCGGCTCGGCGGAGTCGACCAGCGGCTTGAGCTTCTCGGCCATCGGCAGGTACAGGCGCTCGTACTCGGCCAGCGACGACTTCGACTCGTCGTAGAGGCACGAGAAGTAATAGGTGGTCGAGGTGAGGATCCACGACTCGGGCTGGAAGGCGCCGGCGAACTGCGGCGCGTACAGACCCTGGAGTGAACCCAGCGCCCCACCGAAGTCATCGTTCTGGAAACGGGCAAAGCCGTTCTCGAACAACGACTGATCCCAGTACTTCGAGAACCGCGGCACGCGCTCGTACCACTCGGTCGACTTCTGGTACTGGCCCTGGTTGTAGTTCGAGCGGCCCAGCGCGAGGTAGCTCAGCTGCTTGGTCTCTTCGAAGTCGAGCTGGCGCGTGCGCACCTTCAGCACCGATTCGAAGGTGGTGATGGCGGCCTCGAGGTTCTTGCTGCGGGTCGCTTCGTCGGCGGCCGGGTAGCGGGGGTCGGCCAGGGTGATGCCCATCAGGTACTGCGCCTTGGCGTAGACTTGGCTGGTGTCCGGCACGGCCTCGAGGAACTGCTTGGCCTCGTCGAGCTTGCCCTTGCGGTGAGAGATGCGGCCGATCTGGTAGTTGATGCGCGCGAGCACCTCGAGCGGCAACGTCGCCCAGGCATCGGCGTACTTGTCGTAGAGGTTGTTCATGATCGAGGGGATGAGGAAGTCGTCGTTCAAGACCTCCTGCAGCGAGATGAGCGCCTCGACCGACTTCAGGTGGTACGGGTGCTGCGGCCCCGCCTTCACGATGGGCGTGAAGTAGATGAACGCGGTGAACGGCAGGTTCGAACGCTGGAAGCTCGAGGCGAGGTAGTACTCCGCCTTGAGCCGCAGATCGTTGTCGGTGGTGCTGTTCGTCACTTCGAAGAACAGGCGAGCCGAGTCTTCGAACTGGTTGCCGTTATAGGCCGACAGGGCCTTGTTGTAGACGGCGAGATCCTGCGCCGAGGCCAGACCGGCGACGAGCGTGATGGCAATAAAGAGCGTGCGCTTCATGGTGTGCCCTTAGAAGAGGAACGAGATCCCGAGATACAGCCCGATGTTGTTGAGCACGTCGGAGCTGGGGATGCGAACGAGGTTCAGCGCGAGCGGGACGTCGTTGCTGCGCTTGATGTCGGTGCCTTCGATGGTGCCGGTGAACGTGTCGACGTCACAGCTGGCGCCCACCACGGCGGTACCGGGGTCCTGGCCCATGCGAATCTTGCCGTCGAGAGCGCGGAGGTCGTCGACGTTGCAGCCGTTCACCCGCTCCATGCGCGCCGTGTAGACGACGTCGCGCACTTCGAGGCGCATGGCGAACCGTTCACCCAGCTGCAGGCGAAAGCCGGCGCCCAGCGACCCCATGAAGCGGGCCCCCGTGTCGCCGTAGGTGGCCTGGCTGATGGTGCCGTCGGTCTTCACCGTCTCGGGCTTGAGCTGGTGGCGCGTGCCACCGGCACCCACGCCGCCGTTCAGCACGAAGCTGAAGTGCGCCAGGGTGCCCTCGAACAAGGTGAACTTGCCGTAGAGCGGGCTCACTTCGACGCCGCCCATGACGCCCCACGTCCACAGCAGCGAGGTCGCGGCCTGGGCCTCGACGCGGAACTTCTCGACCAGCTCACCGTTGAACGCCGACTCGACGTTGTACCAGTTGTAGCCGCCGGAGATCTGGAGGCCGAAGTTCTCCTGCAGGTGGTACACGAACGAGCCCATCGTGCCGAAGTGCTGGGTGAACTTGCCGTTCACCTGCATCGCCACCGGGTAGAGCACGATCTCGCTCTTCTTCGAGTCGGAGTACGACTTCTGCTCGACGATGTGCACGGCGACGTTCGGGTTGTAGAGCGGCGCGCCCGACACCAGGCGCTGCGCCTCGGGGTCTGCCGCGACCGCTGCAGCCGGAGCCGGCGTGGCCGTACCCGGGGGCGGCGGCGCGGTGGGCGCGTCACTCTTCGGGGTGGTGGTGGGAGCCGGCGTCGCGGCCGGAGCCGGATCATCTTCGTCATCATCAGGCGTCGCCTGGGCGATGACGATCAACGGGGCATCGATGGGAGCAGCCGCCTGCACGGCGAACGCCGTGACGAGGGCTGCGAACAACAGAACATGACGGAAGGAGGTCATCGAAGATCGTCCCTTAGAAGATGAACGCGTAGCCCAGGTCGAACTGGACGAGGTTGGTGATGCCCGCGTTGGGGCTATCCATGCCGCCCGTGCCCGTGGCCCGGTCGACGTTGATCTGGAACGAGTCGAGGTAGCTCCAGTCACGCACTTCGATCTTCACCGAGTGCTGCTGCATGATGAAGAAGCGGAAACCCAGGGCGATCGAGACCAGGGGGCTCACCTTGTTCTGGGTGAGAAACTGGCCGCACTCGCGGGCGCTGACCCGTTCGGCGCAGAGCACCATCGACTCGCGCTTGAGCGCGCCGACGCCACCACCGGCCCACACGTAGAACTGGAAGTGAATCGGCAGCTCCGACATCAGGTTGATCTTCCCGTAGATGGGCTGGAACCGGATGCCGAACACACCGTGGGCGGTGAGCTCCCACAGATCGGCCGCGTCATTGGCGCGGCTGATGGTGTTGTTGGCGAAGAAGTCGGTCTGGATCTGATCGGCCAGCGACGTGTGACGCGACAGCGCGTACCCGCCGCGCAGCTCGAGCCCCAGCCAGTCTTTCGGGTTGAACGCGACCGACACGTTGAAGTTGTAGTGGTCGGTGAGCCGGCTCAGGAGCGAGAAGCCGACGTTGCCGCCGAGCTCCCAACGTCCCTCGACCGAGAAGAGGCGGTTACGCACCGCGACCTTCTCCACGAGCTCTTCGGTTTCATCTTCGGCGAACGCCGCTTGGGCCGTCATCAGCACCAGGCAGCTCATCAGGTTGAGTGTCGTACGAGTCATGGAGCTCATTCACCTCATCTACGGACAGCTGTTCTGGAACGTGGGGAGCACGTCGTAGCAAACCTCGACGGTGCTGAGCGGCTCAGGCACCGAAGTGCCTTCAAAACGAACGATGTTGCGAAGCCCGGCGCCTTCGCACTTCAGGTACGAAGCGCCGTTGCTCACCATGGCCGTGGAGACGTCGATCCGTCTCGCGCAGCGCCCGTTGCGGCAGGCGGGCGTGGTCACGGGGCAGTTGCCATCGACCATGCAGTTGGCCGCGCTGGCCGGGCTCACGTACGAGGTCAGGCCGATGGCCACGCCGCCATCGGGGCGCAGGTCGGGCCCCCGGCTCAGGCGGAAATCACGGCGCAGACCAGACGCGGCGTAGCCCAGCGACGAGAGCGCGGCCGAGAAGTCTTGTTGGCAAATCGACACCGTCACCCCACCCGTCTCCGTCGCGACCTTCTCGTAGCGGTTGCCGGTGTACGCGATTTCGAAGCCGCCGTCGTTGACGCCGCCATCGGGGCACGCGCCAGCGCCCAGCGCCCGGCAGCAACCGACGTGCGGCGTGGGGTCACCAAACTGCGAAGGCACGGCCTGTTCGTCGGCGCCGGTCGAGACGATCGCCGCGAGCGCCACCGACTCGGCGTTGCCGTAACCCTTGTAGGTCTCGAGGAAGCGCGTGAAGTAGGCGGTGCTGCCCCAGGTGCCCGCGCCCGCCAGCGAATTATCGGGCGCGCAGCGGCAGCCGGGGTCGGCGGTGCAGGTGGTCTGGCGGGTCATCGGCGTGCACGACGCGTCGTCTTCGTCGGACACCACCACCACGTACAGCGCAGCGTCTTGACGAATGAAGCGATCGAACACCGGCGTGGTGATGTTGGTGGGCTCGGTGAGCGCGAGGTAGGCCGCGTAGAGCCCACGTTCGGCGGCGCTGCCGTTGATGCCCACGGCCGACATCTGGCCGAAGGCCTGCACCGCGGTGGTGAGGTTCGGGCCGGTGTTGCAGGTCACCCCGCCGCCCATCATCGGCGTGCAGCTGATGTAGTTCTCGCTGGTGGCGCCCAGCGTCCACGGGCGCAGCTTGCCGCGCACGGCCGCGTCGTCGGTATCGGTGCTGGTGACGGCGATGTGGAAGTCGATGGGCGGGTTCGCGGTGACGAGCTGGTTGATGAAGCCCTGGAAGTTCGACGCGAGGCGCGCCTGCTTGGGGGCCATCGAACCCGACGAGTCGACCACCCAGAGAATGTCGACCTTGCGCACCGGCAACTGCGTGTACGCGTCGCACTGCTTGGGCACGTTGACCCCGAAAACGTCGGTGGCCATCGTCGGGTCGATCTTCACCGCGGGCGTCGCGTCGTCGACGGTGGGCGTGCCGGGAACCACCGCGAACGGCTCGACGATCTTCCTCGTGCGCGTGCGATCGTCACAGCCGGCGGCAGCCAGTGCGAGCGACACCAGAATGAGCACACGAAGAACGAGCATGGAGCGACTCAGAGGGGGCGGCGGCTTAACACGGTGAAGTACACGGAGGTACAGGGCTTTTCGAGAAAGGGTTCACCCATCTTGAAGGGCCGGAGGCAGACAGGCCTGCACCGAAGACTCGGTGACGGTGCGCAGCAGGTCGCAGATCCAGTCGTCGGGGCAATCGGCGTCAGCGGCGCAGCCCATGGTGCAGATGGGGCCGGAGTCCTTGCGAATGCACAGGCCGCTCTCGCACGCAGCAGGGCCGAAGCCGCAATCAGCGCCCGGTTTGCCGCCGCCGTTGGGGAAGCAGACGGGCACCTGGGTGGTGCCGTCGGGGCCGACGGCCTGGCGGCAGGCGAACCCATCGGGGCACGAGCCGCTGGCGCAGGTGACCGAACACACGCGCGCGGTGCCCAGGTCGAGGCAGGTGCCGCTCTGGCACGGCGCGCGCCCCGGCGAGCAGTCGTCGCCGAACAGGCCGCCGATGGGCGCGCAGACGCCCGAGCCGCTCAACGGGCCGGTGGCGGTGCGGTGGGGCTCACTGCAGTCGTAGCCGCCGGTGGCCGCCGAGGTCTCGCAGCAGCGGAAGCGCGTGTCGCCGCACTGCGCGTCGGTGGTGCACGGCCCCGAGCAGAAGTCGTTGAGGCCCGCCTCGAGGCACACGCCGGTCACGCAATCTTGAGGGCCGGCCACCGAGCAGTTCTCACCGAGCCGGCCCAGGCCGCCCTTGCACGAGCCGCGCTGCGGCATGCAATACGAGCGCGGAGGCGAGCTGGGATCGTCGACCGGCTTGCACACGAAACCCGCGCCGAAGCTGCGCACGCAGGCCGCGTCATCGGCGCACGGCGTGGAGCAGAACGCCTCACCCGCGAAGGGGCAGTCGGTGCAGTTGTTCACGATGCAGCGGTTCTCGGAGAACCCACCGCGACGGCAGTCGTCGTTGTCGGCGCAGGGCGAACACATGCGGCCGTCGGCAGCGCCGGTGCACACGTTGTTCGAGCAGACCTTGCCCAGGCCACACTGGCTGAGTTGGCCGATGGTGTCGGTCGAGTCGCAGTAGCCCTCGCAGGTGTTGCTGTTGGGCACGCACTGGAAAGGGCCGACCACCGAAGGGTCGTCACTCTGGCCGATGTTGGTGCAGGAAAAGCCGCCCGGGCAATCGGGGTTCTCAGCAGAGCCGAGCTTGACCGGATCGCAGCCGAGCGTCGGGCAGATGTTCTTCGCAGGGTTGCAGTCGCGCCCACAGAACGTGACGCCGGAGACCACGTTGCGCACGCACAGGTCGAAGGGACCGCCGCACTCGTCGTCGCCCTGGCAAGCGGAGCAGATGCTCCGGCCGTTGTTGCAGGATTCCGTATCGGGCGCGCACTGCTTGAGGAGCGCCCCTTCGACACCGACGGGCAACTCGCGGCAGCTGTAGCCCGTGGGGCAGCTGTCGCCCGCGCCGCAAGCCGTGGTGCAGAACTGCTCGCCCGAGCCGATGGCGGAGAAACAGGCGCCGCCCGCGGGGCACTGGTTGCCGTCCTGGCAGGGGCCGCAGAGCGAACGGCTCACGGCGATGTAGCAGTTGCCCGTATCGGCGTTGAAGACGTGACCTGAGGGGCAGTCGACCTCGGTCTCGCAGCCCGAGAGCGGGCGGCAGATGCGGCCGTAGCGGCCCGAGGCCTGACAGAGGAAATCCGCCGGACATTGGTCATCAGCGGTGCAGACGTCGGTGCAGAAGCCCGATTGGTTGTCGAGCGCCAGACACAGGCCCGATGCGCAGATCGAGCCCGAATCGCCGGGAATGCAGGGAAGCCCCAGTTGAATGGGCCTGGGTCCGGAAGGGCCGCAGGCCGACAGCACCAACGCTGCCGACAGCATCCCCACCGGCCATACCGAGCGCACACTCCACATCGCAGGGCCTCCCCGAAAGCGTGAATCGACAGCGGTACTGCGATTACTTCCGGGTGTTCTGAGCCTTGTGCGCCGCGCGCAGGGCGGTCTTCACGGAGGGCTTGATCACGACGAGACCGTCGTTCGAGCCGGCGATGCCACCCTTGATCAGGATGAGGTTCTTCTCGGGGTGCAGACCGACCACTTCGAGGTTCTGGGTGGTGACCTGCTCCACGCCGTAGTGACCCGGGAGCTTCTTGTTCGGGTACACGCGGCCCGGCGTCTTGCGCTGACCGATCGCGCCGGGGTGGCGGCGGTATTCGTGGGTACCGTGGGTCTGACCGAAGCCGCGGAAGTCCCAGCGCTTCATGACGCCCTGGAAGCCACGGCCCTTGGTGATGCCGGTCGCGTCGACCAGCTCGCCCATCTTGAAGAAGGCGTCGACCTTGACCTGCTCGCCGATCTTGAAGCCGTCCAGCTCCGACGCGTCGACGCGGAACTCGCGCACGATGCGCTTGAGGTTCGCGCCGGCCTTCTTGAAGGAACCGACCTGCGCCTTGGTGAGGTGCTTCTCCTTGGCGTCCGTCATCCCGAGGACGACGGCGGTGTACTGGTCCTTCTCCATGGTGCGCTTGCCGACCACTTCAACGGACGTGACGTCGACGACGGTCACGGGAATGGCGTTGCCATCCGCGTTGAAGATCTGCGTCATTCCGGCCTTCTTGCCGATCAAACCCTTCATGTGATGCTTCTTTCTCTCGGACATGGCGCGTCGGCCAGTGGTCCGGTGTGGCTTCCCAAAAGCGGAAAGGAGCGGCGCACCTAGCAGCCCCCTCCCCTGCACGCAACTACTCGCCGATGGTCTTGGTGGTGACCGACTTGTTGCCCGACTGGTCGATGGCGACGATCTCCACCTTGCGCTGGCCCTTTCGCACCGGAACCTCGGCCTTGTAGTGGCCTGAGCTGTCCACCGAGACCTCCACGCCGTCGATCAACACCGAGCTGCCCGCCTCGACCTGGCCTTCGACGATCAGCCGGATCTGCGCCTGGAGCGCGGGCGCGGTGGTGTCGATGGTGACCGACACGCGGGCGCTGGTCTCGTTGCCCGCCTTGTCCTTCGCGGTGGCCACGATCTCCTGCTTGCCCTCGTTGAGGTCGAGCTTCAGGCGGTACACGGTGCCCTTGTAGAGCGGCGCGTTCTTGCCGCCGATGGTCACCTGGGCCACGTCTTTGTCGGGCACCTCGACGATGACGTACTGATCCTTCGTGTTGAGCACCTGCTCGGGCTGCGGGTGAATGAACGTCACCGTGGGCGGCAGGTTGTCGAAGGCGGCGTATTCGTAGGCGTGTTTGGCGCTGACGAACTTGAGGCCCGGGGCGGGAATGGTGGCCAGCGACTTCGGCAGGTCGCCCACGTCGCCCGGGTACATCACCGTGAAGACCGCCACCTTGCCCGTGTGGCTCTTCAGCTGGGCGGAACGCAGATCGTTGGTCCTGGCGAACTGAGACTGGAGCTGCTGCACCTGATCGGCGTCGACCTCTTTGACGGTCAGCTCGAGCTCGGTGGTCTCGAAGCGCGGGGCGGGCTGCTGCATCGGGGCGGTGGTCGCGCAGGCAGCGAGCAGAAACAAGGCGGGCAGGAGAAATCGCATGACCTCGTGTACGCGAATGCCCCCGCGTTCGGAGAGGATTTCCCCAAAGGCCGCCGCACCACGCCGATGCGCTATGAATCGGCTGTGGCCGTCGATCCTTCAGTGCTCTCACGCAGCGTGCGCGGCCGGTTCAAGATGAACTGCCGCATCGACGCCGCGCCTTCCGCCTCGGAGATCGAGAGCGATGGTTCGCGTTTCCTGGTCGCCTCGACCGACGACCTGCTCGGCCTGGGCAGCGACGCACGGGTGAAAGAGGCCGGCCAGACCGCCTTGCGAAAGCTGGGGCTCGGTCGCACCGAAGGCACGCGGGCCCAGGCCGAGCTCGAGGCCCGCGCCCTCTCGCTCTTCGGCGCTGAGGCCGCGCTGGTGATCAGCCACGAAGAGGCGTTGCTCCCGCTGTTGCCCACCTGGCGCATGGCCACCGAAGCACGCGGCCGCAGATCGGTGCCCGAGTCGGCGCAGATCACCACGCCCGAAGATGCCGAAGCGGCGCTCGGTCACCCCGGCATGCTGGGCCTCATTCTCGACGCGGTGCACCCCCTCGAGGGCGATCTGGCCCTCACGCCGCGGTTTGCCGAGGTCTGTCAGCGACGGCACGCGAGCCTGGTGGTGATCGACGACGGCCTGGGCGTGCTGGGGCCCACGGGCGGTGGCGCGATCGAACACCTCTCGTTGCAGGCGCAGGTGACCTTGCGAATCTTGCCGCTGGGCGGCGCGATCCCCGGCACCGGCGCGTTGGTGCTCGGTCACCCCGAGCTGCTCGACACGTTGCGCGGGGCGCTCCCGCCGCCTTCGGCCGTTTCTCTGGCCGCCTCGGCACGCGCGCTCGACATCGCCGCGAGTGAAGGCGCTCGCAGGGCCCGGCTCTTCGACGTCGCGCAGAAGCTGCTCACCGCGCTGAAGGGCCGTGGTTTCGATACCGGCCCCTGCGTGACGCCGTGGATCCCGGTGTGGCTGGGTGACGAGGCGTTGTGTGAGCAGTGGCTCGCCGCGTTGGCCGATCTGGGCATCGCCTGCCGCGGGTGGCTGGCAGGTCCGCGCTCGCGGTTGTTGCTCGCCCCACCGGCCACCCTGACCGATTCGCAGGTGGGGCAGATCATCGAAGCGTTCGAGCGGCTCAGCCGAAAGCTCCAGGTGCCCGAAGCGGGCGCGATCGGCAAAGAGATGCCCGTGCTCGCGAGGCCGGGCAGCTACGCGATGGGTGCGCCGGCGGCGTTGCATTGGACGACCGTGGAGCCACGCGAGCAACGGCCGCTGGAGCCCGAAGTGATCCACACCACCCCGCCCTCCTCTTCAGAGAACCTCACCCTGCGCGAGCTCGTCTCCGACGCGGTGGAGACGGTCACCTGGCGAGCGACCAGCGTGGGTGGCGCGCAGCTGCGGCGTGGTGCAGAAGCGCTGCGTACGCTGATTGATCGCCGCCGCCGATAGCCAGCGGCTATCACGTCAATCCAACCAAACGATTGGTGGGCTGACCACCAACCGATGAGGTTGCAGATGCTGGTCTGCACTTTCCCCACTGGAGAACCGATGAAGACGAAATTGATGCTGGTGCTGCTTCTCTCCCCTGCGCTCGCGAGCGCAGAGCCCGATGTCAGGCCCAATCAATTCTGGTGGCCTGATCAGATCGACCTTTCCCCGCTGCGCCGCAACGCCGCCGAGTCGAACCCCCTGGGCGGAGACTTCGACTACGCCAGGGAGTTTGCGAGCCTCGACCTCGCCGCGGTGAAGGCGGACATCACCAAGGTGCTCACCACCTCGCAGGACTGGTGGCCCGCCGACTACGGCAACTACGGCCCCTTCTTCATCCGCATGGCGTGGCACAGCGCCGGCACCTATCGCCTGGGCGATGGCCGGGGCGGCGCCGGTGGTGGCCAGCTGCGTTTCGAGCCGCTCAACAGCTGGCCCGACAACGCCAACCTCGACAAGGCGCGGCGCCTGCTGTGGCCGGTGAAGCAGAAGTACGGGCGGAAGATCTCGTGGGGCGACCTGATGGTGCTCACCGGCAACGTCTCGCTGACCGCGATGGGTTTTCAGACCTTCGGCTTCGCCGGCGGCCGCAAAGACGACTGGGAGCCTGAGCTGGTGAACTGGGGCCCCGAGAAGAAGATGCTCGCCGACGAGCGCTACACGGGCGACCGCAAGCTGCAGAAGCCGCTGGCCGCCGTGCAGATGGGGCTCATCTACGTGAACCCCGAAGGCCCCAACGGCGTCCCCGATCCGCTCCTCGCCGCGCGCGACATTCGCGAGGCGTTCGCCCGCATGGCGATGAATGACGAAGAGACCGTGGCGCTGATCGCCGGTGGTCACTCCTTCGGTAAGGCGCACGGCGCGCATGCGCCCGCGAAGTGCGTGGGCGTGGAGCCTGCCGCGGCCGGTACGGAGAAGCAGGGCACGGGCTGGGAGAACAAGTGCGGCAAGGGCAACGGCGCCGACACCGTGACCAGCGGCCTCGAGGGCGCGTGGACGATCACCCCCGCCGTGTTCACCACCAACTACCTCGACAACCTCTACAACTTCGAGTGGGTGCAGACCAAGAGCCCCGCTGGCGCGACCCAGTGGATCCCCGCTGAGGGCAAGGGTGCGGGCCTGGTGCCCGACGCGCACGACAAGACCAAGCGCCACGCGCCCATCATGTTCACCACCGACCTCGCGCTGCGTTTCGACCCCGCCTACGGGAAGATCACCAAGCGCTGGAAGGAGAACCCCGAGGAGTTCAAGCTCGCCTTCGCCAAGGCGTGGTTCAAGCTCACCCACCGCGACATGGGCCCGCGCTCGCGTTACCTCGGCCCCGACGTGCCGAAGGAAGAGCTGCTC
Organism: Archangium sp.; assembly: GCA_031412555.1. Classification (GTDB taxonomy): domain Bacteria; phylum Myxococcota; class Myxococcia; order Myxococcales; family Myxococcaceae; genus Archangium_A. Next base: position 416 of record JANODF010001018.1, on the reverse strand, counting down.
TGGCAGGACGTGGTGCCCCAGGCCGTCGGCACGCCGGTCGACGCGAAGGACCTCTCGGATCTGAAGGCGAAGATCGCCGCTTCGGGTCTGAGCGCGCCTGCGCTGGTGAAGGCCGCCTGGGCTTCCGCCTCCAGCTTCCGCGGCACCGACATGCGTGGTGGTGCGAACGGCGCGCGCGTTCGGCTCGCGCCTCAGAAGGACTGGAAGGCCAACGACCCGACTGAGCTGAGCAAGGTGATTCAGAAGCTCGAGGGCATCCAGAAGGACTTCAACAAGGGCGCGAAGAAGGTCTCGTTGGCCGACCTCATCGTGCTGGGCGGCAACGTGGGCATCGAGCAGGCCGCGAAGAAGGCGGGCTTCGAGCTGCAGGTGCCCTTCACTCCGGGGCGCACCGACGCGTCACAGGCGCAGACCGA
>JANODF010001017.1:0-2114 GCA_031412555.1 Archangium sp. | reverse complement strand
GCCGACGGCGATGGCACTGGTGTAAACGGACGACCACAACTCTCGTAGTTCGGAGCGAATCGATGAACTCCAGGAAAAGACGGTTGGAAAGCTGGGCGGATGTCGAAGAGCTCGTTGAGCTGCGCGAGCCGGAGACGAGAGAGCTGGAGTTCAAGCAGATGCTTCCCCAGCGCGAGGGGAAGTTTGAGAAGTACGAATTGAGGAAGGACGCCGTAGCGATGGCGAACGGCGGCGGGGGGAGCATCGTCTTCGGGATAGAGGATCTTGATGACCGCGCAGCGAGTGTTCGGCCGCTTTTCGAACTCGACAGAGACGTCGACCGCGTGAGGGGCACCCTCGCAGAGAACATCGAGCCACCGCTTGATTACGAAGTGAGACCGCTCCGCCAAGACGACCAACACGGCATGAGATCAGGCATCATCGAACTCATTGTCGGCGCGGGCGCTCTACGCGCGCTGGAGAAGGAAAAGGGACTGCCGCGTGAGTTCTGGACGCGGCGGGACACGTCCGTGAGAGCGATGTCTCATCTCGAAATCAGCGATTCACTTCGGGCGCCGATCGTCGGACACGTGCCATTCGGGCGCGGCGCAGGACCGCTGCAGCATCATCTTTCTGCCCTGGCGATTTGGGAGATGCGAGCCATCGAGAGACCGCGCAGCGACGTGTTTCGGGAGGCGAACCCCGAGACCTTCTCACGCTACTTCGAGCAGACTCTTGCACTCGCTTCGCGAAGTGGCGAAGCGGATGAGGTGGTGGACGAGATGGGGTACTTGTGGGAGACGAGAATCACCGACGCGGTTCGCTTCGGCGGCTATCTTCGGAACTTCCGCGCTGCCGCGGATTATTTCACGGCCCTCCAAACGCCGGACATCTCGGACCAGGTCAATCCTCATGGGAAAAGGGTCTTCGGCCGTATCCTTGAGCTGGGCTTCGCATTCTCTTACCAAGCCAATCGCCGTCTGAAGGGAGCGGAGCTGCTCGTTGCTCTCGGGGCGGGCCTGCTGGGCAACGCGCTTCACTATGCTGAGCTCATGGGAGCGCCAAGCGCCGCCGCGGAGGCGCGTGAGCGCCTCGTGAGTCAGTCAAAGTTCTACAAGGGAGAGCTCTTCGATTGCTTCGAATACGCGCTGGCACTTGGTGCTGCCGCCCGAGGCCCGGCGTACCCGCTGACACCGCGGCTGGTTGAAGAAGCCGAGCGCGGCGCGCCCGGGGAAACCCTGTTCCGCATGCTGCGAGACACCGAAGAGAAACAGGATTCCGATTCTTCTCGGGTGCCCACGGCGTAGGTCGGCCTCGACAGCGACGGCGACGGCGGTGCAACAGCCCCTCGTCCGAACGATGGGCTACACCACCCCAATGCAGCCGTTCTCCGCAGTGAAGGTGTTCAGCGCCACCCTGGCCCGTGAGCGCGAAGTCCTGGGCGAACGCATCACCGAATGGCTGCGCGCTCACCCCGAGTTGCAGCTCGTCGACCGGGTGCTCACCCAGAGCAGCGATGACGAGTACCACTGCTTCACCGTGACGCTCTTCCTGGCCGGCGACACGGCGGCATACCTGGCGGAGGTGCCGGCACCGTTTCGTTCGGCGGTGCGGGCGGGACGCTGAGCAACGCTGGATCAGGCGGCGCGTGATGGCTCGCCGCGCCGTCGCGGCCTGCTATCTGAGGGCAGGGGTGCAGAGTTATGAGTCCTTGGCCTTTTTCCTGCCGGGGGCCCGCCTTCGAGCGAGCTTAGCCCCCGCCTCGTGTCGCTTGCCCTGGGCATCCAATGCAGCCGACGCGACCGCCTTCGCCATGGCCTGCTGCTCGCGCATCGCCTTGAAGGCCGGCGAGTCGAACATCTTCGACACGGCCATCTGCTGCTCACGCATCGCCTTGAAGCCCGGCGAGTCGAGCATTTTCGACACGACCGTCTGCTGCTCGCGCATCGCCTTGAAGGCCGGCGAGTCGAACATCCTCGACACGACCGTCTTCTGCTCGCTCATCGCCTTGAAGCCCGGCGAGTCGAACAATTTCGACACGACAGTCTGCTGCTCGCGCATCGCCTTGAAAGCCGGCGAGTCGAACAACATCGACACGTCCGTCGGCTGCTCGCGCATCGCCTTGAAGGCCGGCG
>JANODF010001016.1:0-3614 GCA_031412555.1 Archangium sp. | reverse complement strand
CACCCAGCGCGTCGAGGGCTTTTCTGTGATGGGCGCCCTGCGCGCCGCGGAAGATGCCGACGTGGTGGTGTTGATGATCGACGCCACCGAACCCGCGGTCGAGCAGGACCGCAAGATCGCCCACCTGGCCGAGAGCAAGGGCCGTGGCCTGGTGATCGTGGTCAACAAGTGGGACCTCGTCAAAGCCACCAAGAAGGAAGAGAACTTCCGCGCAGGGGTGAAGTGGATCCTCGACTGGGTCGACTGGGCGCCGATGGTCTTCGTCTCGGCCCACACCGGCGAGAAGGTGAGCAAGGTGCTCGAGATCGCCCTCGAGGTGTTCGAGCAGCAGTACTTCCGCGCGGCGACCCCCAAGCTCAACAAGATCGTCGAGCACGTCACCACCGAACACTCCCTGCCCATCATCGCGGGCAAGCAGCTGAAGATCTATTACGCCGCCCAGGTGGCCACCGCGCCCCTGGCCTTCACCATGATGGTGAACCAGCCCAAGGGCGTGCCCGACCGCTACGAGCGCTACGTCATCAACTACCTGCGCAAGGTCTTCCGCCTGAAGGTGCCCATTCGGGTCTTCTGGCGACCTCGCCCGGGGCAGAAGAAACGCGCCGAAGCCGCCCAGCGTTTCAGGGCTCGCGAGAAGAGTAAGCAACGCGCGCGTTGACAGTGGTGTTACCGACACTTAGACAGCCCGCGCGATGGCCTCCTACAAAGACGAGCAGAAAGAGCTGAAGCAGCCCGACGAGTTCCAGAAGCTCGGCGCCGAGGCGGTGCCCTTTCTCGAAAAGCACGGCAAGCAGGTCGTGACCGGGGTCGGTGGCGTTCTCGCCGTCGGCCTGGTGATCGCCATTGGCGCCAGCATGAGCGGCCGGGGTGAAGAGACCGCCTCGCGCGATTTCGGCGCCTCGCTCAAGGTGCTCGAGCGCACCGTCAGCGCCACCGCGCCCACCGAGGTGAAGCCCGGCGAAGAGCCGCCCTTCAAGACCGAGGCTGAGAAAGACGAAGCCATCGTGAAGGCGCTCTCCGACTTCCGCGCCAAGCACGCGGGCACCAAGGCCGCCGTCTCGGCCGCACTGCCCCTGGGCCAGGCCTACCTGCGCCAGAGCAAGCCCGACCAGGCCCTGCCGCTCATCGAGGAGTACATCTCGAAGGCCGAGCAGAACGACCCGCTGCGTCCCGCGGCGTACGAAGCGCGCGGCTACGCCCTCGAGGCGCAGAAGAAGTACGACGAGGCGCTCAACGCGTTCGACTTGCTCGCCAAGGAAAACAAGACCGACTTCATGAAGGGCATGGGGCTGTACCACCGCGCGCGCATGCTGCTCATCAAGGGCGACACCGCGGCGGCGGCGAAGACCTTGTCCGAGATCGAGAACGCGGCTCCCGGTTCGGCCGCGGCGCGCCTCGCGAAGGATCGCATCACCACGCTGACCGCGCAGGGCATCGACGTGCCCAAGCCCGCTCCGGTCGTGCAGGCAATCGACGCAGGCAAGTGACGTCCACGCCTTCATGAACATGAACCTGCGAATCCTCACGCTGCTGTGCTTCGCAGGCTGCAAGGCGATCCCGCTCAACGACGATCCCACGATCCCGTTTCGCGACGCGCACGTCTCCCACCCGGCCATCTACGAGGTCGCGTGGAACACGCCGCTCGTGAAGCTGGGGTTGTTGGAATACCAGCCGACGGAGCCCGCTTCTCCGGCTGTCGATCCTGACACCGAGCGGGTCTACGTCGCGACCCGTGATGGGTTCGTGCGCAGCCTCTCTCCCGTCGATGGCCACGTGGAGTGGGAATACAAGACGGCGGGGCGCTTCCTCTCGGGGCCCACCGTTCATCGCGGCATCGTCTACGTGGCTGGCGGCGACGGCGTGCTCTACGCGTTCCGCGCGCTGACCGGCGAGCAGCTCTGGGCCTTCAAGGCGAACGAAGAGCTCGTCTCGTCACCCACCATCTCAGACAACAAGGTGCTGGTGGCCTCGCAGTCGGAGACGGTCTTCGCCGTCAACATCGAGACCGGCGCGTGGATCTGGCAGTACCGCCGCGATGCGCCGTCGGGTTTTACGGTGCGCGGCACCTCGCGGCCGCTGATCGCCGATGGGCTCGCCTACATGGGGTTTGCCGATGGCTTCATCGTCGCGCTCAACCTCGAGTCGGGCGTCGCCATGTGGGAAAAGAAGCTCTCGACCTCGGGCGGCAATCAGTTCCTCGACGTCGATACCGCTCCGGTGCTCGCTGAAGGCCGGCTCTTCGTGGCCAGCTATGCAGACGGCGTCTCGGCCCTCGACGCGAAGACGGGCGCGCTCATCTGGACCACGCCGCGCAATGGACTGACCGCGCTGCTGCCCCGGGGCAACACGCTGTTCGCCACCGGCGACGGTTCGCTCACTGCCTTCGACATGGTGAAGGGGCGGATGTTGTGGTCCCTCAACCTGAGTGATCCCACCAACAAGGGGAAGGGCGTCAACGCGGGCCGCTCGCTGGCCCTGGCGCGTGGGTACGTGGTGGTGCCGACCTCGACGGCGCTGGCGTTCGTCGAGCCGACCTCCGGCAAGGTGCGCGCGATGTGGAACCCGGGGCGTGGGGTGACGGCGTCGCCTGCGGGCTTCTCGTCGATGCGTTTCGGTTCGCGGCTGTACGTGATGTCCAACCTCGGCACGGTGTTCGCGCTGCAGATGGTCAGCACGGGCGGATGAAGACCATCCGGGTCGTCGCTGCGTTGATCGCCGACCCGAGCGATCCGTCGCGTTTCCTGGTGCAGCAGCGCCTGCCCGACAAGAGCAGGGCCAATCTCTGGGAGTTCCCCGGCGGCAAGGTGGAATCAGGAGAGACCGATGAAGCCGCGCTTGCGCGCGAGTGCCAGGAAGAGCTGGCCGTCGAGTTGAAGGTGGGCCGCCGGCTGTGGAGCACCACCCACGAGTACGATGATTTCACCGTGCAGCTCGAGCTGTTCGCCGCCGACATCGAGTCGGGTGAGCCGAAGCCGCTGGGGGCTCAGGCGCTGCGGTTCTGCACGCCGAAAGAAATGCAGGCCCTGCCGTTCTGCGAGGCCGACATCCCGCTGCTCGAGCTGTTGCAGTCTCCCTCTCCCTTCGGGAGAGGGTCGGGGTGAGGGCGGAGACCTCTCTCCAAGAGCTGGCCTTCCTCTTCCTCCGCCTGGGCACCACCGCCTTCGGAGGCCCCGCGGCCCACGTCGCGATGATGCAGGACGAAGTGGTCAAACGCCGCGGCTGGATGACCGACGAACACTTCCTCGATCTGGTCAGCGCCACCAACCTCATCCCCGGGCCCAACTCGACCGAGCTGGCGATTCACATCGGCTTCGAGCGGCGCCGCTGGGCGGGGCTCGTGGTCGCAGGCGTCAGCTTCATCGTGCCGGCGATGTTGATCACCGCGCTCTTCGGCTGGGCCTACGTGAAATACGGCCAACTGCCCGCGGTCGGCTGGGTGCTCTACGGCATCAAGCCGGTGATCCTCGCGGTGGTGGTGCAAGCGATCTGGACGCTGATCCCCAAAGCGGCGCGTGACGGCTGGCTGAGTTTCCTGGGGACCGCTGCCGCAATCCTCGCAGCCATCGGAGTCCACGAGCTGCTGGTGCTCTTCGGGGCCGGAGTGATCGCGGTGC
>JANODF010001015.1:0-2333 GCA_031412555.1 Archangium sp. | reverse complement strand
GGGCCCAACGGCGCGGGCAAGACCACCACCGTACGCATGTTGACCGGCCTGCTGTCGCCCTCGAGCGGCCGGGGCACCGTGTGCGGCATCGAGCTGGGGCCTGATTCCGACGGCACCGCCTTGCGGAAGAAGGTGGGCCTGCTCACCGAACAGCCCGGCCTCTACGAACGCCTCACCGCGCGCGAGAACCTCACCTTCTTCATGCGGCTGCATGAGGTCGACGAGGCCTCCACCTGGAAGCGCACCATGGGGTACCTCGAACGGTTCGGGCTCAAGGGCCGTGAAGACGAGCCGGTGGGTGGCTTCAGCAAGGGCATGCGGCAGAAGCTCGCGATCGTGCGCACGCTGGTGCACGACCCCGAGGTGATCTTCCTCGACGAGCCGACCTCGGGCCTCGACCCCCAATCGGCGCGCACCGTGCGTGACGCGGTGGCCGAGCTCGCAGCAGAGGGGCGCACGCTGGTGCTGTGCAGTCACAACCTCGCCGAGGTGGAGCGCCTGTGCACCCGCGTGGCGGTGGTGAAGTCGCACCTGCGCACGGTGGCCGCGCTCACCGAGCTGCGCCGTGAAGGGCTCGCGCTGGAGGTGACGGTGGAAGGCGAGGCGTCGCTGCTCCTGCCCGCGCTCGCCACCTTGCCCTTCGCGCCCACCGCTCATCACGAAGGCAACAAGCTCAAGGTGATGCTGGCCGATGAAGCGCATGCACCTGACGTGGTGGCGGCGTTGGTGAAAGGTGGGGCGCGCATTCACTCGGTGGCCCGCGCCGCCCGGCCGCTCGAAGAGGCGTACCTGGAGCTCGTGCGTGAGGAGGACGAAACGTGAGTGACTTCTCGTTCAACCGCGTGAAGGCCGTGCTCTGGAAGGACCTGCTGGAGCTGCGGAAGAACAAAGGCATGATCTGGTCGCTGCTCGCGCTGCCGACGGTGATCGTGCTGGTGCCCCTGGGCATCGTGCGCACCTACGTGCGGAACCCGAGCGATCCGAACTTTCGCGCCATCGCGCTCTATTACGACTTCACCGTCGACACCGACAACGCGGCGCGTTTCCTGGTCGACAAGGTCTTGTCGGATTGGTTCGTGCTGTACCTGATGATGCCGGTGTTCGTGCCGATCCTCATCTCCTCGCACGCCGTCGCGGGCGAGAAGGAGAAGCGCACGCTGGAGCCGCTGCTGAGCTCACCGGTGACCCCGCTGGAGCTGGTGATCGGCAAGAGCCTCGCGTCGCTGATTCCGTCGGTCTCGGTGTGCCTGCTCGCGTTCGTCTGCCTGTGCATCGGGGTGGATCTCGTCGCGTGGCCATTGGCGCACAGCTTCATCTTGCCCAACGCGATGTGGACGTTCGGCGTGTTGATCATCGCCCCGCTCTTCGCGTTCTTCGGCAATGGCGTGGCGGTGTTGATCAGCGCGCGCGTGGGGGACAGCCGGTTGGCGCAGCAGCTGTCGGGCTTGTTCGTGTTGCCCCTGGTGGGGCTCGCAGCGGGGCAGTTCGGCGGCGTGTTGAAAGCGGGCCCGGAGTACTACGCGTTGATCGGCGGCATCGTGCTGGTGCTCGACATCGTCATTCTTTTCAGCGCCCGACGCTTGTTCGACCGCGAACGGCTGATGTCACGCTGGGGCTGACTACGCAGTCGCTTGAATGAAGACCTCAGCGCGCTCGACCGGGCTCCACCACGGGCCCACTTCGACCTTCGAGTTCGCAAAGCCGCACTCGCTGAGCATGCGGTACCACTGCATCACCGAGAAGATGCGCACCTCTTCGAGGCCGAAGACCGCGTTCTCCACGAGATCGATCGCGGCCCACCCGAACAAGTGATCCTTGCGCGGATCGACGAGGCCGAGCACGCCACCGGGCCGCAGCACACGGCGCATCTCGCGCAGCGCGGGGATGTGATGGGGGTAGTGATGAAACGAGTTGGTGCAGACGATCTTGTCGAAGCTGCCGTCGGCGAACGGCAAGCGGCCGGCATCACCGCGCAGCAGCCTCCCTGAAAGAGCAGGCACCTTCGCCGCCGACTGAAGCATGCCCTCCGAATAATCGAGGCCGATCGCCAGCCCGCCGGTCTCTGAAATACGCGTGGCGCCGTCACCCGGGCCGCAGCCCAGATCGAGTACCCGCTCGCCCGGGAGGATCTTCAGCCGCTCGATGGCGATGCGCTGAATGCGCCGCAGCTCGAGGCCGAAAGGCCCCGCGCGGTAGAACTTCGCCCACACATCGAAGAAGCGGCCGTGCTTGTGGAGTTCGTCGCTCATGTTTCCTGGCTCGTTCCGCCTCGGCGCCTCTTCCGCTGCGCTCCAGCTGCTTGGCCCCGCTTTCGCTGGGACGGCTTCACTCGG
>JANODF010001014.1:0-4178 GCA_031412555.1 Archangium sp. | reverse complement strand
GAGACCCGTGCGCATCTGTCACCTGCAGCTCACCGCCGGTCGCGACCTGCATGGGCAACTTGCGCAGCAGCTACGTCTCGCAGGGCGCCTGCAGCCTGGGCAGCTGCACCTACGCGCAGCAAGACACCACCTGCGCCAGCGGCTGCAACGCGGGCCAGTGCCTGGGTGACCCCTGCATGGGCGTGACCTGCACCACGCCGCCCAGCGCAATCTGCACCAACGGCACGACCCGGCGCACCTACTCGAGCAGCGGCACATGCGCGCTGGGCAGCTGCAACTACACCCCGGCCGACACCAGTTGTCCCAACGGCTGCGTGAACGGGAGCTGCGTGGCCGACCCCTGCACCGGCATCAGCTGCAACACCCCGCCGGGCCCCACCTGTCAGGGCACTCAGCGCCGCACCTATTCGGCCACCGGCACCTGCTCGGGCGGCACCTGCTCGTACACCCCGACGGACAGCGCCTGCAGCAGCCCGCCCGCCGCCACCTGCGTGGGCACCAGCCGGCGCACCTACGCGGCTGCCGGCACTTGCTCGGGCGGCGCCTGCACCTACGCGCCCACCGATACCGCCTGCGCCAACGGCTGCACCGGGGGCATGTGCAACACCGACCCCTGCACCGGCGTCACCTGCACCACGCCGCCCGCCGCGACCTGCGTGAACTCCACCACGCGACGCACTTCGGGCAGCCCCGGCACCTGCGGCGGAGGCACCTGCAGCTACCCCACCCAGAACACCGTGTGTAACGCGCCGCCGGCGGCCGCCTGCGTGAACACCACCACCCTGCGTTCCTACAGCGCCGCGGGCAGCTGCACGGGCGGCGTGTGCAACTACACCCAGACCGATTCTGCCTGCGCCAATGGGTGCTCCAATGGCGCGTGCATGGGCGACCCCTGCGCGGGCGTCAGCTGCACCACCCCGCCGGGCCCCACCTGCGCGAGCGCGAGCGTCAGGCGCACCTTCGCGGCCTCGGGCACCTGCAGCGGAGGCAGCTGCACCTACGCGCCCAACGACGTCACCTGCAACACGCCGCCGGCGAACTTCTGCGCCTCCTCCACCACGCTGCGCAGCTACACCACGGCCGGTACGTGTTCGAACGGCGCGTGTGGCTACAGCACCACCGACAGCACCTGCGGCTTCGGCTGCGCCAATGGCCGCTGCAACCCCGACCCCTGCGCCGGCGTCAGCTGCACGAGCGCGCCCGCGCCGGACTGCGTGAACTCCAACACCCGGCGCAGCTACACGGCGCCCGGCACCTGCAGCGGCGGCGCGTGCCGCTACCCCGCGAACAACGTGGTGTGCAACGCGCCGCCCGCCCCCACCTGCAACGGGACCAACACGGTGCGCACCTTCTCGGCGGGCGGAACGTGCAGTGGCGGCACCTGCAGCTACGCCCCGGTGGACACCAACTGCGTCAGCCCCCCGGCGCCCATCTGCATGGGCAACGTGGCGCGCAGCTACGTGAGCCCCGGTACGTGCAACGACGGTCAGGGCACCTGCAGCTACGCACCGGCGGACGCCACCTGTCAGTTCGGCTGCACGGGCGGCGTGTGCGTGGGCGATCCGTGCGCGGGGGTGAGCTGCAACTCGCCGCCGGCCACCACCTGCGCCGATGCGTTCAACGTGCTCATCTACGCGTCATCGGGCACGTGCACGGGCGGCAACTGCACGTACGGCTCGAGCACCTCGTTCTGCCCCAACGGCTGCGCGGGCGGTGCGTGTCAGCCGTGCAACAGCACGACCTGCGCCAACGGGTGCTGCAGCAACGGATATTGCGAAGACCGCTCGACCTCCTGCCGCACGGGCGGCGGCATCTGCCCGAGTTACCCCTGCAGTGGCGGGCGCGAATGCATTGACGGCGTCTGCGTCTGCAACGGTTTCCAGGCTGCGCCCGGTGGAGAATCGGTGGTCAGCGTCGTCCCCGAGACGCAGATCTGCCCGATTGCGCCGTGAGACATCGAGCGCTCAGGCGCGGCGTTGTCTCGCCATCAAGGCCAGGAACAGCGGCCCGCCCAGCAGCGCGGTGATCACCCCCACCGGCGGCTCGGTCTGGAACACCCGGAAGAGCAGGCGCGCGAGCAGGTCGGCGAGCATGAGGAACGCCGCGCCCAGCAGCGCGCTGGCGGGCACCGAGATGCGTTGGTCGACACCGAAGAGCAGCCGGGCCAGCTGAGGCACCAGCAAACCCACGAAGCCCACCAGGCCCGACAACGAAACCACCGCAGCCACTGCCACCGACGCGATGACCAACAACACCCGGCGGGTCATCCGCACGTCGACCCCGAGGCTCTGCGCGTCTTCTTCACCCAGCGTGAGCAGGTTGAGCCGAGGGGACAGCGCCACCAGCGCGGCCACCGCCAACAGCACCACCACCGAGGTCGAAGCCAGCGTCGACCACGGCTCGTGGCCCAGGGTGCCCGCGAGCCAGAAGAGGATCTCCCCCAGCTTGTCGGGGGCGACCAGCGCCTTGATGAAGGTGATCGCGGCCAGCGCGAACGCGTTGAAGATCACCCCCGCCAGCAGCGTGGTGTTGGGCGAATTGCCCCCGGCCAGCCGCCCCACCAGCAGCACCAGCACCGTGGCCCCCAACGCCCCCAACAACGCGAAGGCCGAGACCGCCGACAACCCCGGCACCCACGCGAAAGCAGACAGCCCGAACGCCAACGCCACCGTGGCCCCCAGCGCAGCGCCGCCCGAGACGCCGAGCACGAAGGGATCGGCCAGCGGGTTGCGCAAGAGCGACTGCAACATCGCCCCTGACGCTGCGAGCGCGCAGCCCACCAACGCGGCCAACACCACCCGGGGCAGGCGCAACGAATAGAAGATCAACTCCTCCGCGGTGCCCGGCGTCCGCACCTGTGCGAAGTCGAGCGGCTGCTCGCCAAACGCCGCGGCAAGCACGAAGGCCACCAGGGTGACCACCGAACAAGCGGCCAGCGCCGTCACCAGGCGCGCCACGCTGAACCGCTGCTGATTCACGTTCACCACTCGGTCTGCGTCACCACCGGCAACTGGAGCGCCCGTTCGCGATCGAGATCCAGATTGCCGACGTGCAACGAGATGGGCGACTGCACCCACTTGTAGATGCTCTGGGTGAAGAGCCTGACGAACTTCTTCACGTGCGCCTCGGCCACCTCGGCGCTCAGCTCGGGGAAGATCGCTCGCACCGCGGTCACTACGTCGACCGGCGACATCTTCTCGCCGGCGAACAGGTGGAAACACGCATCGAGGATGGGGAAGGGCATCAGCTCGTCTTCGCCCACCTGGTTGTGCATCAGCTCGGGGCCCGCGGGCCGGGCGATCACCGCCTTGATGCCCTCGTAGCCGTGTTTCTCCAGCAGGTACGCCAGCAGGTACATCACCACCGTCTTGGGCAGGTTGGAGATCACCGCCAGCGCGCCCATCAGGTCGCCGCCGATGGTGGTGTAGCCGACCGCCTTCTCCGACATGTTGCCGGTCTGCAGGAACAGGCCGCCCGAGGAGTTCGCCCAGTTCCACATGCGCTGTGCCCGCAGCCGCGCCTGAATGTTCTGCAAGGTGATCGGCGTGAGCGGCCGGGCTTCGCCGAGCATCTCCTTCGTCGAGGCCATCTCGCGCTCGAAGGCGTCGTCGATGGAGACGATGGAGAACCCCACCCCGAGCTCCTTCGCGATCAACGCCGCCGCGTCGCGCGTGCCTTGCGAGGAGTAACGGGTGGGCATGAAGAACGTCTCGATGGGCACCTTCGCCCGCGCGGCGTAGCGGTGGGCGATCAGCAGGGTGAGCAACGAATCACGCCCGCCGGAGAGCGCGATGCCGATGCACTTGAAGCCGCGCGTCTTCTCGAAATAGTCGCCGATGCCCAGCGCCAGCGCGTCGAGCAGATCTTCGCAGTAGCGCTCGCGGGCGGTGGGCAACGGCTCGCTGGAAGGCAGAAAGAAGCTGCGCTGCGCCGGCACCGCGAAGGTGAGCGCCTCTCGCTTCGTCTCGAAAGGGATTTGCAGGGTGGGCACCGGCCGTTGGTCCACCGTCCAGATCTTCCGGTCGTCGCGCCAGGTGGTGTTCTCGGTGCGCAGGCGCAGGGTGCGCTCGAGGTCGACCACCGTCGCGCCCCAGGTCGGCTGGAAGCGCGGCAGCGCCAGGGCCAGGCGGCCGTTTTGATACACGAAGCCGCCGCCGTCGAAGATGAGCCCGTCCTGC
>JANODF010001013.1:0-2256 GCA_031412555.1 Archangium sp. | reverse complement strand
CGTGCGCCTGGGTGTTTCGTGTGGCGCATACTGCACCGCGCGGCGAGTGGCTGTCCCGCCGCCGCTACTCCCTTCGGCAATCGCGCCCGCGCCTGTACTCGATGAATTACCCCCAACAGAGCCCGGGTCAGCGTGGAAAGCGCCGTGAAGCGCGGGTGGGTCGCCGGGTTTGCGTTCGTGGCAAGTGCGACCAGGCCTCTCGGCTTCGAGCGAGGATGCTCAGCTCAAACACGTGGTGGTGTTACGGATTCTCCATCGACATGCATGTTTGCGCGCGATGACCACGTTTTTCGTAGGGAATCGAGGGCGACGCACAGCTCGATGGAGTATCCGTAACACGCACTTGAATCAGCCGAGCCACCGCGCTCGAAGCTGAGAGGCCTGCGCGCGCTTGCCACGAACGCAGACCAATGAACGACCCCGCTTCAAGGCGCTTTTCCCCAAGAGAGCGTCTGCCCTCTCCCGCTGGAGAGCTCAGTTGGTGGAGTTGGACTCTTTAGAGTCCGCCGGTCTCGTAGCTCGAGGGCACGTCGACGCGGAACGCGAAGTCGACCTTCTTCTTCTCGCCCGCCTTGAGTGACACCTTCCACTTGGCGATCCCGTCCTTCGGGTTGAGCTGGTACCCGGCCGTCGTCTTCTCCCCGACCGCCACGATGATGTCGTTCATCTCGCTGACGGGCAGGTGCTCCGCCAGCGCCACTTCGATCGACGTCTTCCCGTAGTTCGCCACCTCGAACGCGTAGGCATACGTGAAGCGCTTGTTGCCGTTGAACAGGCCCGTGTCGCGCTTGAGCTCATTGACGATGGTGCGTTTGACCCGCACCGCTTCTTCCACGCCGAAGGTCAGGCTGAACGCGCCCCCTTGCGGCACGCGCTCGAGCGCATACCGGCCGACCATGCCCGTGGAGCGGAACGCATCGACCCGGCCCGCCAGCAGCGGCCACGCCGCGGTGTTGGTCAGCTCAGCCACCCGGAAGGCGACCGGCATCAGCTTGGGCATCGCGCGCAGCTCGAAGCTGGCCTTCATCTTCGTCTGGCCGACGAACAGCCGCACCGGCGCGTTGTCGCCCGGCACCTTCGACTTCTCCGGCACGCGCAGCTGCACCGAAAGACCCTGGCTCTTCGCCACTGCCTGGCCGGTGCTCTCGGTCTCACCACCGCTGCCGGTCTGCGCCTGCTCGACGTACTCATCACGGCGCACCAGCACCTTCTTCTCCACCGCCTTCTCGTACGCGCTGACCTTGAGCACCTTGAGGTCCGGCGGCGTGGCGTTCTGCGAAGGCACCGCGGTGGAGAGCGTCAGCTCGACCTGGTTCCAGTCTTCCCCGGTGCGCTGAACGATGGTCGCCCAGGTGGAGAAGTCGACCGCGCTGCCCGATTCATCGGCGCGCGCTTCGTACACGGGGGTCCACGAGGCGCCGCCCACCAGGTAGGTGAGGGCGAGCTCGGCGGTCTTCCCGGCGGGGCACGACGCGAGCACCTCCACCGTCCACGACTGGCGGTTTTGCTCGAGACGCACTTCGTCGAGCTGACGGCGCAGCTCCTCTTCTTTGAGGCGCAGCTGGCGGAGCTTCGCGTTGATCTCCGAGGTGAGCTTCGCGGCGCTCAGGCTGGCGCCGAGTGAAGAATCGAAGGCCGACTGCCAGTTCTTGAGGTCTGGCTTTTCGGCGGCCATCTCGCGTGAGACGAGGGTCACCGCGATGTCGGTGTACTGCCTTCCCACCTTCGTCTGGGTCTGCGCGCGGGACATCTGATCTGTCGTGTTCTCGATCTCCAGCTGCAGGGCCTCGAGCGACTTCACCAACGCTTCGGCCTTCGGGCTGAACTCCTTCTCGTTCTTCACCAACTCAGCGCGCATGCCATCGACCGCCCCGCCGGTGACGCGCGCGCGGAACGAGTCTTGCGTGGCGATGGGCGGAATGTTCTCGAAGCTCACCGGCACGCGGGCGCCGCAGGTCAACGTGGTCACGCGGGTGACCTGAGCGCGATCGGGGAACACCACCACCGAATCAGGCGCCGCGGTGGAGGCGAGGATCGTCAAGACGAGGGCGTTCATCGCACCACCTCCTGCTGCTGCAGCTTCCAACCTCTGGGGCGCTTGACCGTGTACGTGAAGGTGAAGACCTGCTTCTGCTGAGGCGGGATGGTGAGGCGCCACTCCAGGCCGCCCTTCCTGGCGTCCTGAATCGCGGTGGGCCTGGAGTCGATCAGCTTTGTCTCGACGTCTTTTTGATCAGTCACCGGCCACTGATCCGC
>JANODF010001012.1:0-3304 GCA_031412555.1 Archangium sp. | reverse complement strand
CGCCACACCGGTCCGCGTGCTGTACGTGACGGTGGTCAGGCCGATGGTGCCATCGCTGTGATCCCAGCACCGCCGCGCGTTGCCGCAGGAGCCATCGGACAGGCAGGTGTCTGAGGGCTGCACCACGTCGCGGCAGCTGGTCTCGCGAAAGATGATCAGGTTCTCCGTCTCGGTGCCGCGCCCCACCCGGCCGCCGGCCACGCGGGCTCCGCGGATGAACTTGAACTCGGAGCAGGTGTCGGAGACCGCCTGCCAACTCGCGAACGACGCATCGACCGCGGTGAACTCGGTCTCACCGGGCGTCTGCATGCTGCCGTCTTGATCGACGCGGTAGTCGAAGTTGCGATCAGCCCAGGTGACACACAGCGTGGACTCGTCGGTCACGCTGGCCACGGTTCGACGAAACGCCTGCGCCTGCGCCATGCACGCGGTGAGGAGCCCCAGCACCAGCGTGGCGCGCGACACCGTCACGACCTTCGACGCCTCCGCAGCAGGAGGCCCGCGATGGCCAGCAACACGCCACCCGGAGCGGTAGAACAACCCTTCGCCGCGGCGCCCAGTTCCTGCGAGACGGGCTCGAGGAAGCAGGTCTGCGAGGGGCGGCCGGCCGGGTACGCCTCGCAGACGAAGCGAGCCGAGTCGGCATCGAGGGTGCGTTTGCTCAGCTCGCCGGGGTTCGCGCGAAAGCTCATGGTGCTGCCCACGCCAGGGCTGTGACCCAGGCCCAGCAGATGCCCCAGTTCGTGCGTGGTGGTGTTCTGCACGTCGGTCGCCACGCAGCTGGTGCTGTACGCACCGGCCAGACAGGGCGGTGCGTCGACGGTGGAGAAGATGAAGGTCGGGGTGTTGAACTCGATGTCCGAGTCGAGAATGCGGCCGGTGTTCGGGTTGTACGAGGTGGTGGTGATGGCGATCGCCGCCTCCTGGTGTTGCCAACAATCGAACTGGTTGCCGCAGTTGTCGGCCTCGCCGTAACAGGCGTCTCCGGCAGGGGCGATCTCCGAGCAGCGGCGCAGGCGGAAGACCGCGATGTTCTCGTTGGTCTCCTTGTCGAAGTAGCCCACCTTGCGCGTCTGGGTGCGCGCGCCTTCGGTCAGGCTCAGGCTCGAGCAAGCGCTCAGCCTGGTCTGCCAGGTGTTCATCGCAGCGACGATCGCGGTGAACTCGGTCTCCGCGGGCGTCTCGGGGTTGCCGTTGACCGAGAGCCGCACCTGGATGGCTGTGTTTTCGGGCCACCAGAGACATTGCGAGGCGGGATCCCGATCATCCACCCTGCTCCGCACGGCCTGAGCGAGGGCGATGGTCAACGCTACTTTCAAGATCATGGAGCGCCGCCGTCAGCAGCGGAACGCTGCGCGAGACAGACTGAAGCGCAGCGGAAGTCTGGCCGAGGCAGAGCGACCCAGATCATGGCGTGACTTTCACCGGGCCCGGCGTGGTCGGCTCCACCGGAGCGCGGGCGCCCGAAGCAGCCAACACCTGCGCGCGCAGCGTATCGATGGGCAACAGCACGGGCGCCGGATGCACGGCCTGCCGGGTGGCGGGATCGATGAGCAACGCATCACCTTCCGTGGCCTGGCGCGCGAAGACCGCCTTGCCGTCGGACGAGGTCTCCACCTTGAACTTGCCCTGGATCATGCCGGTGAGCAGGTAGCGGTCACCCCGCGCCTCGAGGAAGACCACCACGTCTTCACCCACGGCGAACTTCGCGGTGCCGTGCACCATCTGGCCGATCTCGCCGACCACGCCGCCGGGCTGCATCACGGTGAGCTGTTTTTCCGGAGTGCCTTTCCACGGCTCGCTCACCTCGAGCACCGCGTCGGTCATGATCCGGCCGCCGTCTTTGGTCCAGCGGGCCTGCACCGAGCGAACGGTCGCCCGCACCACCACGGTCGACCCCTTCGTCAGCGCCGGAACGTCGAGGGCGAGCAGCGTGGTGGCGTTGGCCAGGGCTGCGCCCAGCGCGGTGAGGAGAAGCAACGTGCGAACTTTCACGACCATGCAGGCACCATAGCGGCCCTTGGATCAGGACGGAAACGCTGCTACACGCGCGGCGCTATGAAGCCCCGTCTGCGTTTTGCCCCCTCGCCTACCGGTTACCTGCACATCGGCGGCGCCCGCACTGCCCTCTGGAACTGGCTTTTCGCCCGCCGAATGGGCGGCACCTTCGTGCTCCGCATCGAAGACACCGATCAGGAGCGCAGCACGCCTGAGTCGCTCCAGGCCATCCTCGACGGCCTGACCTGGCTGGGCATCGACTGGGATGAAGGCCCGGGCAAAGACGGCCCGTTCCCTCCCTATTTCCAGATGAAGAAGCTGGCCCGGTACCACGAGGTCGCCGACCTCCTGATCGCGCAGGGCAAGGCCTATCGGGATTACACGACGGAGGAAGAGTCGACCCAGATGCGCAAGGACTTCGCCGCGTCGAAGGGCCTGGGGGAGAAGGATGACCTGCGCAAGGCGGGCTTCAAGTACTCCAGCCCCTGGCGCGACAAGACCGAGAAGCTCGACAAGCCGCACGTGGTGCGTTTCCGCATGCAGCCCAAAGGCGAGAAGATCGGCTTCGAGGATCTCATCCACGGCCGGCTGGAGAAGCCCGATGACGATCTCGATGACTTCGTCTTGCTGCGCACCGATCGCATCCCGCTCTACAACTTCGGCTGCGTGATCGACGACTTCGACATGCAGATCAGCCACGTGGGCCGCGGGCAGGAGCACATCAACTCGACCTACTCGCAGATCGCGGTGTACCAGGCGCTCGGGTGGACCCCGCCCGTCTTCGCGCACTTCCCGCTGATCATGGGCGCGAACAACGAGAAGCTCAGCAAGCGCAAGCACCCCGAGGCCGACGTGATGGCGCACAAACGCGCCGGCATTCTCCCGCACGCGCTGCTGAACTTCGTGGTGCGCCTCGGTTGGAGCCACGGTGACGACGAGCTCTTCACGCTCGAGAAGCTCATCGAGCTGTTCGACCTCGCGCACGTCGGCAAGACCAACGGCGTGAGGAACCCGGAGAAGCTGCTCTCGGTCAACCAGCACTGGATCAAGAACGGCGACCCCAAAGAGCTGGCCACGTGTCTGTTGCCCTACCTGCAGGAGGCTGGCGTCACCAACGCGAGCGTCGACGAGAAGCTGATCACCGCGGTGAAGGCGTTCAGCACCCGCGCGAAGACGCTGCTGGAGATGGCCGCGACCATCAAGCCCTACTACGCGCGTGGCGTGACGATGGACGCGGCGGCGGCGGCCAAGCACCTCGATGCTCCGGGGAAGGAGATGCTCAAGGTGGCAAAGGCCAAGCTCCTCG
>JANODF010001011.1:0-2269 GCA_031412555.1 Archangium sp. | reverse complement strand
AAGCGCCTGCGCGACGAGCGGGTGCGCCCGTACGTCGAGGCCTTCTTCGAATGGGCCCACCCGGAGCATCAGAAGGTGAAGGGCACGCGCGGGCCGCTCTCGTCGGCGCTCGGGTACTCCATCAACCAGGAGGACGCGCTCAAACGTTTCCTCGACGATGGTCGCCTCGAGCTCGACAACAACTCGTCCGAGCGCGCGCTGCGCACCATCGCGACGGGTCGCAAGGCGTGGCTCTTCGTCGGCAGCGACGACTCGGCGCAGTCTGCCGCGGCCTTCTTCAGCCTCATCGCGTCCTGCAAGCTGCACGGCCTCGAGCCCGAGGGCTACCTGCGCGACGTCCTGCGCGTGCTGCCGCACTGGCCCAAGGACAGGTACCTCGAGCTCGCGCCCCTGAACTTCGCCGCGACGCGCGCCCGCCTCGATGCGAAAGAGCTCCAAGACGAGCTCGGCCCGCTCACCGTGCCCGCAGCCGCCTGACCCGGTCTCCACGACCACCGCGCTCTTCACGCCGAGCTCAAGCACCGGTCCGCGCATCGGTTACACAGGTGCGGCGAAGCGCCGCTGAAGCCAGCGTGAGATCACCGCCAGCAGCACGATGCCGGCTCCCGCCGCGAGCACCCGGTACATCGCCGCCTCCTTCGCCCCTTCCACTCCATCAGCCAGCGCTGCGGCCAGCTGCGTGTAGATGATGCAGTTGGGGATCAGCCCCAGCGCGTTTCCCAGGGCCCAATCTCGAAACCGCATCGGAGAGGCGCCGCCCGCCAGGTTCACCAACAGAAACGGAAAGGGCACCTGCCGGATCATGATCGTCGTCAACACCCCGCCCTGTTCGAGCTCCTGAACCAGCCGGCCGGCGCCACGGCGAGCGAGGAACGCTTTTATTTTGTTATTTGTAATCCACCGCCCCACCGCGAAGTGCACATGGACCCACACGTTCGCCGCGCCCCAGACCACGAGCCAGCCCGGCCAGACCCCCCAGGTCACCCCAGCCGTCACCATCATCGCGACCGCCGGCAGGAACAACGACGTGCCGATCCCGAAGAGCAGGAAATAGAGGGGGATGGCCAGAGCCGAACTCCCCGTCGAGCGCAAGGTGGCGATCAGGTTGGCCGCGTCGAGCCGATCACCCAGAGACGTCCTCCCGATCGCCGCGAAAACGACGATGAGCACGAGGACGAGCAGGACCTTCGAACGCGCTGACACCGCCGCCGCTTCTACTCTTTTTCGTTGAAAGTACCGGGGCCGCGTGAAAACTCACCGCCATGGCCAAGGAATCGCTGAGCGTCACCGATAACCGCACCGGCAAGCAGTACGAGATGCCGATCGAGAATGGCTGCGTCAAGGCCATCGACTTCCGCAAGATCAAGGTCAGCGATCAGGACTTCGGCCTGATGTCGTACGACCCCGCGTTCCTCAACACGGCGAACTGCAAGTCGGCGATCACCTTCATCGACGGCGACGTCGGCATCCTCGAGTACCGCGGGTACCCGATCGATCAGCTCGCCGAGAAGTCGACGCACCTCGAAGTGAGCTACCTGCTGATGAACGGCGAACTGCCCAACAAGGCGCAGCTCGACGAGTTCACCACCAAGATCACCACGCACACCTACGTGCACGAGAACATCAAGTCCTTCATGGACGGGTTCCGTTACGACGCGCACCCGATGTCGATGCTCGCGTCGACCGTCGCTGGGCTCTCCAGCTTCTATCCCGAAGCCAAGAACGTGAAGAACCGCGAGGTCCGCCGCATTCAGATGATGCGGCTCATCTCGAAGATGCCCACGCTGGCGGCGTTCTCGTACCGACACAGCCAGGGCCTGCCGTACATCTACCCAAACAACGATCTCGGCTACACCGAGAACTTCCTCACCATGGTCAAGAGCATCGGCCGCACCAACTGGCGGCCTCATCCGGCGCTGGTGAAGGCCCTCGACCTGCTGTTCATCCTCCACGCCGACCACGAGCAGAACTGCTCGACCACCGCGACGCGCGTCGTGGGCAGCTCCGAGGTCGACCCGTTCTCGGCCGTGGCCGCTGGCATCACCGCCCTCTACGGGCCCCTGCACGGCGGCGCCAACGAGGCCGTGCTGCGCATGCTCCGTGAGATCGGCGACGTGAAGAACGTGCCGGAGTTCATCACCCGCGTGAAGGGCGGCGACGGCACCAAGCTCATGGGCTTCGGTCACCGCGTCTACAAGAACTACGATCCCCGCGCGAAGGTCATCAAGAAGGCCTGCGAAGAGGTGTTCGAGGTCACCGGCAAGAACCC
>JANODF010001010.1:0-6512 GCA_031412555.1 Archangium sp. | reverse complement strand
GCAGCATACTCGCGACCTCGTTCTCATCGATTCGCTGAAGCAACCCCTGCGCAGCAACAGGCCGAGTCCAAGTCGAAGTGTCGTATTGCTTGGTCGCCAGATTCAGCCAGAAGAAGGTTGTCCCGCCTCCAGGGTCGGTCTGCTTGGTGTAGTAAAGTGGACTCGAACGGACGACGGAGCTGAACCACGTCCCGAACCCCTCCGACCATGCTTGTCCGGGGAAGGTCGGATTGCCGATGTAATGTGTCCCACCCTCGTAGGGTGATGTGCCGTAGCTCCCCATTACCCAATGGCCGAGTTCATGACCGGTGACCGCGTCTGCATAGAGGCCACCGTTTCGGGCCTCCAGCCAGATCTGGGATGTGAAGTTGAATGAGGACAGAGACACGGGCAGAGCGCGGAAACAGGCGCCGCAAGTCCACCCGACGTCACGCCCAACCCAGACGACAAGGCGACGACCTTCGCGGCGATACACCTGGTTGGTCACCTCGTACACCGCACGAAGGAAAACATAGGCGCGCATTGCACCTGAGCCCTGACCCTCAGTGATGGTGGTGGTCGTTCCCGATGGAGTGTTTGAAGGCAGTTGCCAAGACCACAACTGGGCACTTGCCGGAGGTGGACCGTCTACGCCAACCGTATTGGGCGGCAGCAGCGGATCTGCGACGACGTAGCGAAGCCCTCCAGCCCCGTCACCCGATGCTGCAATAAACACAATGCGATCAGACCCGGCAGGCGTCGAGGGCACGCGAACGGAATACGTTCCGTCGTTTGCGGTGACCGTCGCGTCGATCGGCGCGGAGCCCTGCATCGACAGGACAAGAAGGCCAGCACCAGAGGCCAGCGTGGTGGTCGACGAGAAGTCAGTTGGCGCAGTCGAACTGTTTGGAATTCGATACTCGTAGCGAAGCGTGCCAGACGACACCTGGCTGGGAGTATTCGGAGCGCAAAAGTCGGACAGCGGGTTGTCCACACAGCGCAGAGCACACGAACTGGCTAGCCACGCGCCGTTGGAGCAAGTTTCGATTGCTGCAGCGCCTGTGCATCGCGTCTCACCATTGCGACATGCGGTGGTCAGCACGCAGCGAGCCAAGCCCGCTACCAACTGACAGGCCTCGTCGGCCGCACACGGAACTCTCACTACTTCGGGAACCGCGTTGCCGGTCGGAACACTACAGTACTCGGCGATAGAGGAAGACACACATTGACCATTCGTTGGAACGTTGCCGCAACCAACTCCGCCATCGAGCCCGCTCCCGCCGCCTGTCGCGGTTCCTCCGCCGGTCGCAGTACCGCCGCCCGTTGCTGTACCGCCGCCCGTTGCTGTACCGCCGCCTGTCGCCGTTCCTCCGCCCGTCGCCGTTCCTCCGCCCGTCGCCGTTCCTCCGCCCGTCGCCGTTCCTCCGCCCGTTGCAGTGCCTCCGCCCGTTGCGGTGCCGCCGCCAGTCGCCGTTCCTCCGCCAGTCGCCGTTCCTCCGCCAGTCGCCGTTCCTCCGCCGGTCGCCGTTCCTCCGCCGGTCGCCGTTCCTCCTCCGGTCGCAGTTCCTCCGCCGGTCGCAGTTCCTCCGCCGGTTGCAGTGCCTCCGCCGGTTGCAGTACCGCCGCCGCCACCCGTAGAGCCACCGCCGCCGCCGACCACAGAAGGGAGCGCGCAGCGTCCGTCACCGCCGCAGGATTGCCCCAACGGACATTGCACGCAGGTCAACCCGCCGACGCCACACGCGAGGGGCTCGCTTCCAGCAACACACTTCCCCTCGTTGCAGCACCCGCCGCAGTTCGTGGAGTCGCAGACCGCAGCTGGGGGCGAACAGGAAGATGAAACGAGAACCAGCACAACAACGCCCAAACACCTCAGCCCCGCTGGATTCATTTGTTCTCCGCCGCCCGTTGCTACGAAGGCGGGAGCTTGGGCGCGCCGAAGTGAGGAATCAAGCCATATCAAACGTCGCCGCGTCGCCCCTCAATGGCTGTCAATCGACAACGACATCTCTCAGCTGTCGGATGTTGTAAGCAAACAGCTCAGCTACGCCTGACCCGAACACCGGCACCAACAGCCATCAAGGCTTCGTGTGGTACGAGCGAATCGTGAGTCTCAGGCTTCCTCTTTGCTTCCTCCTGTCATTTCTTGCCGCTTGCTCGGATACCGCCTCGCGGCTCCAAGACGATTCCTCTCGCGTGGAGGTGCTAGGTCCTACGTGTTCAGACCAGTGCGCGAGTGTGGCCGAGCTTTGTGCTCCCTACGACCTGTCCGGTTGCCAGGCGAACTGCGACTCAGCTTGTCTGGTTGCCGCAGGAACTGGCTGCCTCGCAGCTCGGCGGTGTGTACGCGCTGTCACTCGCGCTTTCGCGCCTGGTCCCTACGGCACCGCGGTCAGAGATCTCGCCGGACCCGTGACTCTGCAGACCGTCGAAGGCGACTGGCCCTTCGAGCTCGAATGGACCGGCGACGACAACTACCTCTTCCTCGCCCTCGCTCCGGCCACGCGTGATCTGTTTGCGGGTGAACTCAAGCCGCTGCTGACCGCCTCCCCGCGCAACGTGCACTACTTCTTCGGCTGGCTCACCGACCAGCTCACCTTCGAGCAGGTGCGCGCCCGGTGGAGCAATGAGATCCAGCTCCTCCCCGCGGTCGACCGCGACCACTGGCTCACCCACGTGCACTTCGTTCTCCCGCGCCTCACTCAAGACTCCGGCTGGATCGGCACCATGCTCACCGCCCGCGCCGCGATGCCGCCGATGTACTTAGGCAACGGGCTGACCGCCTTCGCGATCGATCGCCAGCAGCGCATCCGCGAGGTGGGCATGCTCGGGCGCCTCACCAACCAGGGCCTCGCCGCCGAGCTGCCGCTCCTCCAGAACGAAGCGCGCGCCTTCGACTTCGAGTTCGCCCGCGAGACGCGCCTCGCCACCCAGCAGGCCGTGGTGGTCACCCTCGCCACCGCACAAGTCGCGCACGACACCATCGACGTCGACGTCACCCTCCCCCCGCTCGACCGCTTCGACACCCTCGAGGTCGACCTCACCCTCGACTGCCCCGGCCATCAGAACGCCACCTGCGGCGCGTGGGACTATCTCTCCCACCTGACGCTCTGTGAGCCCGCCACCTCCGCCGACGGCGGCGCCACCTGGAGCTGCACCCGCGAGCTCGCCCGGTGGATCACCCCGTACTGGCGCGAAGGCCGCTGGGTCACCGACATCTCCGCGCAGCTCGCCACCCTCGGCAGCGGCGGCCCCAAACACCTCCGCTGGACCGCCAATGGCCAGTTCGACCCGCGCCGCACCGACTACATCACCTCGTTGTCGCTCCGCTTCATCGAGGGCTCCCGCGGCATGCGGCCGACTTCGACCACGCCCCTCTGGCAAGGCGGTGACTGGAACGCCGGCTACGACGCCACCAAGCGCCCCCAGACCGTGATGATCCCCGCCAGCGCGAAGAAGGTCGAGCTGGTGACGCTGACCACCGGGCACGGCGGCGTCGCGCCCACCAACTGCGCGGAGTTCTGCAATCACAATCATATTTTCAGCGTGAACGGCGTGCTGCATCGCCAATCATTTCCCGAAGCGCAGACCAACAGCACGTGCGTCGAGCGGGTGAGCAGCGGCGTCGTGCCGAACCAACACGGCACCTGGTACTACGGCCGCGGTGGCTGGTGCCCGGGCCAGGACGTCGCTCCGTGGGTGGTCGACGTGACGGCTGATGTGGTGAAGGGTCAGGCGAATACTCTGACTTACAGAACTGAGTTCAGTGGGGCTGCAGTCGGCGCGGAACTGGGGAACATCGTTCTCAGTAGTTGGCTGGTTGTTTGGGAATAGTTGTGGCCCGCACCCCGACCCTCTCCCGGAGGGAGAGGGAGACTTCTAGTCTGGGTTCGTGCCCGCCACTCCCGCCTACTTCTTCTCGCTCCTCACCCGGCAGCTCGCGCTCGGTGAAGAGGCGTTTCTCCGGCGGTACCCCAACAGCTGGCTGGTCTGGGAAGCGGGCGGTACACCCGCGCACTTGAGCGACGTCAGCTTGAGCGTGCTCGACACCGGCCTCGCTTCGACGCGCAAAACCAGCCAACGCCCCGGGGTGGGTGACTCGTTGTGTTTCGCGCTCAAGGCGCTCGATGGCGAGCCGCTCCGGTTGGGGCGCTCGCTGGACAACGAGGTGGTGATCGCTGACCCCACCGTCTCCCGGCTCCATGCGCAGCTCGAACCTCACGGCTTGTCGTGGAAGCTGCTGCCGCTGAGCGAGAACCGGAAGACGCTGCTGGCCGGCCGGGTGGCGGATCCAGGCGAGCGGCTCACGCTCACTTCGGGCGTGGCCGTCGAGCTCGGCGGCGTGAAGTTCGCGTTCTATGACTCGAAGGCGTT
This sequence comes from Archangium sp., assembly GCA_031412555.1. Taxonomy (GTDB): domain Bacteria; phylum Myxococcota; class Myxococcia; order Myxococcales; family Myxococcaceae; genus Archangium_A. Next base: position 2,159 of record JANODF010001010.1, on the reverse strand, counting down.
CAAGGCGCGCGTGGCCCGGGTGCCGTTGCGTTCGTCTCGGTGACCCGCTGCGCGCTGTGTTCGTCGGCGCCGAGATGTGCTTGTTCGGTTCAGCTGGGCTCGCGGTCGTCCAACTCCTCGCGAAGGAGTTCGTGAACACGCGGATCGTCCTCCGGCCGTGTGATTGAGATGCCGCGAGCCGGGGTGGGAATTCGTGGGCCGGGAGGGTTTGGAGGCGACCCCCGAGGTGGCTTCGGCTGCGGGCGCGGGGGAGAGGGCCTCGGTGGCGCCGGCTGCGGGCGCGGGGGAGAGGGCCTGGGTGGTGCCGGCTGCGGCCGCGGAGGAGAGGGCCTGGGTGGCGGTCCCCGCGGTATGCCAGGGTCAAACGGTGACGGCCGTGGACTCGGCTGCGGCATCGGCCTGGGTGCCGGCGGTGGTGACGCCCTCGGGGGTTTCGGGTCTGCCGGTGGCCTCGGAACCGGGCCCCCCGGTGGTGGGTCGGGCAGGCGACCTGGGGGACCACTCGACGAGAGAGGCGGGGCCTGAACGGGGCGAGTTGGAAGAAGTACCCGGTCGAGGAACTCGCGCGCGTCAATCACGCCGGGGCTTTCAGGGACCCACCTGAGCGCTGACCAGGGCTCGATGGAGAAGCGAGGCGGTGGATCGCCGCCGGCGTTGTCGCACGCGGGGACAACTGTCTCGGTGACGGTGACCGGTGTCGACGTGTCGAGGACGCTGCATTGGTTTGGCGTCCGATTCTCGACGGTACGGAAGTAGGACAGGACGCGGATGAAGTTCGCCATCGCCGTATTGGAGAGGCGGACACATCCGTTTGTCGCACGTAACTCGCCGTTGCTCTGCCGCGCGTCGCCTGCGTGGATCAAGAGTCCACTGCGACCATTGGCCTTGGCCTGTGCAGCGTCACCGGCGACGGGATCCAGAATGATGACGCCGTGGGGCCCGTACGTCCCCTCATCTGCCTTCAGGGTGAAACCCACCGGGAGATAGGCGCCGGTGGGGGTGTCCCCGTACGGCTCCCTGGGGTCTCGCGAGGGATTGTTGTTTGCGGCCGCTGTCGCCTGGTCCGCTCGACCGAGCGCGGCGACCGGCCCGAACACGACTTCACCGCGCTCGTTCTCGACGTGGAGAGTGCCCGGACTCAGACGCTCGACGCCAGCGGGAAACTGGATCACGATCTTGAGCGACATTCGCCCATCCTACCCCGCCGAAGTCGTTGGTGAAGATGTGGGAGCATGGTGATCCGTGAGTTCGCCCCGCCCTCCTGATCATCACCTCGTGTTTTCCCACGTCGTCGAGTCGTTCTTTCTCCGGGTGATGAAGGAGAAGCTGACGCCTTCGCTCACCCAGAAGATCAAGACCGTGGGCATCGATCTCGGCAAGCCGCTCGACCCCGCATACAAACTCGCCGTGATGGAGGACGCGCTCGAGCTCGTCGCCCTCGAGCTCTTCTCACACCTGCCTCGCACCGAAGCGCTCATCGAGGTGGGCCACCTGCAGGTCAGCGCCTTCAGCGACACCATGCTCGGCCGCGCGACCATGCCGCTGTTCAAGCTCTACGGCCGGAATCCCGAACGCGCGCTGACCTTCATGAGTCGCGCGATGCGGCAGGGGAACAACTACGTCGAGACGAAGCACGTGACCCTCGCCGAGGGGCACTACCGCCTGTGGTTCAACGACGCCGGCCGGCTTCCGGAAATATTCCAGGGAATGCTCGTCGCCGGGAATCGCTTCATGGGCATCGAGATGGACGTCCGCATCGCTGAGCGCACCGGGCTCGAGGCCTGGTACGAACTCCGGCGGCAGCCGTCTGCACCTTCCTGAGGTCAGTGCGCAGCGAGCGGCTTTTCATGGCCGGAAAGCGTCAACCGAAACTGCGCCCCGCCCCCAGCGCGGTCGGCGACCGAGACGTTGCCCCCGTGCGCCACCGCCACCATGCGCACCATGTACAGGCCCAGCCCCACGCCACAACGCGTGCTCCCCGACCGCGCTTCGACCGAGCCGAACTTCTCGAAGAGCCGCGGCTTGAACGCATCGGGGATGCCGCTGCCCCGGTCCTCGACGACGATCACCGCGCCGTCACCTTCGGCCGTCACCGACAACTCGACACCAGCGCGCGTGTACTTCACCGCGTTGCCCAGCAGGTTCTCCACCGCGCGCAC